>CAIYWC010000096.1 GCA_903929795.1 uncultured Myxococcales bacterium | reverse complement strand
CGCCGGTCTGGGCGTCGAAATCGAGGATGCGGTTGAAGCGCGTGAAGTCCAGGACGAGCTTGCCGGTGCCGCACGACGCGTCGCCGTACGAGCAGCCGGCGCCGCGCAGTGCGACTTTCTGACCCGCGGCGCGCGCTTGGGCGAGTGCCGCGCCGATGGCTTGCACAGACGTCGGCTGCAGCACCTGCGCCACGCCGCCGACCGCCATGCCCCAGCCTTCCACGCGCGCGGTGACGGGCGCGGGCACGCGGGGGGCGCTCATTTGCTGAACCGTCGAAACAGGATTGTCGGAATATGCTGTAAAATCAACATGATGTACCGCCACTGCCAGGCCACGTAGACGACCTCGGGGCCGCCTTCCAACGACGCAGCGATCCGCTGGGCCGCCACGCTCGCGGCGACCATCAACGGCATCGGCCCGCGGCCATGGGTCATCGGCGTGTCGACCGGCCCGGGCTTGACCGTCACCACCCGAACCCCGTGCAGCCACAGGCGATTCCGCAGCGACTCCAGGTACGTGTGCAGCGCCGCTTTGGACGCGCCGTAGACCGGCCCCGGTCGCCGCCCGCGATCGCCCGCGACCGAGCCAATGCCGCAGATAACCCCGCGTCCTGCCGCCTGAAAATCACGCGCGGCGCAGTTAAGCCAAGCGATTGCGCCCAGGACGTTCACCGCAATCATCTGCGCGTCCTTGGCGGTGTTGAACTCGTCCGGCCCGACGTCCGGCATCACGCCGGCCGCGTACACAAGCGCGTCCACGCCGCCCAGCCGGTCGGCCAGCGCGCGCCACGCCGCCTCCGCCGCGGTCACGTCCGCTGCATCGCACACTTCGACTTCTGCGTGACCGCCTTTGCGCCGCACTTCCGCTGCAACGTCAGCCAGTTCAGTGGCACGACGGGCGACGAGACCCAGCTTGCGGTCGGGCCCCGCCAATTCCAGCGCCAGCGCCCGACCGATGCCGGAAGACGCGCCCACGATCACGATTTTCTGCAGCATGAAGCCCTCCGGCGGGGCCAGCATCCTAAACCCGGTGGCACCTGCGCGCAACTTGCATGGCTCCGGTAATCATGGCAATCTCCCGCCCCGCCTTTACCGGCCCCAACACCCTTCGCAGTTCCCTGGGAGCGCCATGAATCTCGACCTCTGGACCAAAGCACCCGCCGCTTTTGGCGTGCTCGCCCTCGTCATCGCAGCGGCATTTTACGTGCGCATCGCCGCGCTGCCGGAAGGCAATGACGACATGAAGCGCATCGCGGGCTACATCCGCGAAGGCTCGATGGCGTTTCTGTCGCGCGAATACAAGGTGCTCGCGGTCTACTCCATCGTCGTGTTCGGCGCGATGGCCGCGACGCCCTCGCTCGGCGTCGTCGCGGGCGCGTGGTTCCTGACCGGCGCGTTCCTGTCGCTGCTGGCGGGCTTCATCGGCATGAAAGCGGCGACGCTCGCGAATGTGCGCACCGCCAACGCCGCGTCGGACAACAGCAAAGGCAGCGCCAAGGCCAACGCTTTGCTCACTGCGCTCGACGGCGGCGCGGTCATGGGCCTGTGCGTCGCGGGCCTGAGCCTCATGGGACTGGTCGGCGTCTACGCCATCTACAGCCACACCGAACAGCTCGGCACGATGCTCCACGCGTTCGCGGTCGGCGCGTCGTCCATCGCGCTGTTTGCCCGCATCGGCGGCGGCATCTACACAAAGGCGGCGGACGTCGGCGCGGACATCGCTGGCAAAGTGGTTGAAAATATTCCGGAAGACGATCCGCGCAACCCGGGCGTCATCGCGGACAACGTGGGCGACAACGTGGGCGACGTGGCTGGCATGGGCGCGGACATCTACGAGTCGCTGGTCGCGGCGATCGTCGCGACGATGGCGATCGGTCTGACGACCAAGCCCGAGACGCTGGAGCACCTGATCACCGCGCCGACCAACGGCACGGACGGCCAGCCGATCTCGGCCAAGGTCATCGCGGTGGCGCTGCCGCTCATCTTGTCCGGCGTCGGCCTGGCGGTGTCGATTTGTGGCATCTTCATGGCCCGCGCGCTCAAGAATAGCGCGCCGGCCGCCGTCCTGCGCGCCGCCATGGTGCTGCCGCCGCTCGCGGTTGTCGCCATCACGTACTTCGTCCTGCCGATGTTTGGCGTCAAGCAGGGCGTCACGCTCGCGCTCGCGGGTGGCGCCATCGGCGGCGCGCTGATCGGCCTGCTCACCGAGTACTACACCGGCCACTACGGCCCGGTCAAAAGCGTCGCCGAAGCGGCCAAGACCGGCGCGGGCACCAACGTGATTCAGGGCATGGCCGTGGGCATGCAGTCCGTGTTCGTGTGCCTGCTGCTCATCGCCGGCGTTGCCATGCTCGCCAACTTCGCTATGGGCGACCTCGGCATGTACGGCATCGGCATCGCCGCGGTCGGCATGCTCTCCGGCACGGCGATCGTCATGACGGTCGACGCGTACGGACCGGTCTCCGACAACGCGGGCGGCATCGCCGAGATGGCCGGCCTGGACCCGGCAGTCCGCGAAATCACGGATGAATTGGATGCGGTCGGCAACACCACCGCGGCGATCGGCAAGGGCTTCGCGATCGGTTCGGCGACGCTGACTGTGGTGGCGCTCTTCTCCGCGTTCTCGCTGGAAGTGAACCACGCGCGCGTGCTCGCGGGCTTGGGTGAGATGGAACTGGCGATTGACCGGCCGGAGATCCTCATTGGCCTGCTGATCGGCGCTGTGCTGCCGTTCATCGTGGCAGCGGCGACGATGACTGCGGTCGGCAAGGCGGCCGGCGCGATCGTCCTTGAAATCAAACGGCAATTTGACACAATCCCGGGCCTGCGCGAAGGGACCGCGGAGCCGCAGCCCAAGGCCATCGTCGACATCGCGACCGCGGCCGCGCTCTCGGAGATGATCCTGCCGGGCGTCGTCGCGGTCCTTGGCCCGGTGCTGATCGGCTACATCCTCGGGCCGGCGGCGCTGGCGGGCGCGCTGGCGGGCGCGCTGGCGGTTGGCGCTTCGCTGTCGCTGTTCATGGCCAACGCCGGCGGCGCTTGGGACAACGCCAAGAAATTCATCGAGAAGGGCGGCCTCCCCGGGCATCCCAAGCGCTCGGAGACGCACAAGGCCGCCGTCATCGGCGACACCGTCGGCGACCCGTTCAAGGACACGTCCGGCCCCGGCGTCGCGATCCTCATCAAGGTCATGAGCGTCGTTTCGCTGCTCATCGCGCCCATCATCGCCTTGAAGGGCTGAGCCAGCATGCACCCCGGACCGCTCGGCGCCGCTTCCACGCGCTGGCTCCTGGGCCTGTGTGTTTTCGCCTACCTGTGGCTGTTTCCGTGGTCTGAAGCCATCAACAATCCCAACGAAATGGTGCGCGTCTACGCGGTCCGCGCCATCGTCGAGGACGGCACCTATGCCATCGGCGCGCGCGGCCCGACCGGCGACCACGGCCTCGTCACGGACCAGTGGGGTTACGTCAACGACAAGGCGATGAAATGCAGCGACGGCGGCACCCCGCCCACCTGCACCGGCAAGCTCTACCAGGCCAAGGCGCCGGGCGTCACGTTTTTGGGCGTCATCCCGCACGCGGTGCTGCGCGGCGTCTACCGGCTGCTCCATCTGGGCCAGCCGTCCAAGGCGATGATCGTCTGGTGGCTGCGGTTTTGGGTCGTGATTCTGCCGACTTTGCTCGCCTGGTGGTGGTTGGCGCGCTGGCTGCCGACCCGGCTGACTCGCCCGGGGCTGGGTCACGCGACGCTGCTGGCTGCGGCGCTGGGCTCGCTCTCGCTGACGTACGGCCAGATGTTCGCGGGCCATCAAGCCGGCGGCGTCGCGCTCGTCGCCCTGTTCGCGTGCATCGTCCTGGCCGGCGCGATCGGCAACGGCGGGGCGATCGTGCTGGCTGGCTTGGCCGGCGGCTGGGCGACCTGCATCGAATTCCCCATGGCGCCCGCGGTCTTTTTACTGTGCGGCTGGATTTGGGTGCGCCGCCGAGACCCCAACGATATCTGGCGCGTCGCGGTGGGCGCGCTGCTCCCGGCGCTGCTGCTCGGCCACAACAACTGGCGCAGCTTTGGCACGCCGTGGAGCCTGCCGTACGCGAACCTGGAGAACGCCGGCTTCGTGCGCGACCTCTCGCCCGGCATCTTCGGCATCCATTTGCCCAACCGGGAAAAGGTCATGGGCTCGCTGTTTTCTTCGTTCACCGGCCTGTATTTCTACGCGCCGTGGACGATCCTCGCTTGGCTCGGCTGGCTCGGCGTGCGCCGCAACCGCCCGCGTTTGGGCGACGACTGGTGCCACGGCCGGCGCGGCGAGGCGCTCATCGCCACGTTGATCTGCAGTTATTTCCTGATGTTCCAGTGCTCACACAGCTTGTGGCACGCCGGCTGGGTCGTCGGCCCGCGCTACCTGACCGCCATGGTGCCGTTTGCCGCTATCGCCGCCGCGCACGGCCTGGACAGCTTGCGCAGCTGGCGGGCGCACCTGGGCGCAGGCCTGCTGGCGGCGCTCGGCGTGGCCAGCATCGTCATTACCGGCGTGTGCACTGCGGTTTCGCAAGGTTTCCCCGGCGAGGTGATCAATCCGTTGCCGGAAGTGGTTGGACCGCTATTGCGTAATGGTTGGGCCTTTCCGAATCCGCTGATGGCGCTCGGCGTCAAGGGGCCGTGGAACGCGCTGCCGTATTTCCTCGCGCTGGCGCTGGGCGCGCTGACGCTGGTTTGGCTCGCGCTGCGCGACGTGCGGCCGCGTCCGGGGCCGCGCGTGTTGGCGGCGCTGGTCGCGCTGGCGCTGGCGGTGCTGCTGATTCGGGCCGAGTGGCGCGTCAACGACGTGCGCACGCCCGACGAAAAAAAGGCCACGCTGCAGTTCATGACGATGATGTGGACGCCGCCGCACCCGCCCGGCGCAAAGCCGCTGTAATCCGCAGCAAGCTGGCGTCAATGCGGTGGTCGATGCCCATGTGGCCGCCGTCAAACTCCTCGAATTCAAATGGAATTTCCAGCTTGCGCAGGCGATCCGCCAGCACGCGGTGGCCGAAATTCAGCGCGAATTCGTCGCTGCGGCCGGCGTCCAGGAACAGCAGCTTCAGGCTGCGCAGCGCGTCCGCATGGACCGCGCACGCACGCACGGGGTCGCACGCCAGCCAGCGCGCCCACACGTCGGGTACCAGCTCGCCGGTTTCCAGGTCAAACGGCAGGTCCGCCAGCGCGCCCGGCACATTCGGGTTGGGCGTGTAGGCCTGCGCGTAGGCCAGCGTCGACATCGCCGTATGCCAGTGCCGGTGCCGCGGCTTGCCGCTTTGAAAATCCGCCAGAAATGCCGCGACACCGCCCGCCGCATGCAGCGCCTGCAGCGCTTTGGCAAAATCCGCGACGTAGCTCAGCTCGAAATAACTGTCCGCCGCGGTTGCACAGCACAGGCCAAAAACGTCCGGGCGGGTCATCGCCAGGTGCAGCGCGCCGTAGCCGCCGGAGCTCTTGCCCATCGCGCCGCGGTGATCGGGCCCGGCCAGCGTGCGAAACCGCGCGTCAACCAGCGGCACGACCTCCTCGCACAGGTAGCGCGCGTACGGCCCGGTGACCACCGAGTCGCGGTACTGCGCGCCGCCAAAGCGGGTAAAACAATCGGGAAATACGACGATCATCGGCGCCATTTCACCCGCCGTCATCTGCCGATCCAGCCGGGCCCAGAGCGGCTCTTCCCAAGCTTTTTCCTCCAGCAGCTTCATCGCGCCCCAGCCGCCGTAGCCGGTCAGGTAGTACACGACCGGAAAGTGCCGCGTCGGCTCCGCGGCGTAGTGCGGCGGCAGGTACACCGGAAAGCGCCGCAGCGTGCGGTCGTTCAGCTGGTTCTGCGCCAGGAGCGCGCTGTCGAATTCCAGCCAGCTCCAGGCGTCGCGATAGGGTGGTCGATTCATCGGGACCTCTGCGGCGATCTTGGCACGCACCTTGTGGTTCAGGCAAACGAAGCCGACAAAAGTTGACAGAGAATTTTGCCAAATGCGTCAGGCCTGCTAGAAGCCGCGACGTGCTGCGCCAATCGGGCGCGATGGCACGCGAGCGTCGGTTTCCATGGCCAAAATCCGCGTCTGCGACATCAACGACTTCTTCACGATGACCGGCGGCGGCGTGCGGCGCTATCACCTGGAGAAGCTGCGCTACATGGCGCGCCAAGATGAGGTGGAATATCACCTGCTTGTGCCGTCCTCGCACGCGGGCGTGGAGATCCATGGCACGGCCCGCATTCACCACGTCCCGGCGATGGCGCTGGGCAATTCCGGCTACCGGCTGGTGATCAACCCGCTGGCGTTCCGGCGGATCCTGCAGCAAATTCGCCCGGATGTGATCGAAATCGGCAGTCCGTACACAACGCCGGATCTGGTCCGGCTCGCGTGCCTCGGCCTGCGCGCGCACACGGGCAAGAAGCCGCGGTTCGTGGGATTTTGGCACGCGAATTTCCCGGTGACCGACGTCGGTCGCTTCTTTGGCGGGCCGGGCACGTGGCTGGGTCGGCTGGCGGAGCGGGCGGCGTGGGCATGGGCGCGGCGCACTTTTGGCCGGTTTGACCGGACGATGGCGGCGACGCAGGTGATGGTCGACCAGCTGACGTCGCACGGGCTGACGCACGTGGCGTACACGCCGCTGGGCGTTGACACCGCGATGTTCCAGCCGCGACGCCGCGATCCCGAGCTGCGGGCGACCTGGCACGCTGGGCCGGACGACGTGGTGCTATGCTATCCCAACCGCCTGAGCGAAGAGAAGAATTACCGGCCGTTGCTGGCGGCGTATGAGCTGCTGCGCGCCGCGGGCCACAAGCCGATCTTGGTTGTGGCGGGCGCGGGCCCGGGCGTGGCCGAGGTCAAGGCCCTGGCGGCCAAGTACCCGGAAGTGCACTACATGGGCTATCTGGAGCGGCCGATCGACATGGCGCGGCTCATGGCGTCCGTGGACGTCGTGGCGACGCTGTGCCCGTACGAGACCTTTGGCCTGGCGGCGGTCGAGGCGATGGCGTGCGGCGTGGCGCTGCTGGGCTCCGCGAAGATGAGCATCGGCGAGCTGCTGGAGACGTGCCGCTGCGGCATCGCGCTCGAGGAGACGACGCCGGGCGCCGTGGCCGACGCGTGGCTGGAGCTGTGCAAGCCCGGTCGCGCGGAGCTGCTGGGCAAGCGCGGGCTGGCGGAGAGCCAGGCGCGCTACAGCTGGAAAGCCACGTTTTCTCGCGTCGTTTCCGTGTACGACGAGGTGCTCAGCCACCGACTGGATGCGGACGTGACGCGGCTGTTGGAGAGCGAAGTCGACCCCGAAATGCCGCCGGAGCCGGAGTTGCCGAGCGTGCGGACGACGACGCGAATTCCGCGGATGGACGGCGCCGGAATTGACAAAAAGCGCGGAGAAACGTAAGCTTCCGCGCAATCGAACGACCGGCGAGCAGTTCGTCCGGTGTGTGTCTGATCCCCCAAGAAGCCCAGGTCGATGCCTGGGCGCGAGGACTCAAAACATGAAGAAGTCTCAGATCTTCAAGATGCTCGCGCTCGTTACCGCCACGATGGCGTTCGCGGCGTGCGGCAGCTCGACCCCCAGCTCAACCACCACGACCGACACGACCAGCGACGTGCCGCTGTCCGGCGACTCCACGGCGACGACCGACACGACGGTCGACACCGCCACCGGCGACGTGGCTGCCGTGACAGTGGACCCTGCGGCGGTGCCCGCGCCGTGGTCCTCCACCGGCTGTCCGTACACCTACACCGTCCCGGCGACCGCCCCCGGCTGTACCGGCGCCGACGACCAAGCGTGGGTTACGATGTCGGACGCGACGACCTCGGTCAACGACAATTTTGGCAACATCGTCTCGGATTGCACGCTGAAGAACGGCTGCCTGGCGATGGGCTCCACGTGCGCTTCGGCGGAAGACACGAACACCGCCATGGCGATCTGCATCACCGATTGCGTGGTCAAGACCTGCACGACGCTCGCCGACACCGACCCAGCGAGCGCCAAGTGCTCAAAGATGACCAAGGGTTGCGCCTACTGCTATGGCCGGTTCGACGGCACCTGCGGCTATGCGAAGTGCCTGGCAGAGTGCGCGGTTGACTCGTCCTCCACGGCGTGCCGCGACTGCCTCGCCACCAACTGCGACACGGTCCGCGACTTGTGCAAGAACGGCAAGTAGTCCCTTCGCCTGTTGAGAAAACGCGGAGGATCGGGCGCAAGTCCGGTCCTCCGCCGTTTTTGCCCCGCGGCAAACCAGGCTTGGCCAGCCGCGGGCCGGCGCTTCGGGCGCCTTGACACAGGTTGCCTTTTGCCTCAAACTGGCGGCCCCGTTGGCGCTGCGCGTGCCGGCGCAATGCCACACGGATAGTCCATTCGCCCAGGTAGCTCAGTTGGTAGAGCAGTGGACTGAAAATCCACGTGTCGGCGGTTCAAATCCGCCCCTGGGCACCGCATCGTCACGCTCGTGACGCTGTCGGCGCGGCGTGTGTTCCTCTCGCGTTTGTCTAAAAATCATTTGTTTCTTCCGTACTTACCGTACGGGCCTGTAGCTCAGCTGGGAGAGCGCTGCGTTCGCAATGCAGAGGTCAGGGGTTCGATCCCCCTCAGGTCCACCCGAAAGGCCATCCAGGAGACCCCCGGATGGCCTTTTTCGTTCCAGCGCGTCCCACTCGCCGGACCGCGTTCGCTTTTCCTGCTTTCCCCGCGCGCCCGTTCTCGCGCGCACCCGGAGCTCGCCATGGCGCATATCGACTGGACGCTGGATGACAAAGAGTTGCTCGCGGACGCGCACACGCTGGTCGTGATCGCGCGCAAGGCGGACCTGACCGACGGCTGGCCGCTCGCCGCGCTGCCGCTGGGAATTCGCCAGGCTGCGAGCCGACTTGCCGCGGATCTCAAGCCTGGCCCGGGCGTGGCAGGCACGACGCTGCTGCCCGAGGGCGCGGGTCCCAAGACGCTGGTCGTGATTCCGCTGTACGACAAAGTCTCGCGGCACCTGTCCGACACGCGCGCTTACGAAATTTATCAAGCGTTGCGCAGTCTTGCACGACCTGATGGCGGCAAGGTCGCTGTGCTTGCCGTCCTGGCCGACGCCAAGCACGCGCTGGGCGTGAACCTCGGCATCGCGCGCAGCTACTCGATCTATTCGCGCAAGGCCGGCAACAAGAACGCGCAGGGCAGCCTGAAGATCCAGCTGCTGACCAAGGCCGGCCATGTGCCGCTGGATTTGACCTGGGCGCTGGGCGTCGCAGCGGTGCGCAACGCGGCGCGGCTGGTGGACATGCCGACGCAGGAGCTGGATACCGCTGTTTTTGAAGCGGAAACGCGTCATGCCGTGGAGGGCGTGCCACACGTGTCGGTGGAGTCGATCGTCGGCGACGACCTGCTCAAGCTGGGCCTGCGCGGCCTGCATGCGGTTGGCCGGACGGCCATGGTCGCGCCGCGGCTGGTGATTCTCGACTACAACCCGCCGGGCGTCAGCGACGCGCCGATCGCGCTGATCGGCAAGGGCCTCGTGTACGACACCGGTGGCCTGAGCCTGAAGATTGTCGGCGACCGCATGCTGACGATGAAGTGCGACATGGGCGGCGCGGCGGCGGTGCTGGGCGCGTTTACGCTGCTGGCGAAGTCGGGCGTGCAAAAGCGCGTGGTGGCGGCTCTGGCGATGGCGGAAAATGCAATTGGGCCAAATAGTTACCGGCCCGACGACATCATCGAAATGCACAGCGGCAAGACCATGGAGGTCAACAACACGGACGCGGAAGGGCGCATCGCGCTGGCGGACGCTGCGAGTTACGTGGCGCGCAAGTATGGTCCAAAATTCCTGATTGATGCCGCAACGTTGACGGGCGCTCAGCTGATCGCCACCGGCAAATGGCACGCGGCGATCGTCAGCAACGACGGCGAACTGGAAGCCAAGGTCATCGCCGCCGGTCACGAGTCTGGCGATCACTGCATGGGCGTGTTGTTCAGCCCGGAGCTGCACACCGGCGATTACAAGAGCAATGTCGCGGACATGCGCAACAGCGTCGCCGATCGCGCCAACGCGCCGTCGTCCGCGTCCGGCCTCTGGGTCTGGATGCATATCGACGACCTCGACATCCGCTGGGCGCACATCGACCTCGCCGGTCCTGCGTTCCTCGACAACCGCGGCAGCGGCTATGGCGTCGGCCTGATCTACAGCTTGGTCCGCGCGCTCTGAGGCCGCGTTCTGCCGGAAAACTCCTCATGTTGAGATTTTCGACACATTTGGACCGCTGATTTCCCCGGATTGTCGGGGCGCGGGATTTGGCGCTTCGGCCGGATCTGCCAAGAAAGATTCGACAATTTTGCGCGATGGATCCTCTCGCGCTTCCGTGCATTTTCTGGCACGCTTCCTGCAATGTCTGGGAACCGCGTGCCGACTGGATTTGCCGGTTTGCCCACGACGACGAACGGAGGTCAGGATGTACAAGCAATGGCAGCGGACAATCGCGATCGGAATGGCACTCTCCGCGTGGGCGATGCCGGCGTGGGCGGGCGGCTTTTGCTCCACCCAAACGCCGTGCACCAGCGCTAACGAGACCTGCCAGGGCAACTACTGCGTCCCCACGGCCAAGCTCTGCACCGGCGACAGCGCGTGCAAGACCTGGGAAAAGTGCGACTTCACGTGTCCGTCCGGCATGGCCGGCGGCGGCAGCACCAGCACTGGCGGCGGACCAGTCTACGCGGACGCCAGCTCGACCTCGTCCGACGGCTTTTCCTGGACGGACGCCGGCAGCAGCGGCGGCGGCTTCGTTGACGGCGGCAGCTTCTATCCCCCGGACGCGTCCAGCGTGCCACCGTTCGACCCGGACGGCATCAGCTTCGACGACGCCTTCTATCCGACGATGGACATCGGCATGCCGCAGTCCAATTGCCCCGCGAGCCCGGGCGTGTGCGTGCCGGACCTGACCAAGGTCCCGACGCAGACGGGCTGCGACGCCTTCTGCACCATCCTCGTGCCGTGCAACCTCGCATTCGGCGGATCCAGCAGCTCTGGCGGCAGCAGCGGTGGCGGTGGCGGCACGCCGCCGAGCAGCGCGGACGCATCGTCCGGCGGAATTCCCAGCTATCCGGACGCAGCCGACATGCCCGACTTCGCCAGCTTTGACACCAATATGCCGCAGATCGACGCGGGTCCGCAGCCGCCCAGCCCGGACGCGCAGGCGCAGTGCGTGGCGCTGTGCAGTGTGTGGGTGCTGGACAAGGTCGCTCCGGCCGAGCTGCCGGCGCTGGAGCAGTGCGCGGCGACGCAGGCGCCCAACGGCTGCGACGCGATCCAGAAGAGCTGCGAGGCGGCCGCCAAGGCCTTCATGGCCGCCGCAACGACCGACGATTCGTGGTCGCTGGGCTTGGGCAGCAGCATGTCCACCAGCGGCAACGAGGGCGGCGGCACCAAGGACGGCGACGCGTCGCCGGTCTTTGCCAACGGCGACACCCAGAGCGCGCCTGGCGGGGCCGACGCCGCTGCGGGCTCGCTCGACCTCGACGCCACCAGCGGCAGCGATGCGGGCGCCGACACCGCCAGCACCGTGGGCACGGACAGCGCGCCCGCCAAGTCTGGCTGCAGCGCCGGTTCCAGCTCGCAGGGCGCGCCGATCAGCTTGGCGATCCTCAGCCTGCTCGCCGGTGCGGTCATCCTGCGCCGTCGCCAGGTTCGCTAGCCATTACGCGGCTTTCTCGCCAGCCAGCTGGCCGCACGCCGCGCCGATGTCCTGGCCCTTGGACTCGCGCAGCGTGATGCTCGCGCCTGCGCGCCGCGCCACGTCGACAAACCGCTGAATGACCAGGCGTTCCGGCCGCTGGTAGTCTGCGCCCGGCCACGCATTGAACGGGATCGCGTTGACGTGGGCGTTCAGCTCGCGCGCCATCTCCGCCAGCCGCAGCGCGTCGTCATCGGTGTCGTTCACGCCCTTGAGTAGCGCGTATTCAAAGGTGATTTTGCGGTGCGGGCTCGGCGGCAGCGCGAGCAGCACGTCGACCATCCGGCGAATCGGCACGCCCTTGTTCACCGGCATCAGCCGGTCGCGGACCTCGTCCGTCGTCGCCGTCAGGCTCCAGGCGAGGTTGACGTTGGGGTGCGCGGCGGCGAGCTTGGCGACGTTCTTGGCCAGGCCGGAGGTCGACACCGTGATGCGCCGCGGCGAGAAGTCAAAGCCTTTGGCATCGCACAGGATATCCAGCGCATCGCTCACCGCCTGCAAGTTGTCCAGCGGCTCGCCCATGCCCATGAACACGAGGTTGTGCGGCCGCGCCGACAGCGGGCCATCCTCGCCGCCCGCCACGCCACCGCGCCGCAGCCCGAGCGCGAAGCCCAGCCGACACGCGTACGCCACCTGCTCGACAATTTGCCCCGCCGTCAGGTCCTGCCGCACCGGCAGCCGCGCCGTCGCGCAGAAATCACACGCCATCTTGCAGCCGACCTGGCTGGACAGGCACTGCGTCACGTGGCCAGAATCCATTGGCATAATCACAGTTTCAATCGCGTGGCCGGCATCCGTCAGCAGCACGATCTTCTGGCTGGCGTCCAACGCCGAGACCCGCTCCAGCGTCGCGGTCAGCACCGCGAGCGTGCGCGCCTCGGCCAGCTGCGCGCGCAGGCCCGCGGGCAGGTCCGTCATCCGCGTCCAGTCGCGCTCCAGCCGCACGTGCAGCCAGCGAAACAGCTGCTCCGCGCGAAACGCCGGCTGTCCCGCCGCCTGAAACAGGGCCTTGAGCGCCGGTCTGGGTAGCGACAGCAGGTCGATCTCGCGAAACGGATTGGCGTTTTCAGTCATGCCCGCGCAACACGCCCGGCGCCCGGGCCGCGGCAGTGTACCGGTCAGCCGCCCGGACGTCACCGCAAAAAGCAGCAGCGCGGCGCTTGACGACGGGCTCTGAACGCGTATCATCTGTCTCAAGTTGAAACACATCGGCGCGTGCGAGCGGGGTTGCAGCAGTTGGCCGTTGCGCCATGCACGCACGCGACGCGGCTGGAGCCTGCCATGACTTCGGAGTCCCGTCCTCCTGATCGCCAGAATGATGCGCTGAATGCTGCGGCCATCGGGCTGCCGCCGCCGCCCGCGGGCGATGTCCTGATCGTGGAAGACGACCGCGACGTGTCGTCGCTGATCGAGAAACTGCTGACGCGCGAAGGCCACCGCTGCGTCAAGGTCGCGACGGCGTATGAGGCGCAGGTCGCGGTGCGGACCATGCCGCCGGGCGTCCTGCTTCTGGACCTGAGCCTGCCCGACAGCCAGGACCTGGAGCTGCTGCGCAAGCTGCTGCAGATTGAGCCGCGCCACCGCATCATCATCATGACGGCGTACGACAACCTGGACATCGTGATCGGCGCGACCCAGGCGGGCGCGTTCGACTTTATCACCAAGGGCCCGGACCTGACGGAACGCGTGCGGGTGACCGTGCGCAACGCTTTTGCCGCGATCGCCCAGGAGGTCAACGTCAGCCACCTTGCGGCGTCGATGGCGCGGCGCGACCGGTATTCCGCACTGATTTCGCACTCTTCAGCGATGGAGCCGGTGCGTGCGGCGATCGACCGCCTCAGCCACAGCCGCGTCAACGTGCTGATTTCCGGCCAGAGCGGCACCGGCAAAGAGGTGGTGGCGCGGACGATTCACGACAGCGGGCCGCGCGCGCAGGGGCCGTTTGTCGCGATTAACTGCGCCGGCATTCCGGACACGCTGCTGGAGAGCGAGCTGTTTGGCTATGAGCGGGGCGCGTTTACCGGCGCGCAGAACCGCAAGATCGGCAAGTTCGAGGCGGCGTCAGGCGGCACGCTCTTTCTGGACGAGATCGGCGAGATGTCCCTGCCGCTGCAGGCGAAATTGCTGCGCGTGCTGCAGGATGGCCGCTTTGAGCGGCTGGGCGGCAACACGCTGGTGCAGACCGATTCGCGCATTATTGCCGCGACCAACCGCGAGCTGCTGGGGATGGTGCGCGCGGGCACGTTCCGTGAGGATTTGTACTATCGTCTCGCGGTGTTCACGCTCACGCTGCCGCCGCTGCAGGAGCGCAAGGGCGACATTGCCCTGCTGGTGGAGCACTTCGTCAAGCAGTCGTCCCGCGAGGAAGGCAAGGCCATCAAGGGCGTGACGCCGGAGGTCCTGCGGCTGTTCGAGTCGCACCCGTGGCCGGGTAACGTCCGGCAATTGCAGAACATTATCGCGCGCTCGGCGCTGCAGTGCGACACGGAGACGATCGCGCTGCGCGACCTGCCGGCGAGCTTTGTGCAAGAGCTGATGCCGTCTGCACTTTTGGCGTCGGAGAGTTCGGGCCAGACGCCGCGCCATCTGGAGACCGTGCCGGCGCCCACGGCCGCGGCGCTGCACGACCATGACGTCAGCGCGCAGCTGCGCCAGGGCTCTGTGGCGGATCGGCTGAACGCAGCGTTGGAATTTGCCTTTCCATCCAAGGACATGCTGCCGACCGTGGAGGATCTGGAACGCGCAGGCATCCGGCTGGCGATGCGGCGCTTGGACCACAACATGCAGCTGACGGCGCTGCGGCTCAACATCAGCCGCGCGACGCTGTACCGCCGCCTGGACCAGACCGACGCCGCGCTGCCGCGTCGCCCGGGGAACTTGTGAGCGGGTATTCAAAGCGGTCGCGTTGCGCCCTTTTCAACGCGCCGGTTGTCATTCACCCGGCCGCGGCACTTGCGCCAACACCGTGTCCAGCGCCGCGAGCGCCGCCGGGCCCAAGGCGCTGTCGCGCATGAGCTCCACCAGCTCCGCCGACAGCAGGCAGTGCAGCAGCGCCGTCGGCGGATGGTGCTGATTCAGCGCCTGCAGGTGCCGCGCCACCGTCGCCGCATCGCCCCGCGCCACCGCGCCCGTCAGCCCCAGCCGCAGCGGCGCGTCGTCGGGCAAGCGGCGAATCGCGTCCAGCGCCGTTTGCATCAGGTGGCCCAGCCCCGCGCGCGCCTGAGCTGGCGTCAGCCCGGCGGCGATGGCGGCCTGCTCGGCCACCTGGAGCAGCGCGACCAGATCGTTGGCGGCAAGCGCCGCAGCGGCGTGGTACAGCGGGCGCGCACCGTCTGCCACCGCCACGACATGACCGCCCAAAAGCGCCACCAACTCCGCGGCGGTCGCCTGAGCTGCCGGTGTTCCGGCCACCGCGAACGTCGCGCCGCGCAGTGGCCGAACTGCCGCCGCCGCGCTGTCCAGGTCCAGCGGGTCGGGTAGTGCCGCCAGCGGGTGCATCGCTGCCAATTCCTGAGTCGCACCAGGAACTTGGAGCACCTGCCACGGCGCTGCGCCCGAGAGGTGCAGCCACTGCGTCTGCTGCCCCGCGCCGTCCGCCGCCGCAAGCGCATGCGCCGCGGCCGCAAGCGCGCGATCCGGCACAGCCAGCACGATCACCGGCGCTGCGACCGGCTCCGGCAGCACCGCGATCGCCAGACCCTGCCGCCGCAGCCATGCCGTCACTTCGTCGCGCCGCTGTGCCCGTCGCGCCACCAGCTGCACGTCCACGCCCGCCGCCGCCAGCGCCACCGCGAGCGTCACACCGGCGCGACCGGCGCCCACAATCAGCACACGGCTAGCCGGCATGGGCCCCCATGGCCGCGATCACGGCGGCAGGCACGCGGCCCGCGAGCGAACGTCCGGCGGCCCAATCGACGCGCAGTTCGGTGGAGCTCACGAAGGGGAATTCAACCGGCGCGATGAGCCCGGCGACGTCGGCCGGAATTGCAAACCCGGGCCGTGGCAGCACAATCAGCGGTGCCAGCGCGATGAGCCCGGGAAAATCCCGCCACCGGTCGCGCTCCGCCAGGATGTCGCTGCCCACAGCGAGGCGAAAGCTGCGCTCCGGGTGGTGCGCCCGGAGGTAACGCACGAGGTCGATCGTCGCACCGGAGGCGTCCGGCCGCTGCTCGTCCTCGCGCACGGTGGCGCGCGGGCCAAAGATGCCAAACGCCAGGCGGCTCCAGTGCAGGCGCGTCGCGAACGGCAGCGGCGCCTTGCCCAGCACGTGGCGGTCGACCGGCTCAATCCAGACGTCGGCGTCCAAGGTGGCGAGCAGCCACGCGACGGCGAGCACGTGGCCGACATGCGGCGGATCAAACGTGCCGCCAAACAGAATGGTCTCGCGCGGTTTCACAGCGCGATGCGGCCGGTGCGGCGGATGCCGTCCGCAAAAAGCCCGGAGCGGCGCGTGTAGAGGAGATGGCCGCGCGCGCGCTCGGCGAAGATGCGGCTGTCGCGGTCGAAATCGGCGGTCGCCTCCTCCAGCGAGCCGCCCGCCTCGAGCACTTGACGCGCCAACGTGTTACCCATCAAGAGGTCGATCGCCAGGCGGTCGCTCACGAATTCGTAGGTCTCCGTGCGCCACGCGAACTGCTTGGGACCGAGCTTGCGCGCCGCCGCGATCAGCGCGAGGCCGGCCTTGACGGCGGGAAATGCCCGGCGATCAACGACTTCTATCGCGACGCCGCCGCAGACTTGGCCGGAAAATTTCTGAAACGCGGGCTCAAACTGCATCGGCCGCACGTGCAGTCCCGGGATGGCAAAGCTGTCGATCGCGTGGGCGTACTGCCGGGCGTTCAGCCAACTCGCGCCGACAAGCTCAAAAGGCCGTGTCGTTCCGCGCCCTTCCGAGAGCCGCGTGCCCTCGATGAGGCACGTACCTGGATATGTGATGGCCGTTGCCACCGTTGGCATGTTCGGGCTTGGCGCGTACCACGGGCTGCCCGCCGCGCCAAAGTCCTGTTCATCCAGATACTTGCCCGGATCCCAGTGCGCGCACGGCACGACGGTCAGCTGGCAGTGCAAGCCCTGTTCCGCGGCGTACAGCTTGGCGATCTCGCCGACCGTCAGCCCGTGGCGCTGCGGCACGTCGATCCAGCCGACGAAGCTCTTGAATTTGCGCTGGACCGCGTTGCCTTCCACAACCTCGCCGCCGAGCGGGTTGGGTCGATCAAAAACCACAACATCCACGCCCACTTGTGCGCAAGTCTCCAGGGCCATGCACAGCGTCGCGGCGTAGGTGTAGTACCGTGAACCGACGTCTTGGATGTCAAAAACCAGCACGTCGATGCCCGCGAGCGCCTCGGGCTCCAGCGTCAGCGTGTCCACCGTGCGGCCGTATAACGTCCCGACTTCCAAGCCAAAAACCGGGTCCACGCCCGCGTCCACGGCGATCAGGTCCTGCGCGGTCGACCACAGCCCATGCTCGGGACCGAACAGCCGCGCGATGGCGATGTCCGCTTGCCGCATCGCGTCGACGAGGTGGTGGCGGCGGTACGGCGGCCGCTCCGCGCGAACGAGCGACGACGGGTTGCAACACACCGCAACGCGCCGTCCGCGGAGCTGCGAAAATCCTTGATATGCCGCGACTTCTGCACCGGATTGCAACATCTGCGTCTCCCGCACCACGTGGGGCCATCAGGCCGGCTTGTCGTTGTCCGGAAAGCGCAGCAGACGCAGTTCGCCCTCGCCTTCATTGCGAAACACTTCGATTTCCTTAACATTTGTCAAGTTCACGTACAAGGACGCGGTCGGCTCGCGCTCGTTGCGCAGCGCAATGAAGCCCGTCTCGATCGCGTCGACGATGCCGATGACCGACGTGTCCTCGTCGTCGAACTGGATGACCCAAACTTTCTGACCGATCAGCGATTGCATGCGACCTCAAGCTCCAAGCGGAGCGGCGCGGGACGCACGAGTTTAGCTGACGAACCCGGGCTTGGGAACTGGAAGTGTTTGACACGCCGCGCGGGCTACCGCATCCTTTTTGCGATTGTCCGACTCAGTCGGTCCGAATTACCCAAACGCATGGACGAGGACGAAATGGCAGCGGATGTCTCGGCAGTATTTGACAATCGATATGCAAACTTGGCGGATGTCGATGAGTTCATCCTGCGCACTCAGGACTACGCCGCCGGATTGCTGCCGGCCGACGAATACCGTGCCTATCGCCTGACACGGGGCGTGTACGGCCAGCGCCAGGACGACGTGTTCATGCTGCGCATCAAGATGCCGGGCGGCATCGTGCTGCCGGACCAGCTGCGGCGCGTGGCCGACGTCATCGACGTGGCGCCGGAAGGCCTCGCGCACGTCACGACGCGCGAGAACATCCAGATCCACTATTTTCCGCTGGATCAGGTCGCTGACAAGATGCGGATGCTGGCGGAAGCGGGCCTGACGATGACCGAGGCGTGCGGCTCAGCGGTCCGCAACGTGACGCAGGACCCTTATGCCGGGCTGGCGCCGGACGAAGTGTTTGACACGACACCGTATTTGCAGGCGATCGTGCGGTTTTTCATGCGCAATCCGCGGGCGCAAAAGCTGCCGCGCAAGTTTAAGATTGCGCTCTCCGCGTCGCCGGCGGACCGCGCCTACGCGGCGATTCACGACATCGGCTTGGTGGCGGTGAAGGGCGCGGACGGCGAGCCCGCGTTCAAGTTCCTGGTCGGCGGCGGGCTGGCGTCCATGCCGCGCACGGGGCTGTGCGTGCACGAAGCGTGGCCGGCCAAGGACATCCTGACGCCGATGCTGGCGGTGATCGACTTTTTCCAGGAGCACGGCAACCGCAAGGTGCGGTCCAAGGCGCGCATCAAGCACGTGCTGCGCAAGATGGGCCCGGAGCTGTTCCAAGCGACGTACGAGGGCTATCTGGCCCATGTGCTCCAGGATCCGCCGCCGCGGCTGGACCACATCGACACGGTGTATCCCGGCGTGGACACGTGGCAGTACGCGCGACCGACGGACGCCGAAGTCGGGCTGCCGGGATTTCACGCCTGGGCGTCGACTTGCGTGCGCGAGACGCGGCTGGCCGGCCAGGTGTTCGTGACCGTGCGGCTGGATCGCGGCGGTGAAGTGACGGCCAAGAATATCCGCGACCTGGCGACGCTGACGGCGACTTTTGGCGAAGGGCGGCTGCACTTTACGCCGCAGCAAAATGCCGTTCTCCGCGCGGTGCCCGTGGCGGAGTTGCCAAGTCTTTTCAAGCAGCTGCAGGCGGTTGGCTTGGGCAAGTCGGGCGCCAACACAATCGCGGACATCACGTCTTGCCCGGGCGTCACGACGTGCAACCTCGGCGTCACGTTCTCGCGTTCGCTCGCGGACGAGCTCGTGGAGCTGCTGGAGCGCGTCGGCGACATCGACACGACCATCAAAATCAGCGGTTGCCACAACTCGTGCGGCCAGCATCACATCGGCACGATTGGCCTGTACGGCGCGCTCCGGCGCATCGGCGGGCGACCGGCGCCGCACTATCGGCTGATGGTCGGCGGGGACGTGAACCCGACCGGCGCGGTTTTTGGCGAGGACCTGGGCCTTGTGCCAGCGCGGCGGGCCACGACGGCGGTGCTGCGCTTGCTGGAACACGCGGGCCAGCAGAAGCTGCCGGGCGAGACGGTCGGCGACTACCTGCGGCGCGCGGCCCCGGAATCCTTGAAGCCGGTGGTTGCAGATTTGCTGGACATTGCCGACGATGCCGCGCAGGAGCTGGATTTCTGGGACATCAAGGCGTCCGCTCCGTTCCTCGGCGAGACCCGCGACGGCGAATGCGCGGTCTGAAGTGAGCGTTTGGTGCGACATTTGACCCGACTCCTGCTCCTGTATGCGGCGCTCGCGCTGGCTGCGTGCAGCGGCGTGGAGACGATGGACGAGCTGCCCAAGACGGATGGGCTGCGCCATCCGCTGCTGGGCGCGCCGCACGTGTCAGTTGTCGTGCCCAAGGGACTGGACGTCGTGCAGCCGCTGACGTGGCTGTGGCAGACCGAGGACGGGTCAATCCTGCTGACCGTGCGCCGCGAACAGGAGCCGGCAGACGGCATGAACGCCGGGCTGGATCAGGAGATCCGCGCGCTGGAGCAGGGTGGGCAGGCGGAGCTGGCCGACGATCGCGCGGTGCAGTTGGGCGACCTGGAAGGGCGCGTCGTGGAGGCGACGACGGTGCGCAAGGACCAGCCGCCGACTTCGGCTTGGCTGATGGTGTGCGTCGCCGAGGACGGCATGTACGTGCTGACGGTCGCGGGGCCGGCGAGCGCGATCAAGGACCGGCGCCCGGAGCTGCTCGCATTCATCGAGTCGCTGCGGATCGCTTCGCCCGCGGATCGGCCATCGCCCCCGCCGCAAGCACCGGTGCCGGACCTGGTGGAGCCGCCGACGGCCGTGACGCCGCCATAACGCCTAGGATTTCGCGCGTTTGCGGGACTTCTTGCCCGGCTTGCCACCCAGAGTCCGCGCCCACAGCCACAACAGCGCCAGCGCGAGCGCCGCGAGCGGCCAATCGCCCAGCACCGCGTACACCGTGCGGCCCTCCAGCAGCGGCACGGCGCGCATCAGCGTCTCTTCGCCGGTCAGCTTGGTCTCGGCCACGCGGCGGCCAACTGCATCAATGAACACGGAAATTCCGGTATTCGTCGAGCGCAGCAGCCAGCGCCGGTACTCCACCGCGCGGATCAGCGCCAGGTTCAGGTGGTGTTCCGGCTCCGCGCTTTGGCCAAACCACGCGTCGTTGGTCAGGTTGATGAAGACATTCGGGTCGTGCGCCGCCACGCGCTTGGCATAGCGCGGCACCAAGTCCTCGTAACAAATCAGCATGCCGATCCGCGCCTCGCGGTCACCGGAAAGCTTCAGCTCAATCGGCGTCGTGCGCGTGCCGGACTGAAAGCGGGACGTCTCCGGCGACAGCTCGTACAGCTGCGGAAACGCCTCGCCAAATGGCACGTATTCGCCAAACATCAGCAGGAACGCCTTGTCGTAGACCGCCTCAATCTCGCCGTTCGGTCCTTGCAACACCGCGGAATTGAAGCAATCCGTGCAGCCCGCGTGGTGGCTGGGCAGCTCGCTGCCGTGGGTCATGGCGCCGTACAGCAGCGGCGTCTTGAAGCCGCGGCGCGGGCTGGCGCGATCGGCTTCCGGCGTCAGGTCGTCGGCCTGCACATCCGCGGGATACTTCAGCTTTGCGTCGGGCAGCGGCGTTTGGCTGGCGACGATGCGCTTGGCCGATCGCGGCGTCAGGTAGCTCGGCTCCGGCAGCTCGCCCAGCACGGCCGTGATCTCGGCCGCCGAACCCGTGTTGACCTCTTTTTGTTGGCCGGGCGGGCCAAACCAGATGCGTCCACCCCGGCCCACGATCAGCAGGTTGCCGTCCGCGTCGCTCGCGCCGGCCACCAGGTCGATGTTCGCCAGCGGCGGCAGCTGCTTCCAAGTGCCCAGCGGCGGCCGATGCGCCAGCGCGCCGTCCTTGCCAGCCAGCCATGCGCTGCCGTCGGCGCTGAACCACGCGGCGTACCAGTCCTTATCGCCGACGGTGTCGATGAGCCAGCGGTAGCCGTCGCTGCGCAGCACCGTGCCGCCTTGGCCCGCGGCGAGGATACCGTCGCCCTGGCTGTCCGCAGCGACCGTCCAGAGGTCCACGCGGGTCGGCGATTCGACCCGCCGCACCTGATTGCCGACAATCTGCACAAGCGCGCCGCCCAGGCCCGCGGCAATCGTCACGCCCATCCCTGACCGCGCCGCCGAAGTCAGCGCCAGCGGGCCCAGCGCCTGCTCCGTCAGCGGCACCAGCTGGGTGCCATCGCCCGGATCGGGCACCGGGTGCACGTCCGCCTCGCGCTTGGCCAGATAACCGGCGACCGGCAACAGCCACACGCGGCCGCTGCTGGCGATGACCAGCCCGGCGGGCATCCGGCCAAACGGGTCGACCGGCGGAAAAACCGTAGCGACCGCCGTCTCGCCCGACGGCATGTCCACGACCGAGGTGCCCTGCGGCGTCACGGTCAGGATGCGTTTGCCCTGGTCGATCGCCCGCCAAATATCGCCGCGCGGCGAGGAAATTCCGCTCAGCAGCTTGACGTCGCGCGGCAGGCCCAGGCGCTGGCCGTTCTCCGCGTGCAGCGCTTGGCCGTCGTGGCGCCAGATCGCGCCGCCGTCGCCGATCACCAGGAAGTGGTCCAGGGTGTGCAGCACCGGCGAAAACCCATACGGCTGATACGCGCTTTCCGGCCAGACGATCAGCTCTGCACCCTCACGCTCCAACTGCGCCGACATCTGCTGGTGTTTCAGGAGGTTGTGGCGCAGTGTCCGTGAGCGCGCCTCGCCTTCCAGGTACTTGGCCTCTTTTTCCCAGATGCCGACATTGCCTTCCACCATGCCGATCCGGACTTTCTTCGCCGCGGCCTGCTGCGCGTCGACCTGGCCGATGCGCAGCGTCCCGTACGCCCACGAGGCACCGACAAGCGCCGCCACCGCGAGTAGGAACAGCCACGCCGGCCGGCGGCGGGTCACCAGCGCGGTCGGGATCTCCGCCAGGGCGGCGTTGGCCGCGAAGATCACGGCGGAAACCAGATGGACGCCGCCGAGATCCGCGACCTGGATCATCGGCAGCTCTTGGGAGATCGCGTTGCCCATGAACCACGGAAAAATCATCGGGACGATCGCTTCGCCGGCCCACAGCGACAGCCAGCAGGCCAGCGCGCTCGGCACGCCGCGGCCGGCGAGCCAGCGCCAGAGGCCAAAGCCGATCGCCATCGTCAGGCCCTGCGTCAGCGCCTGCACGCCGAGGATCGCGTAGGCTGGCAGCGCGGGCATGTGGCCGAATTCCTCCAGCATCACGGTCATCCAGTGGAAGCCGCCGGCGTTGGTCACGGTGCCCGCCAGCAAGCCGAACCAGAAGGCCTGGCGGCCGGTCGCGGCGCCCAGCGCGATGATGAGCGGCACAAAGCAGAACCACGCGAGAACGTGGATGTTCCAGCCGGGAAAGGCCAGAAAGACCAGCGTGCCGGTGAGCAGCGCGGCGAGGGTGGCGACGGCGCGGTTCATCGGGTGGTTCCTGTCGCCGGCAACGGCTGGCTCACCAGTTCCGGCGGCAGATTGGGTTGCTGAGGCAGCCACGGTTTCCAGTTCACCGGCCCCGCACGCGCGCTCGCTTGCAGGAGAAACGGCTGCACCAGCATCAACGCTTGGCGCGGATTGGCAAACTTCTGCGCCGCCAGCTCCAGTCGTGCAAGCAGCGGCCGCGTCCGGTTGTCGGCATCCGCGGTCAGACGCGCGCGTGTGTCGGCGTCGAGCTGCGCCCAGATCGCCTCGCCCTCGGTCCGCAGCTGGTGGAGCTCGCCATGGTGGGCGCTACGGTACGCCAGCGCCGCGTCCAGCAGCTTGCGCTGATCGCCGTCCGCCGCTTCCAGCAGCTGCGCCGCCGCCGCCACGTGGCCGATCGCCTGGTCGACGTGGACCCGCGCTTGCGTCTCCAGGCTCGGCTGGCAGGCCAGCGCGGCGACCGCCAAAAACACAAACGCCACGCGATCGTGGGATCGGCGCGGCGGCTGCTGTGTGCGTGCCTGGAGGTCCAGCATGGAATTTGTCAGTGCGAAAGGCGGGACTCGAACCCGCATGCCCGTGAAGGCGCTAGAACCTGAATCTAGTGCGTCTACCAATTTCGCCACTTTCGCAGGGCAGGCGAAGCGCCGCACAGGAGCTTGCCGGGGCGCGGATCATGCGGAAGTTGTCGCCGCGTGTCAAGCCTGCAACGGTCACACGCAACCTTTGGACAGGGCGCGTGGCGTCGATTATAACCTTGGATGCGGGGGTTCACAGCAAAGCGCAGGCGTGTTGTCATGTTCAAGTTGAACGAAATCAATATCCTGCGCGCAATCAGCCGGCTGCAGTGGCTGTTGGCGGTCGCGGTTTGCGCGCTCGCACTCGGCGCGCACGCCGTTGAGCCTGACAAGGTGGCGGTGGGGCTGGCGCGCCAGGCCCTGCAAGCGGACGACGGCGGCGATCCTGTGCGGGCGGCCGAGCTGTATCTTCAGGCTTTTCAAGCGGATTCCAAGCAGCCGAACTACCTGTACGCCGCGGCGCGGGCGGAGATGGCGGCGGGCCGAAAGTCCCAAGCGGAGGAGCACTTGGAGCAGTTCCTGGCGCTGGCGGATGCGGGCTCCGACCGGGCGGACAAGGCGCGCGCGTACCTGGCGGATCTGCGCGCGCGTCGCGGCGAGAGCAAGGAAACGGCGGCGGAACAGGCGGTGGCGGCGGGCAAATGGCAGCTCGCATCCGGGCTGTATGAGCAGCTGTGGGTGGAAGTGCCGACGCGCTGGTCGGCTTTGTTCAAAGCCGGTGCGGCGGCCCAGCAGGCGGGCGACAAGGACCGTGCGGCCGATCTGCTGCGGCAGTACCTGCGCGAGTCGCCGAAGTCGGCGGCGGATCGACCAGAGGCCGAGGACCGCCTGCAGCAGGTTGCCAGCGCGCATGCGCCCGAGCGCGCGGCGGTGGATGCGCGCACAAGCCCGGACGGCGACAGCGCAAAAGGTTCGCGCGCGATCGGCTGGACTGTGCTGGGGACCGGTCTCGCGCTGATCGGCGGCGGTGCGGGTCTGCTGGTCTACGGTGTGAGTGAACAGCATGTTCTCAATCAGGATTTGAAGCTCGTGGACGGCTATGTCACGGGCGACATCAGCCACGCGCAGGCGCAGGCGCGCGCGGACGCGATTGGCATGCACCAAACGCTTGGCGTCGGGCTGGCAGCGGCGGGCATGGTGGCCGCCGGCGTGGGCACGTGGCTGCTGCTGCGCGAAACGGAGGCACGGCCGGCAACGCGCGTCGGCGTCGCGCCGGGGCCGGGCTTGGCGGGCGTCGCGCTGGTGGGGCGGTTTTGATGGTGCGTGCGCAGCTGGCTGTCATCGTTGCGGTTTTTTCTGTTGCCGTCGCCGGTTGCACCGTCGCGATTCCTGCCGCGGATCACTTTCCGGAAGCGCGCGACAGCCAAGTCGCCGAAGTCGGTGTGGACGCTGCGGATGCCGTGGACGCCGCCGTCAAGCCGGACGCGAAAGACGCCGCCGACGCGTTCGACGCGGCGGGGACGGACGCGGTGGATGCTGTTCTCGACGCGGCCGATGCTCCGGACGCCGCTGCCGATGCGGACGCCGCGCTGCCCGATGCCGCGACGCCGGACGCGGGCACCGACGCCGCCGATACCGACGTTGCGCCCGACGCGCTCGATGCTGCGCCGGATGCGACGGCGGCCGCGGTCGACGCGGGCCCCAGCTGCACACCCAGCCAGTGCGACGACGCCAACCCGTGCACATCAGACGACTGCGGCACCGATGGCAGCTGCGTGCACAGCAACCTCGCCGCGACGCCGTGTCCTGACGACGGCTTGCCATGCACCGGCGACACCTGCCTGGACGGCGCGTGCGCGCACACGGCCCTATTGCCCGGCTGGTGCATTGTCCAGGGTGTGTGTTTTGCCAGCGGCGCGGCCACCGCGGACAACTGCGCGGTATGTCAGCCCGCGACGACGCCCGTGGCCTGGACGCCGCTGTCCGACACGACGCCGTGCAGCGATGGCACCGCGTGCACCGTCGGCGACCACTGCCAAGCCGGCACCTGCCTGCCCGGCACCGCAACCACGTGCGACGACGGCAACCCCTGCACCGCGGACACGTGCGACCCCAGCAGCGGCTGCAGCAACCCGAACCTGGACGACGGCTCCGGCTGCCCGGCCACCGGCGTGTGCAAGCTGGCGGGCGCGTGCGTGGGCGGCGCGTGCCAGAGCGGCCCCAAGCTCTGGACGACCTCGATGGATGGCGGCACGGGTGGCGACGACCGGTTCAACGGCGTGGCGATCCTGCCGACCGGCCAAATCGTCGTCGTCGGCGCGCGCATGACGGCGAGCGGCTGGCATGCCGGCTGGGCGCAACACTTGGACGCAGCAGCCGATTTGGTGGAAAACTTCCCGGCGCTCACCGATCCCGCGGGCGATGCGCACTACAGCTGTGCGGCCGTGGATGGCGTCGGGACCGTGGCGATCGGCGGCGCGACGACGACGGCCGCGGTGGTCCAGCTCGTGCACGCGGATGGAACCCAGCAAGAAGTTGAACCTTTTTCCAAATTTGGCGCGAGCGATGTCACCCGGCTCGTCGCGCATCCGTCCGGCTGGCTGGCGCTGGATCAGGCTGGCCACGTGGCCCGGCTGGACGGCGTTGGCGCGACGGTTTGGACCGCCACCGCTGCCGCTTTTGGCCCCAGCGTGTTGCGCGACGTGGCGGTCCTGCCCGACGGTGGCGCGATCGCCGTCGGCACGTGCGCGGGGCTCACCGCGGACGCCGCGACCGCTCTGGCCGTGCGATTTTCCGCGGCCGGGACGATGCTGTGGCAGCGGGCTTTTGGCAATGCGGGAGCAGGCTTCCAGAACGTCGCGCTATCCGGCAGCGGCCGCATTTTCGTCACCGGCGCGCGCCCGACGGCCAGCGGCAGCCGCGTCTGGTTCGGCCAGCTCAGCGCGGGCGGCAGCTGGCTGGGCGACGCGACGTGGGCGTCCGCACCGGTCACCGTGACTGGCGGCACCCTGGCGCCCGGCGGCCTCTGGCACCTCTGGGGCAGCTCCGGCGCCAACGCGTGGCAAGGGGTCTTTGACGGCTACGGCAGCCTGCAGTGGCAAGCCAGCTACGATTCCGGGATCGCCCACGGCGTCGCGCTCCTGCCTGACGGCGGCGCAGTGCTCGTCGGCGAGACGCCGGCCATCGCCGACGGCCTCATCCTGCGGACCGACGCCTGGGGTCAGGACGACTGCAACACCTCACAATTATGCAGTAATCTCACGATCAGCGCCTGCGACGACGGCTTCGCTTGCACCGTGGACGTCTGCGGCGACGGCGGGAAGTGCGGCCACGCGGCTCTGACAAACGCGGCGTGCGACGATGGCGCGGCCTGCACGGTCGTCGATCGCTGCGCGGCGACCGGCCAGTGCACTGGCGGTGCGGCGGCGCTGTTCGACGCGGTCGACGGCAGCACCAGCCAGTGGTCGTTCATCGCAACGCGCGCCGATGGCGGGGCGGTCGTCTCTGGAACAGCTAATGAAATCAGCCGATTGGATGCATCCGGTCTGGCTGTCTGGACCCAATCCCTCGCGGGAAGCCCGGTCAGCGACGTCGCTGTGCTGCCCAACGGCTGGGCGGTCGTGTTGCAGGGCGGCGCGGGCGGCGCAATCGCGCGGTTCACCGACGCGGGCGATCCGCTCACCGTCACCGTCGCGGTCGACGGCGGCGCAGGCGGCAGCTCCGCGGCGTTGGCCGTGCTCGCCGACGATTCGGTCGTCGTCGTGGGCACCGCAGCAACCGGCACGCCCGGCCAAACCGCGTTCGTCGAAGGCTTTGACACGACCTGGACCGGCACGCCCGTCACACTCCCCGGCTCGTTCGGCCTGTCGCAGGGCCTCGCGGTCGCCGCGTCGGCCAAGGGTGGCTGCGGCGTGCTGACCGTCGAGGGCACGGTTGCCAAAATCCACAGGCTGGACGCGAGCTTGCAGGAGACTTGGGCCAAACCGCTCAGCGTCGCGACGCACATTGCGATCGCCGCGATGCCGGACGACGGCTGGCTTGTCGCGGGACCGGGGCCCAAAGGCGTCGCGGTGGAGCGGTATGGCCCCGACGGCGTGTTCGAATTCGCGGTCCAATGGCCGATTTCCGGCCTCACGGACGTGCGCGCGCTCACGGTCCTGCCCGACGGCACCAGCGCGGTCGCCCTCGTGCGCCAGTTCGGCGGATTCTCGCAAGGCGGCATCGCGCGCTTTGGCCCGATCGGCGGCCTTTTGTCGCTGGACTGGGGCCAGGACGGCTCGCAGCTGTTCGACCTCGCCACGGCGGTCAGCCCGGACGGCATCTGGGCCGTTGGCAGCGCGGGCGGCGGCTGGCAACGGCGGACCGACAGCCACGGTGGCGCCAGCTGCGCAACCAGCGGCAGCTGCATCGACGAGAGCCTTGTGTGCGACGACAGCAACCCGTGCACCACCGATGGCTGCGCGCTGGGCCAATGCACGTCCGCGCTGCCTGCGACACCGATCACGTGCTTGAACGGCGGCGTATGCAGCGTGGACGGCGCTTGCCCGCTGCTGGGCAGCTGCGGCGATGGCAAGTGCAATGTCGCGGAGTCCAGCCAGACCTGCCCCGCGGACTGCCCCGCCAGCTGCGACAGCGTCGCTTGCGACGACGGCGACCCGTGCACCGTGGACTATTGCCAGGACGGCACCTGCGCGATCGGCGGCGTACCCGACGGGACGTCCTGCGCGGCAGCCAAGTCGTGCGCGCTGAGCCAATGCGTGCTGCCCGGCTGCGGGGACGGCGTCTGCGTCGCCGGCGAGACTGCTACCACGTGCCCCGCCGACTGCCCAAACTGTGGCGACGGCATCTGCGGCAAGGGCGAAAACAACCACCTCTGTCCCGCGGATTGCGCCAAGCCCGCCAGCGGCTGCCAGAACCTGTGCGGCTGGAAGAGCCAAAAGCCCGGCGGCGGCGTGTGCTGGTGCGATCCGAACTGCACGCCGGGTGCGTTTGGCGACTGCTGCGACGACAAAGCCACCTTCTGCCCCTGAATCCGCCGAGGCGACCGATGGATCTGCACCTGATCGCACTGGCATACCCGTTCTTTGTCCTCCTCATCGTCGCGGAGGTCCTGTGGTCGCAAAGAAGAGGCCTCGGACTCTACCGTTTTGCCGACGCGATCACGGATTTGGCGTGCGGCGTCGGCAGTCAAACGCTGGGCGCCGCGCTGGGCGTGCTGGGCATCGCCGCGTACGTGCGGGCGTACGACGCGCGCGTGGTGACGCTGCCCGAAGGCGGCGCGTGGATCTGGGTGCTGGGCTTTCTCTACGTCGATTTCGTCTTCTACTGGTGGCATCGCTGGAGCCATGAAGCGCACTTTTTGTGGGCCGGCCACGTCGTCCATCACCAGTCGGAGGACTACAACTTGGCCGTGGCGCTGCGCCAGGAGTGGCTGACCCACCTGACGCACATTCCGTTCTACCTGCCGCTGGCGCTGGTCGGCTTTCCGTGGCAGGTGCTGGCGACGAACGTCTCGATTTCCTTGCTCTATCAGTTCTGGATTCACACGGAAGTGATCCGCCGCGTGGGGCCCTACGAGTGGCTGTTCAACGCGCCGATGCACCACCGCGTGCACCACGCGATCAACCCGCAGTATTTGGACAAAAATTACGGCGGCATCCTGATTGTCTGGGACCGGCTGTTTGGCACTTACCAAGAAGAAACAGAGCCTTGCGTCTACGGCACCACGACGCCGATCGCCAGCTGGAACACGATTTGGGCCAACTGGATCGTCTGGCAGAACATGCTGGACGCGGCCAAGCAGACGGCGAAGTGGTCAGACAAGCTGCGGGTGTGGTGGAAGTCGCCGGCGTGGAGCCCGCCTGACCTGCCGCAACATCCGCCGCACGCGGTCGACCGGAACACGGTCGTGAAATACGACACGCCGGTGCCGACCCGGCTGAAGGTCTGGCTGAGCGCGCAGCTCCTGACGCTCGTGGCGGCCCAAGCGGCATTGCTGCCCTGGCTGCGGCAATTGCATGAATCCAGGCTGTTCTGGCTGGCGTTCGCGAACGTGCTGTGGGGCTTGCTCAACGTCGGCGGGCTGCTGGAGCGCAAGCCGTGGGCGCAAGTCAGCGAGATGCTGCGGCTGGTCGGGACGCTGGCCTTGGCGCTGCTCCTGACGGGGCTGACGCACGACGCCAGCCTGGAATTTGGCGCCCCGGTGTGCCTGGTCCTGCTGCTGGCCTTGCCGCGGGCCAATCGACCGTCACCGCGGTAGCGGCCCATACGCGGGCAGCCAGTGCCACGCCGCTGCGCGTTCTTCCAGCTCCGATTCGGCCACGGCCTGCGCGACGCCCGCCTGTGCGGCCGCCCTCGCTACCGCGCGCGCCACGTGCTGGCTGACGGCGCGCAGTTCGGCAATCCGCGGGTACAGCGTCTCCTCGCCGGCGTGCTGCGCCTGGGTGAATTCCGCAACGGCGTGTGCGGCGGCGAGAAACAGGCTGTCGGGCACACGCTCCGCCTCGCTGAGCAACAAGCCGAGTCCCAAGCCCGGAAAAATGAACACGTTATTGCACTGGCCGATGGCAAATTTGCGCTCGCCGATCTGCACGGGCGCGAACGGCGAGCCCGTCGCCACGAGCGCGCGTCCATCCGAGTGCGTCAGCGCGGCCGCGGGTGTGCACTCCGCCTTGCTGGTCGGATTGCTGAGCGGCAGCACGATTGGCCGCGCGCAGTTGGCCGCCATCTGCGCCAGGACCGCCGCGTCAAACACGCCGGGCTGGCCAGACGTTCCGATGAGTACCGTCGGCCGAAACGCCTGAACCAGGCCCAGCAGGTCCAGGTCCGCGTGCACGCCGATCGCCGCCGCATCCGCTGCGCCCAGGACAAACGGCGACTTGTACGGATCCTTGATCGGCCGACCGGCCACCAGCACGCCGTCCGAGTCAAAAAACAGCAGCTTGCGCCGCGCGTCGGCCTCGCTCACGCCCTGCGCCAGCAGCTCCGCGCGGATCAGCCCGCCGATGCCCACGCCCGCGCCGCCCGCGCCGACAAACAGGATGCGCTGCTGCGCCAGCGACTCGCCGGTGATGCGCAAACCGGACAGGATGCCCGCCAGCGCGATGGCCGCCGTGCCTTGGATGTCGTCGTTGAAGCTGCGAACCTCACCGCGATATTGCTCCAGTAGTCTGAATGCATTGCCCTTTTTGAAATCCTCCCACTGCAGGATCGCCCGCGGGAACACTTTTTTCACAGCTGCGACGAATTCCGCGACGACGGCGTCGTAGGCCTCCCCGCGCAGGCGCGGCGCGCGAAAACCGAGGTAGAACGGGTCCTCCAGCAGCGCCGGGTTGTCGGTCCCAACGTCCAGGCTGACCGGCAGGCAGTGCCGCGGATGAATGCCCGCGCCCGCCGCGTACAGGATCAGTTTGCCCACCGGAATCGCCATCCCGCCGACGCCTTGATCGCCCAGACCCAGGATCCGCTCGTTGTCGGTGACCACGATCAGCCGCACCTCCGCCTCCGCGACGTTGCACAGGCGCTCCACCATCTGGCCCGCGTCGTCCGGCGTCAGGTACAGTCCGTGCGGCCGGCGAAAAATGTGGCTGTACTGCTGGCACGCCAGCCCGACCGTCGGCGTGTAGATGATCGGCGCCAGCGCCTCCAGGTTGTGGGCCAGCACGCGGTAAAACAGCGTCTCGTTGCGTTCCAGCAGCGCGATCAACCCGACGTACTTCTCCAGCGGATCGCTCTTCGCCGCCAGGTGCTCGGTCTCGAGCGTCTCCTGTTGGTCAATTGTGAACACCGCGTGCGGCAGCAAGCCAGCCAGCCCAAGCGTCTCGCGTTCGGCCGGCGTGAACGCCGCGTCGCGGTTCAGCCGCGGCTGAGCCAGCAGCGCGGTTCCTTTGGGAAGATTCGCATCGATCGTCGCCATGTGGTTTGCCAAGTCCTCGCGTGCCGGTGCGGCGCGGCTTCAGTGTCGCAGTCAACGGGGCTGCCGCCAAGCCGCGCGGTGATGCGGGCGTGACAGTCAGAGCGACAAAACGCAGTGGGGGCGGCTCCGCAGAACCACCCCCACTTCATGCATTTCGCTTGCGCGCTATGAACTTACGAGCAGCCGCCCGAGGTCGCGCCGCAGTCACAGCGGTAGCATTTGCCGGCCGGGTACATCGTCTGGCCGCAGTTGCTGCACAGTGGCAGGTCGATGTTGCGGGCGATCACGCCGCGCTGCTGGCCGTTGGCATCGCTATCCTTGGCCTCCACCGGCGCCGCATTCGGCTGCACGAGCTTGATCCGCACCGTCGTCCCGGTCGACGCCGTGGGCGCCGGGATCGGCTCGTAAACGCCGCTGGTCTGGCCGTCGATCGACTCCTGTTCGCCGGTCTGCAGGAATTTCAGCGCCAGCCAGCGGAAAATGTAGTCGGTGATCGACTTGGCGATCGGGATGTCCTTGTTGCCGGTAAAGCCCGAGGGCTCAAAGCGGGTCGCCGTGAACTTGTTGCACAGCACGTCCAGCGGCACGCCGTACTGCAGCGCCAGCGAAATCGACGTCGCGAACGCGTCCAGCAAGCCCGACAGCGTCGAACCTTCCTTGGCCATCGTGATGAACACTTCGCCCGGCGAGCCGTCCTCGTGCATGCCGACGGTGATGTAGCCCTCGTGGCCGGCGATCGAAAACTTGTGGGTCAGCGCTTGGCGCTCATCGGGCAGCTTCTTGCGCAGCGGCCGCTCGACGATGCGCTCCACGATCTTTTCCACAAACTGGATCGGCGCTTCCGCGGCCTGACCGGCGACGACGCCGTGGCCGACCGTGCCGTCCTTGGCGTCGCTGCTCTTTTTGACGTTCATCGGCTGGCTGCGCTTGCAGTTGTCGCGGTAGATCGCCACGGCCTTGATGCCCAGCTTCCACGCCTCGACGTACGTCTGCGCGATGTCCGCCACGGTGGCATCTTCGGGCAAATTCACGGTCTTGGAGATCGCGCCCGACAGGAACGGCTGGCACGCCGCCATCATCTTGATGTGACCCTGGTAGTGGATCGAGCGGGTGCCATTGGCCGGCTTGAAGGCGCAGTCGAACACCGCGAGGTGGTCGATCTTCAGCCCCGGCGCGCCTTCGATCGTGTCGTTCTGGTCGATGTACTGTGTGATCTCCGCGATTTCATTGGACGAATAGCCCAAGTGAATCAGCGCGTCCGGCACGGCCGTGTTGACGATCTTGAGCGTGCCGCCGCCGACCAGCTTCTTGTACTTGACCAGCGCGATGTCCGGCTCAATCCCGGTCGTGTCGCAGTCCATCATGAAGGCGATCGTGCCCGTGGGCGCCAGCACCGACACCTGCGCGTTGCGGTAACCGGATTTCGCGCCGGTCGCGAGCACGTCCTCCCAGATCGCCGCCGCGGCGCGCGTCAGGTTGGCCGGAATCAGCTTCGCGGCGATGTCCTGGACGGCCGCCTGGTGCTTTTTCATCACGCGCAGCATCGGCTCGCGGTTGATCGAGAAGCCCGGGAACGGGCCGATCTGCTCGGCGATGCGCGCCGACTGCAAATTCGCCTCGCCGTGCATGATCGCCGTGATCGCGCCCGCATACGCGCGCCCGGCATCGCTGTCGTACGCCAAGCCGCGGGTCATCAGGAGCGCGCCGAGGTTGGCGAAGCCAATGCCCAGCGGCCGGAACGCGTGGCTGTTCTTCTCGATCGCTGGCGTCGGATAAGCCGCGAAATCTACAAGAATTTCCTGCGCGGTGATCGTGATGTCGACGCCGTGCTTGAACGCCTCGATGTCAAATTCGCCGTCTTCGCCGACGAATTTCATCAGGTTCAGCGACGCCAGATTGCACGCCGAGTCGTCGAGGAACATGTACTCGCTGCACGGATTGGACGCGTTGATCGGCGCCGTGTTCGGGCACGTGTGCCAGTCGTTGATGGTCGTGTCGTACTGCATGCCGGGATCGCCGCAGAGCCACGTCGACTCGGCGATCGTGTTCATCACGTCGCGGGCGGCCATCGTGTCCATCGGCCGGCCGTCCTTGACCGCGCGCGTGGTCCACTCGCCGTCTTTTTCCACCGCCTGCATGAACGCGTCGGTGACGCGCACGCTGTTGTTGCTGTTCTGGAAGAACACGCTGGTGTACGCCTCGCCGTCGATGCGGCTGTCGTAGCCGGCCTCGATCAGCGCCCACGCCTTCTTCTCCTCGGATTCCTTGCAGCGGATAAACTCAAGAATATCCGGGTGATCGACGTTGAGGATCACCATCTTGGCGGCGCGCCGGGTCTTGCCGCCCGACTTGATGACGCCCGCGAACGCATCGAAACCTTTCATGAAGCTGACGGGACCGGACGCCGTGCCGCCGCCTGCGAGCTGCTCGCGCGAGGAGCGGATCGGCGACAGGTTGGAGCCGGTGCCGGAGCCGTACTTGAACAACATGCCTTCGGTCTTGGCGAGCGTCAGGATCGACTCCATGGTGTCTTCCACGGCGTTGATGAAGCACGCGGAGCACTGCGGCTGCTTTTCCACGCCCACGTTAAACCACACCGGCGAGTTGAACGCCATGCGCTGCTGCAGGAGCAGCCAGGTCAGCTCGTCCTCAAAAATGCGCGCCGACTCCTCGCTGTCGAAGTACTGGCCCTGACGCGCCCACGCGCCAATCGTACCGACGACGCGGCCGATCAACTGGCGCACGCTGTATTCGCGCTCCGGCGTGCCGATCGTCCCGCGGAAGTACTTGGACACGACAACCGCTGTCGCGGTCTGCGACCAGAACGACGGGAATTCCACGTTCTTTTGCTCAAAAATCGTCTCGCCCTTGGTGTTGGTGATCGACGCAGTGCGGCGGTCCCAGGACACTTCGTCAAACGGATTCACGCCTTGCTTGGTGAACACGCGCTTGCACGCGACGCCGATGCCGCGATCCGCGCGCTGCGATGCCGGCAGCTGGTGTCCGGGCGCCCGGCTCTGCGCCACGTGTGTCACACTCATCTCGCTCGCGTTATCCATGACCACCTGCGCTTTGCTGCCCTCGTCGAGCGTACTGGCGCTCGTCGCCAGCGTCGAGTCCGAATTGCCGTCGGTCGCCGCGGCATCCAGCACCATCGCCATCAGCCCCATCTGCTGCGCGCTGGCGTTGACCGGCTGGGTCACTGCCGCGCCGCTGCTCTTTTTCTCCGTCTTCATGCCTTCCATCGTGCCGCTCCGTTCTGTCTGTGTCCGCTCGGTGTCCGTCGTCATCCGTTCGGGCTGGGTCTGCTGGGCCTTGCCGCGGCCTTTGCGGCGCGCAGTGCTGGCTTGCGTGTGGTTCGTGTGCGAGTCCGTCATTCCATCGAGTCTCAGCGCGCCGTCTGCCATGTCAGCCTCCTTCACGGCGTCCGTCGGTCGCCGGCGATGCCGGTCCTCCGTCGAAACGTCGTGTGCCCCTGCGTTGGCCGCCCCCGTGCGGAAAACGCAAACCGGTCCACCCGGTCACACCACGGGTCGACGGCACTCGCGTCGACCCGGGCCTGACCGCTTGACGCGGCGCTTGGCTTGTCTGGCAGGGCGGGCAGCGGCGACAAGCGTAGCGTCGCGGGTTGCCCCGCGGGCTCTGTTCGTTCGCTGCCGTTCCTGACCCTGAAACTAGCCTGAGCGCCCGTTGCGGTCAACCTGAGACCCAGCCTCGCACCACTACAGGTTGTGTCAAAAAAATAGTCGACCACTACAGGTAGTGGTCGACGATGTGCCTCACCGATCGCGAATTTCGCGTCAGATCATGCGCTTGACCCCGAATCCGCAGCCGCTTGTGTGAACTTTGCAGCCGCGGGGCGGGCAGGCCTGTGGACAAGTGGCGCATGATGAGGTGCAACCCATGAATCCGGATCCGGATTTGGCCGTCACAGCGATGTTGCATGATGGCCACATTCGCCGATCGTTCAGGCGATCGGCCCGGCGGCCAGACCTTGATCACGGCGGGCCCTGAGTCACCGCGCGTTCAGGCTAATACATTGTAACTACAGGTTAATGCCCGGATGGAGTCGGCGACCGGCTTCGCCGTGCACGGTTCTCATTGCTTCGCAGCCCATGGAAGCGGTACAAGCCTGCGCCAATGCTGCGTGCCCGGCGCGCGGTGGGATGGTCAAGACGTCATGCAGTTCATCGATCAGGCGATCATCGCCGTACAATCCGGCGCGGGCGGTCACGGCTCCAGGAGCTTTCGCCGCGAAAAGTACATCCCGCGCGGCGGACCGGACGGCGGCGATGGCGGCAAGGGCGGCGACGTCATTCTGGTGGCGGACAACCGATCGCGGACCTTGCACGACTACCACCACAAGCGCCTGTACACCGCGGAGGACGGCCGTGACGGCATGACGGCGCGCAAGACCGGCCGCGACGGCGTGGACCTCATCCTGTACCTGCCGCCGGGGACCCAAGTGTTTGACGATGAAACCGGCGTGCTGCTCGCCGACCTGACCGAGCCCGGCGAGCGCATCGTGCTGCTGACCGGCGGCAACGGCGGCTGGGGCAACGTCCACTTCGCCTCGGCGACGCGGCAGACGCCCGACCACGCCAACCCGGGCCAGGACGGCAAGCAGAAGTCGCTGCGGCTGGAGCTCAAGCTGCTGGCGGACGTCGCGCTCGTTGGCTATCCCAACGCCGGCAAGTCGAGCTTGATCCGCCAGATTTCGGCATCGCGCGCGGTGGTCGCCGACTATCCGTTCACGACGCTGGTGCCCAACCTCGGCGTGGTGCGGCATCACGGCCGCGTGTTCACGGTCGCGGACATCCCCGGGTTGGTCCCGGGCGCGGCAGAAGGTGCGGGGCTGGGCCTGCGCTTCCTGCGGCACATCGAGCGCTGTCGAATTCTCGTGTACCTGCTGTCGCCGGTCGACAAGGACCCGCCGGACTACCAGTGGATGGTGTTGCAGCGCGAGCTCCACGAGCACGACCCTGCGCTGCTGGAACGGCCCAGCGTGGTCGTGCTGTCCAAGGCGGACGCGCTGGGCCCGGACGCGCAGGCGCGCGCGGATCAGGTCGCAGCGCTGATTGGCCAGCCCGTGTTGCCGCTCTCGGCGCTCGACGGAACGGGCGTGGAGCGGCTGCTGACGGCGCTCGCGCTGCAGTTCCCGCCGGAGACGCCTGTGGAGCAACCGAAGTGGAGTCCGCTCGCGGATTGACCGGCTCCGCTGCTTCCTGGCGCGTCGACGCGGTATTTGACCCTCTCGTTTCACCAGCCTATACTCCTTCGGATTGTCCGCGAATGCGATCGCGCACGGCATCTGCCGGCGCGGGAACATTCGCGAGCCTCATTGCGCGGTTTGGGCTCGGCACCGAACCGCGCGGCGAGAGAGGAATCGCGCGCGATGGCGATTCGTGAAGAACCATGCAGAGCGACGATCCACGTGTTGGAATTGTCGCAAGACTGCATCGAGACGGACGTTGCGAGGCACCATGGTGCGCGACCTGGTAGAGAAGAATCGACTGGCGCAACTGCATCGCCTGAGCGAGCGGCAGCACGTGCGCGTGGGCCAACGCGTTGGCGCCGTTGCGGCGCTGCTGGTGTGGGCGTCCGCGTCCGCAGCGCCGGCGTTTGCCCAGCCCGTCGACGAGCCGGTAACGAGTGACACTGCGCCCGCGGGTGATCCGCCCGCTGACGCCGCACCGGCTGACGCCGCCCCCGCTGCACCGCCGACCGTAGCCGCACCGCCGACCGTGGCCGCACCGCCGACCGTGGCCGCACCGCCGACCGTGGCCGCACCGCCGACAGCTGCCGCGCCCAAGCCCGCTGCCCCTGCCACGCCAGGCGCTGCCCCCACCGCACCGGGCGCTGCCGCCGCAGCTCCGGCGGCTGGAAACGCCGCGCCTCCTGCCGCGTCAGAAGTCGTCCCGGCGGCCGGCGACGCCCAGTACGACGCGAAGCTGCGCGGCATTGAAGAGCGCGTCATCGCGGTGAAGGAAAAAATCTTCAACACCAAGGCGAAGTTGCTGCTGTTGAAGGAACAAATCCTCGACAACGTCATCGCCGAGTCGCGCGCTGTGCTCATCCACAAGAACGAGATGGGCAGCTTCTTTGAGCTGCAGTCGGTGCTTTACTACCTCGACGGCAAGAAGATCTACTACCAGGACAATGCGAACGGCTTGCTGAACCAGCGCAAGGAGTTCGAGATCTTCAACGGCACGGCGACGGCGGGCAACCACTCGCTCACCGTCGAGATGGTCTACCGCGGCAACTCGGACCTGTTCAGCTACTTGGAAGGCTATGTTTTTAAATTGAAATCGGTCTATACGTTCTACGCCCAGAAGGGCCGCGTGACCGAAGTCTCCGTGATTGGCTACGAGCGCGGTGGCATCGGCACGGACCTGGAGGACAAGCCGTCGATCAAATACGACGTCAAGCTGATCCAGAACAAGACGGCCAAGCCGGTGGAAGGCGATGCGGCGCCGGCGAAATAGCCAGGCGCCCCGGAAGCAATTGCAACTCCGCCAGGACCACCGGTTCTGCACCCCGCGAGGCGAAACCCCTTGACCGACCGCACGTTCCCACCGCCGAGCCTGCCGCATCGCGTGACTGCGCACATGCTTGCCGTGCTGTTGCTGGGCACGTCGGCGTCGGCGTTGGCGGATGACGCCGTGAGCGAGTCGGACCTCGTGCGCGGCATTGAGAACGACGCCGCGAACATCAAGACGGACGTGACGAACATCGATGAAACGCTCAAGGCGGCGGTGCTGCGCGAGCGGCGGTTTCCGCTGGACAAGCGCTTTGTTGATGCGCAAATTGCTTATGATCGCGGCAACTTGAGCGTGTCGTCCGTGCTGCTGACTGACCTCGTGACGAACCCCGAGTTTCAAAAAAGCCGCGACTACGGTCAGGGCTTGTTCATGCTCGGCGACTGCATGTTCCGCACGCGCAACTACATGGGCGCGCGCCGGTACCTCGACGCGATCGCGCGGTCGCCCAACTCGCCATACTTTCAGCAGGCTTTGCAGCAACTTGCTGATATTGCAGTGCGTTTGCACCGCATTGAAGACGTGGAAATGTACGCCAAGCGCTTGGACGCGCTGCCGCAGGACAAGCGCAAGTCGGAACTGTCCTACCAGTTTGGCCGCGCGTTCTTTTCGGCCAAGGCGTACGGCCGCGCGCAGACGTTCCTGAACGCGGTGGCGCCCGATGACAAGCGGTGGGCGGCGGCCAAGTTCTACCTGGGCGCGATCAACGTGGCGAACAAGCGCCTGGACGCGGCGATCAGCAACTTTGTCGATGTCGCGACGGCTGCGAGCGCGACGGACGAGGCGCGCCGCCCGGATCCGACAGTGCTGGATTACGCGAACGTGGCGCTGGGGCGGCTGTTCCTGCAGGCCAAGCGCTATGATGAATCGACCAAGTATTACAAGGCAGTAGACCGCAACTCGGTCCTGTACGAAGAGGCGCTGTACGAATCGGCGGCTGCCCACGTCGCCGCAGCGCGGGTCAAGTCGGATCGCGTGGCGGCCGCTGCCGAGACGAAGAAGGCCTTGGAAGCCTTGGATATTTTGCTGCTGACAGTGAGCGACGACGGCGTCGCGGTGCAAGCGGCGGTGCTGCGTGGCCGCATCAACATGATCGACAAGCAGTACGACCAGGCGGACGCCGCGTACCAGGACGTCGTCGAGCGGTTTGGCGCGATTACCCAAGAATTGAACCAGTTTGCGCGCGACGACAAGAACCTGGAGAACTTCTTCAACTGGCTGCTGAACCGCGCTTCGGAAGAGTACACGGTGGCGCGCCCGGTGTCGGAGCGCGTCGCCAAATATATCGAAAAAGACGAGGATATGCAGCGAGTTGTCTCGCTTTTTGACGACATGTCGGCGGAACGTGCGGACGTCAAGGAGTCCGACAAACTGGCCAAGACGATCGACGCGGCGCTGCGCGAGGCGAGCCGGCTGGACATGTTCCCAGAGCTCAAGGACGCCTGGATGCGCGTCTCGGAAGACCAGAACCGCACCGTGGACGTCGGTCGGCGGGCGGTGGAGATGCTGCGCGCGCTGGCGTACGGCGACATGAATGACGACGAGAAGACCAAGGCCGACGCGCTGCAGGAACAGCGCAAGAAGTGGCAGGACGCGTTTGCCAAGGTGCCGCCGACCAAGGGCGATTACATCCTGCGCCAAACGCGCGTATCCAATGATTTTCAGCGGTTGTCAGGCGATCTGAGCGAAAACCGCCTGCTGCTGGAGCAGCTGAAGCAAAACGCTCAGGGCGTGGCGAAGATGTTGAACGATCGCCTGTACGGCGACGGCGGCATCGTGATGGCCAAGGACCAGGAGAACGAGATTCGCGCGCGGCTGAACGAAGTCAACGACGAAGTCCGGCGCATTTTCCGCGAGTTGGAAGAGCTGAACAGCAATTTTGAAGTGACTTCGCAGGCGTTTGGCGCTGGCGACAAGGTGTCGAGCGACGAAAACACGATTCGCCTCAGGCTGCTGGCGGCGCAGCACTTTGAGCAGGATGCCTACGTCATGGCCCTGACGCGGCTGGGCAAGTCCAACGAGGCGATTGCGCGCCTGAGCGCGGTGCGGCTGGACGTCGACAAGCTGGTCAACTCCATGGCGGATCTGCTGAACACGGTGGCCGGCCGCGCCAATGATCGCATCTCAGGAATGATGGTTGTGCTGGGCCAGGAGAAACGCAACATTGCGGAATATCAAGTGACTGTGCGCCAGTACGAGGACGATTCGCGGGCGATGGCGCGCCAGGTCGGCTACGGGCTGATCCGCGCGGCGCAAAATCGCTTGAGCGAGATCGTTTTGGAAGCGGACCTCGGTCGCGTCGACGTCGCCTGGATGCGCAAGCAGGAAAAGGCCGATGCCATCAAGGGTTTGCAAGAGGAACGCAACGGCAAGTTGAAGACCTTGGGCGAAGTGCTGGACAACCTAACCGCCGACGACGGAGCTGAGCAGTGATGCTGAACCGTCGCAGTTTGCAGCGCGTGGTGCTCGTCGTTTCGGCCTTTGCCGCGGCGTCCGCTTCCGCGCAACAGGTTCACCTGCTGCCGAAATACGTGATTCGCGGCGAAGAAATCACCGATTCCGTGGCGATCAAGCAAGAGCGCAAGGGCTTTGAGGCCTCGTACCAGCAGTTCCGCGTGGCGGCGACCGAGTACCAATCGGCCGTGAAGGAGTTCATCGGCCGCGAGATCAACACGCGCAAGATGGCACTGAACGAGCAGTACAAGGGCCAGATCGACGCGCTGGACAAGGCGCAGTACGACCTGCGGCGCGACGCGATCGCGCGCATGGAAGAGTTCATCTACCGTCACCGCGACCACGACGTGTACACGCCGGACACGCTTTTCCGTTTGGCGGAGCTGTATTACGAGGACACCAAGGCGAGCTATGGCCGCGGCCAGGACCAGTACAACCGCGATCTGGAGCTGTACAACCGCGGCAAGATTCTGGACCCGCCCAAGGATCCGGATCAGGACTTTTCGCGCTCGATCGCGATCTACAAGTACCTGCACTGGCTACCGGACGGCGCCAAGATGGATGGGCTGGCCGGCAAGCTGGAAGGCGTGATGCTGGAACGGCGCTGGCCGAACTACAAGTACGCGGACGCCGCCATGTATTTGCAGGGCTTTTGCGAGTCCGAGCAGGGCGAGACGGAGAAGGCGATCGCGACGTTTTCGGCGATCGAGGCGCACTACCCGAAGTCGTCGTACGTGCCGGAAGCGTGGCTGCGCGTTGGCGAAATGTGGTTTGAGGAGAACGAGTTCGAGAACGCCGCCGAGGCGTACCAGCACGCGGCGGACGCGGCGTTGCGTGGCAATGACGACGCGAACTACATGTTGGCGCTCTACAAGCTCGGCTGGTCGCACTTCCAGCTGTACCACTACCCCGACGCGGTGCGCTGGTTCCAAAAGCTGATCGAATACGAAGTCCAGAACCAGGACAAGCTCTCGGTCAAGGCCAAGCAGCTGAATTTGCGCAAGGAAGCCATTGAGTACCTGGCCAAGTCGCTGGCAGAGCCGAGCTGGGACGATGACGCTTGCGATGATTTTGGCTCGGAAGATGCGCGCTCGGGCTGCATCCAGCTGGACCCGGCGCTGCGGCCTCGGCTGTACGTGTCGTCGATTATCGAGCCCAAGTTCGACGACGAGTTCAAGGCCAACACGTGGATGGGCGTTGCCCAAGGCGAGGCGTTGACGCGGCTGCAGGCGAATTTCCAGGCGCGTCAGGACGTGCGCAAGGACCTGACGACGGGTGACAAGCCGTATTTGTTCGATATTTTGCAGATGTACGGCAACACGCTGTACGAGCAGTCCGAGGACGAATACTACCGGCAGGCCGTGCTGGTCTACGGCTACGCGATCGACCGCTGGCCGATGGCGCGCGAGGCGCAGGCGATGCAGCGCAAGGTGATTCGTTCGATCGACATCCTGGCGGCGGCAGCGGATGGCTGCCGCGAGCAGTTGAAGAAGCACCAGGACGGCACCAAGCCACTCAAGCCCGAGGCGCTGAACGCCGCGCTGATTTGCCTGAAGATGTCGCTGGCCGACCAGAGCCGGCAGACCCAGGAGCGGCAGAAGTACCTGACGATGTTCGGGAAAGACTCGTCGTGGTTTGAAAAATGGGGCGGCGACAAGGATCTGGCCCAGCAGGTGGAAGACACGACCGCGAAGTACCGCGGCGAGTTCGCGATGCTGATGCTGCGCGAGGCGCAGGCGCTGAAGGCCGCCGGCAAGATGGACGAGGCGATGGACAAGTACGCGGCTGCCGCGCGCGAGTTCGAGTCGATCCTGAAGGCCGATCCGAAATCGGCCAAGGCGTACGACATCGCGTGGATCCTCGCGGATTCCCTGTACTTTGGTGGTAGCCGCTGCAAGGGCATGCCCGCCGATGCCGCGCCGCCGCCGCCCAAGCCGGGCAAGGGCAAAGCGGCGTCTGACGCGCCGAAGGACGACGGTTCACCGCCGATCTGGCCAGCGCCGATTGTGCCGACCGTCAAGAAGGCGTGCGAGTCGATGCGCAGCTCGCTGGAATACTACGTCATGGTGCGGGACTGGAAAGGTCCGCGCTCGCTGGCGGAAGACAGCAAGCCCGAGGCGCCGAAATACGTGGACCACCGCGAGGAAGCGGGCATGTCGGCCATGGGCGCGGCCAAGCTGATCCTGCAGGCGCGCGCGTCCTATCCCAAGGACGATCCGGAGCACCTGAGCGCGTCGCAGCTGTCCGAGATTCGCCCGACGGAAGCCTCGGATAAGGTTGAAGAAGAAGCGTGCAAGAAGGAGATCGAAGAGGCGACGGTCAAGCAGACAAGCTGCCGCGTCAAGCCGATGCCGATGGACCCGATGACGGTCGAGTGGATGCAGCTTGTCGACAACTACATGGCGACGAACACCGACGAGGTGTTCAAGGACGATCCGGACCGGATTCCCAAGCTCGCGCTGCAGGTCGCGGAATTGCTGTACAAGAACCGGCAGTTCGACGTGAACAAGGACCTGGCCACCGACAAGCTCAAGCCGGAATTCTGGTCGGCGCGCGACCGTTTGTGGTGGATTCTCAATAAGTTCCCGAAATCAGCGCTGGCGGAAGAGGCCTACAAGGACCTGATTGAGTCGTACTCGATCGAGCAGGACTTCGACAAGCTGCAAGAGATCGCCGACTGGGGTGAAAAGCACGAGATCGGCGACCCGAAGAGCCGCGAGACGATTCGCAACGTTGTGAAAGAAAAGGCGTTGGGTGACATCGCCAAGGCCGGCGACAACGCGCTGGCCAAGGCCGACAAGGAGGTCGCGGAGGTCGAGACCGTCGCCGATCCCGAACAGGCGGGCAAGATGCTGGCGGAGGCGCGTGCAACGTATGAGCGCGCGGGCAAGCTGTACTACGATCTGCGCAAGCAAGTGCCGGTGGACGACACGTCGCGGCAAAAAGCGGCGCTGATGAACTCGGCGCGCGCCTACTACCGCGGCGAGCAGTGGGATTCCTGCGTGGAAGTGCTGAAGGAAGCGGAGGACAAGATTCGCGCCGCCGTGACCACGGATCCCAAGGAAAAAGAGTTGAATTTGAAGCGCCTGGAAGAGATCGTCCAGATGCGCGCGGACTTGAACGCCAAGTTCTTCAAGATCAGCGAGGCGATCGCCGACAACCGGCTGCTGTACGACAACGCGTCCAAGTCGACCGACCCCAAGGTGCAGAAGACAGCGGCGAAATACCTGACCAATGCCGCGCAGTTGGCGTTCTTCAACAGCGATTGGGACCTGGCGGTTGAGCTCGACAAGCAGATCATCAGCCGCTACGAGAAAGACACGGATCCGGACGCGAAAAAGCGCGTTGTGGCCTCGGCGTGGCGCATCCAGGAGAACTACCAGAAGCGCGGCGACGTGAACAACCAGATCGCCGCCTTGGAAGCGTTTATCGCGCGCTACGCGGCGGACACGCAGAATTCTGCCAAAGTCTTCAAGGCTTACGGCATGATCGCCGATATCTACGAATCGCGCGGCGACAAGAAGAGCGCGGAAAAGCTGTACAAGCGGATCCTGGAAGCCTTTGCCAAGGGCGGCTACGAGATGAACGGCAAGCCGGAGTCGACGGCGGCGGCGCAGGCGCAGTTCATGCTGATGAAGCCGCGCTATGACGCGTTCATGGCGACCAAGATTGCGCTGAATCCCAAGCTCGCGCCGGCCAAGGCGATGCCGGAAGTGATCAAGCAAGTTAAGGCGATGCTCGACACGCTGCTCGGCCCGGAGCGCGAGGTCATCGGACCGGACGGCAAGAAGGGCAGCGAGCGCGACAACTCGAAGGGCTTGTACGACGAGTACGACAAAGCGGTCACGAAGTTCAACTCGCAAAACTGGTCTTACGCCGCGTACTTGTACCGCGCCAAGCTGCTCCAGTATCTGGCGCGCACGATCTATGCCGCGCCGCAGCCTGAGAACATGACGGAAGAGCAGCAGGCGCAATATGACGAATTCATGGAGAAATTCGGCAAGCAAGTCGAAGACAAGGCCATCAAGGACCTGTCGATCGCCCTGAAAGATGCCGAAGCCAAGGGCGCCGTGAATCAGTGGGTCACGGAGCTGCGCAAGGCGATCAATCAGTACAAGCCCAAGGAATACCCGCTGTTGAAAGACGAGAAGCGGCTCGTCATGGACCCGTCGGGCACGCTGCCTGAGCCGGACAAGGAGCTTCGATGAACGCGAAGTTCCGGCACATTCGGCTCGCGACCTGGCTGTTCGCGGCGGCGATGGGCGTGACCGCTTGCGGCGGCACGGACACGGCGGACGACAAGCCGATGACCCAGATGCCCAACGAGCCGGTCCTGCAAAAGGAAGTGCCGCCGCCGCCGCTGGAGCAGCCGGTTGCGCCGGCGGTTGCAGTCGTTGCGCCGGAGCCGACGCCGACGGTCGCGGCCGTAGAATCTGCGCCGGCGGTGGAGTCGCCGCTGGTCGCGACGCCGACGGAGAAGAAGGCGGAGGAGACCAACGGCGCGCCGGTCCTGCCCGCTGATGTGCGCTTCACGACGTCGCCCGCGGAAGCCCAGCTCAACGACGGCGTGAATTTCCTGAAGGAAAATAACCTGTTCGAGGCGCGCCAGCGGCTGCAGGCCGCGACCCAGGCGGACCCGAAATCGGCAACGGCTTGGTACAACTTGGCGATTGTCCAGTACCGCGCCGGCAGCATGGAAGATGCGGAAGCGTCGGTTGGGAATGCCGTGGTGCTCAACCCGACGTATTCGCGCGCCGTGGTGCTGCAGTCGGTGCTGTTTTTGCGCAAACACGAGGCAGCGCGCGCATTGGACGTCGTCGACAAGGCGCTGCTGGCGCGGCCCCAGGACGTGATGCTGATGGCCGCGCGCGCCCGCGCGTTGGTGGAAGACAAGCAGTTCCAGCAGGCGATTGACCAGTGCATCAAGGGCATCAAGATCGACCAGGACAACCCGGAGCTGATGCGCACGCTGGGCGAAGCGTACCTGGCGATGGGCCGCGAAGGCCTGGCCAACGCCGCGCTGGAGCGCGCGTGGGCGGTGTACACGGGCGACGCGGAAGCGCCGCCGGGCGCCGATGAATCGCTGTACAAAGGCAAAAAAGCGTACGCGATGCGCGTGGCCCATGGTGGCGGCAGCTGGCGCGGTCCGGGGTCGGAGGCGATCGACCGCGATGCGGGTATGGCGCAGATTTACTACCTTTACGGCCAGATGGCGCTGCGCCGCGACGAGGTGGAAAACGCCCGCAACCAGTTCCTGAAAGCCACGCAGACGCGGCCGGACTATGCGGAAGCATGGAACAATCTGGGCGTGTGCTGGATTATCGCCAAGAAGCCGGACGAGGCGATCGAGGCGCTGACCAAGTCGCTGGAGATCGAGCCGACGCTGCTGGAAGCGCGCGTGAACCTGGGCAGTGCGTGGCGCATCAGCCGCGACCCGCAAAAGGCCGACAAGGCCAAGGCCGAGTACGAGCGAGCGATGAAGCAGGATCCGCGCAACCCCGCGATTCACTTTGATTTGGCGATTCTGTACATGGAAAATCCCATGACGGACGTGGACGGCGATCTGGGCCGGTTCCTGCGGGCGCGCGATTATTTCAACGCGTACTTGGAACTCAAAGGCTCGCAGGTGGACCAGAAAGATCCGGTGCGCGACTACATGTCCGAGGTGGCGAACCTGATCAAGATCGAGCAGGACAAGCGCAAGGCCAAGGAGCAGGGCGAAAAAGACGCGGAAGAATCGCGCAAGCAAAAAGTCGAGGAAGCGCGCCAGAAGCAGGAAGCGGACCGCAAGAAGCAGGAAGAAGACGACGCCAAGAGGGCCGAGGAGGCGCGCAAGAACGGCGTCGCTCCGGAAGCGCCGCCGCCGCCCGAAGGTACGCCGCCGCCCGAAGGTACGCCGCCGCCGGAAGGGGGAACTCCGCCGCCGCCGAGCGAAGGCAACACGCCGCCGCCGCCCGCCGAGCCGACCCAGCCAGCGCCACCATCGGAGCCCACGCCGCCGCCGCCGCCGGAACCTTCACCGCCGACCGAGCCCGCGCCGCCACCGCCGCCCGCGGAGCCTGCGCCACCGCCGCCGCCCGCGG
>CAIYWC010000095.1 GCA_903929795.1 uncultured Myxococcales bacterium | reverse complement strand
TGTCACTTTCTCCATGAACTGCTTCCGAATTTCCATCTTGGTCACCTGATTCCACGGCATCTTCGACCTCCTGTCGTGATGCCTCAATGTGTAAACCATGTGCCCGGTCTAAGGTGTAAATGATGTGCCCGGTTCGGACCGGCGTCGGCGCATCAGACCTGATCGATCCTCGTCGTCCCATGCGCCCGTGACCCGCAGCGGTCCGCGAATTCCTGCGCGCATCCGATCCGCCTGACAGATCTCACCCGTAAAATCGCCGATCCGGATGAAATTGAGTGCCTTGCGCCGGCATCCTCCAGGCGGTTCCTATTCGGCCATGCCGCTCTTCCTCGTCACGTCACGACCGCTTGCCTCGGTGGCGCAGCCAGTCCGGGCAAAAGCGCCCGCCCGACCATCACCAGGTAGCGGTACGTCGGCTCGAACAGCTCGCGCCACGACCACGCCACGCGGTCAACCCGTTCGCGCTCCACCTGCATGTGCACTTTACCATGCGATTACGCGCTGTTGCGCGCGATCAGCCGCAGCGCACCCAACGCGAGCGCCACCTGGTTCTGCGTGCACCAGGCACCGGCGTCCTCGCCAAACTGCATGTCGAACACCTCCGTTGCAGTCCCCGAAAGGCCGACACTGCCGATGCCCCCGTGCAGCCGCACCAACGCCGGCGCCTGTCGCGTTCAAAAAGCCGGCCGTACTATTGGTAACGAAATAGCGCAGTTCCACCTTCTCCTGGCCGTCGCGATGTCTCGCTTGTTGCATGATTCCCAAGGCGTTTCCGCGTCCAGCGCGGGTCTCTTGCGCCGCTCCCCAAGCACGGGCTTGACCTCGGCGTGCAGGACCGGCTTGTTCTGCTTTAGCCCACAGAACACGCCGAGTCCCGCCTGATCCATGCCTAAAAACAAAGCCTTGGACCACAGACCTGCGTCCAGCATGAAGTTCGCCACCAGGTCGCTTTACGCCCGTGCTGCAAAATCATGCACTTGCCGTCGACCGCCGCCCAAGACTGCGCCGCGCCGGGCGGCCTGAACTGCCCCCGACCGCCCTTGTCGCGCACGCTGTGCTGAAGCACCGGCGCCTTATGTTCGCCCATCAGTTCATGGAGATGCGTCAACGCGCCGTCGCTGTTGCCATGCCTGCCACGGCCGAGGGCAAGCTCCTTGGACAGCGCCTCGACCGCTCGCAGCGACTTGCGCCCCGACAACAACCCGCTCAAGAGCGTCAGGCTGAACGCGTCAAACGGACGACGAACGCCTTTCACATCGCAGGGGATCGCGCGCGTGTTCCCGCACGAGCTGGCGCGCCCGCGGCAAATTCGTGTCCGTGAACGCCTCGACACGCGCGAGCTTTTGCTGCACGGTTTCCATCGGACGCTGGCCGTCAGGTTGGCCCAGGCGGATGTTCCGCCCGGGATGGTGTTCGCAGTCATCGTTGTACCGGCGAACCGGCAGCTCTCGATGTTGTTGGCGATTCAGCGGTTCGGGGAGTTTGGGTCAGATCTGCTGCCGCGGCGCATCCGCGCACTGATCTTCGCTCTGATCCCGCGGACTTCCAGCCGCCCGCTGCAGATACGTTCGTGTAACCTCGCAAAAAGACGATGACCTTCAAACAGATGCGGCCGATCGAGCTGCGGACCTGTCTGACCGGCGTGCCGTAGACCGTGCAGTCGACCCACGCGCGCGCAACCGTCAGCTGGCCACGGCCACTTCAAAGGCGCAAGCCAAGCGACGATCTGAGCCAGCTTCATTTGGCGCGGTGGCTCCGTCTCGGCATACAACCAACGCGTCGTCGCGATGCGAATCCCAGGCAACTTCAACTGGCCGTCTTCGCGAGACGAACGGCCCGACCGGTTCTCCAGACCTCTCCGGCGATGGCAATTGGCATCGCCCGGCCCCCGGTCGGGCCGACGGCTCCAATGGGCTCCGCCGCGCCACTTGGCCGCCCGGCGGCGTCGGTATTCGCCGTGGCCGCGTCGCATGACGTCGTTTGGAGCCAGCACGCGGAAGCTCGCGCGCCTCCCGACGCCAACGAACCCGTGCGCGTTGAAGGCCGCGCAGGAACTTGCCGGCGTGCACACCCGCAAATGCGCGAGGAGCGCACCGCACGCGGCCGCCAGCCCGGACCGGCGGCTGCCGTCGCGCAAGACGACTCTTGCGGACGCCGTGACGCTGGCACGCCCCGCAGAAACAGCCTACTGGCGCAAGCTTGCGGGCGCGGCTGCTCCCGGCGGGCCTCAACTCGAGCCAGTGGCACCGCAAGGGCGCGTATCCGTGCAACACGGCACCATCCAAACGCACACCGACCTCGCAGGGATTCGTGCGGCTGGACGGTCGGCGGCAGTGTGAACGGTTGCAACTGGCAAATCCGCCAGCGCCGGTGGCAATCCGCCTTGAGGCAGGCCCGCCGCGCCTCGTCGAAGGGATCGCCGGCCAAGGCAGCAGCTGGGTCGCCGCAAATGGCGCAAACACGATCACGCCCGAACCTTAGCCCAATCCTTAGCCCGGCCCATTTGGCGCCCTACCCCAATCTCGAAAAGTCGTACCGGGAACGGGACTTGAACCCGTACAAGCTGTGAAGCTCTGAGGATTTTAAGTCCCCTGCGTCTACCGATTCCGCCATCCCGGTGCTCGTGCCTCCGCTCGTTTCACCCGAAAACGCGAACGGCCCGCCAGGTGTTCCTGACAGGCCGCCGCGTCATGCTTGCACTACCTTACTGCGCGGCACGCCAGACGCTGGTCGTTGTGCCATCAAACTGATTGCCCGAAGCGCCAATGTTGTACGTCCAAGGGCCCACGTGAGGCGCGCCAGCGTTTTGGGTCGCGGTGTACACGCCATTGGAGATCTCCAAGCGGTACTGCGAGCACGCGATGCCGGACGTGCGGTACACGTGCACGTAGAACTGGGCGCTGTCGTCCAGGCACTTGGTGTAGTCCCACGCGGCGCTACCGTTGCCGGGGATGGCCACGCTTCCATAAGTGGCAGTGTTGTCGTAGTACTGGCTGCTGGTGCTGTTGGCGACGCTGCCGGTGAAGGCGGCGACGGCGCCGCGGCCCTTGCCATACGGGCCCCATTCGTTGGCATAACTGGTCTGCATCCAGTTGCCCCAGCCCTGGTCGTTCTGGAACGCGTCACCGACGGAGCACGGGCACTCGCCGTATTCCGAGTAGTGGCCTTGGCCGTAGCTCTGCACGCCCTCCGCCGTCCGCCAGTCCTTGAAGTACGTGTACCAGTTGAAGTCCTGCTGGCCGCAGCAGACCTGGTTGTACGTGCCCGCGGGCGTGACCAGCGGCTGCGTGCCGCCTGTCGCGCCGCCCGGACCGTTGGGCCAAGCGGTCGCCGTCGTGAACGCCGCTGTGCCGACCGGATTGCTGACCGGCGGGCAGCCGCCGCGGAAGACGTCGAACACGACGCCAGCGACGGCGGTGACGAACACGACACGCACGTTGTAGCGGTCGCACGCACCGGTGTAGGTATCGGGGTAGTCCTGGCCGAGGAACGTGAACCAGTCGTTGTCCGCGGTGCTTGCCACGATGCCCGTGACGGACAACGCCGTACCGCTGCCCGCGGCGGTGCCGGTGCCGGTGCCGTTGCCGTCGTACAAGGTCCCGAGGTTCGTGGACTGGTTAGCCAACAAGCCGCACGCGTCGTTGGGCTCGTATTGGTCGATCGCGTAGCACTCGCAGCCCGGGCTCGCGGGAACGCTGTCCACATAGCCCGTGTTGCATCCGCCCTGAGTGCACGCGCCCGCGCTGCAGATGCCCACCGCGTTCGGGAAGACACCAGCGCACGCGGTGCTCGCCTGCTCGTCGGTCTGGCCGTTGCAGTTGTTGTCCAGGTTGTCGCACGCTTCCTGCTTGCCCGGGTTGGCCGACAAACCGGTCGTCGTCACGCCGTTGATGACGTGTGAGGTCAGGACGTCGTCGCAGTCGCCGCCGCCGCACGGGCAGATGGTCGGCCAGCAAGGTGCGCCAGTCGTGCAGGTGCTGACGACGCCATTGCACGTGACTGAACCGGTCGTGTTGTTCTTCACCGTCGTCAACCCGACCATGCCACAGTAGTGGTCGGCGTCCACGTCGCAGCCTTCGTCGATGCTGCCGTTGCAGTTGTTGTCGTAGCCGTCGCAGCGGTTCTCGGTCAACGTGTGTTTGCAGGCGGCGCCACAGGTCAAACCGCTGTCGTCGCAGTCAAAGACCGTGGGGGCGCCCTGCAAGGTCACGTTGTAGCTCCAGGAGCCTGACGCCGAACACAGCCAGTTGGAGCTGTTGATCGGCTCGCCGTCCTGGTCGCCATCCCAGAAGAACTGGGTGCCGGTGCCCGTCGGAACGTTGTCGATCAGCCCGTCGCAGTTGTCGTCCGTGCCGTTGCAGACCTCGTTCATGCCGGGGTTGACGTTGGTGTTGCTGTCGTTGCAGTCGCCGCCGCTGCCGCTGGCGCCGCCCGGGCAGATCGAAGGTCTGCCGACGACGGTCTGGAGGCATTTCGGATCGGTCTGCGGCGTGCAGCCAACGATGTACTTCGCGCAGTACAGGTCGCCGTCCAGGTTGCAGTTTTCATCGACGCCGCTGACGCAGTTGTTGTCCTGACCGTCGCAGATTTCCGCGGCGCCCGGGTGAATCAGCTTGTCGGTGTCGTTGCAATCGGTGCCGATGCCAGTCGCCTGGTTCGGGCAAATCGTGTTGTTGGTCACGGTGATGCCCAAGACGCAGTAGCCGTCCTTGTCCACGTCGCAGCCTTCGTCCACCTGGTGGAACGCGTCGCAGTTGTTGTCCACGTTGTCGCAGATTTCCGTCGCACCGGGGAAGATGGCGTTGCTGGCGTCATTGCAGTCGCCGCCGACCAGCGCGCGGTAGAACGGTGCGGAGACCGACGGGATGCACTGGCACTGGACGCTGCCCGTGACGCCATAGAGATCATTGTCCGCGTCGAGGAAGTACGTCTTGCACCCGTTGGCGTTGACTGCGTTCAGGCTGTTCGCCATGCACGTGTTGCAAGTGGTCAGCGCTGCGCCGGTCAGATTGAGGCAGTTCGGGAGGCCGGCGTTGCACAAGAGCGAGTCGCAGTTGTCGTCGTAGGCCGTGGCGCAGTTCTCAGTGGCGCCCGGATTCACCTGGGCATTCAGGTCGTTGCAGTCATTGCCGGAACCAACCAGAGTGGTTGACGGGCAGACGGCAGGCGAAGCGACGGTGACGCTCATGGCGTTGTTGCAGTAGCCGTCGTGATCCTGGTCGCAACCTTCATCGATCTGGCCATTGCAGTTGTCGTCCGCGTTGTTGCAGACCTCGGTCTTGCCGGGGTTGAGCAACGACGCCGTGACGCCATTCACGGTGCCCTGGTCGACGCAGTCGTCGCCGGCCTTGGTCGTGCCCGCCGACGGCTTGACGCTGTTGGTGCACAGGGCGGTCGATGCCATCAACATCGTCGCGTCGCAGTAACCGTCCGTGTCGTCGTCGCAGCCTTCGTCGACGCCGAGCTTGCAGTTGTTGTCGACGCCGTCGCAGATCTCAAGCGCGGCGGGGTTGATCAAGGGCTTGGTGTCGTCGCAGTCGGTGTTGACCAAAGCCGTGTACGACCCGAGCTGGTAGCAGCTGACCTGACCCGCGCCGGTGCCGTAGCCGTCGCCATCCGCGTCCGTGTAGAAGCGGGTGCCGCCGGTGAGGTTGGTGATCGGGTTGGTCACGCCGTCGCAGTTATCGTCGTACTGCGTCGCGCAGTTCTCCGGGATGCCGGGGTGGACGTTGGCGTTGGAGTCGTCGCAGTCATTGCCGCCGCTCGGGCACGCGACCGAGCCGGCGAGCGCAGCGCCGATGCAGAAACCGTCGTGGTCCGTGTCCTTGCACGTCTCGTCCACGCCGCCCACGCAGTTGTTGTCGACGCCGTCGCAGATTTCCGTCGCGCCCGGATTGACGGCCGCATTGTTGTCATTGCAGTCACCGCCGCCGTAGATGCACGCCGGCGGATTGCCAACGGTCTGCATCGCGAGGTCGCAATAGTGGTCGCCGTCCTTGTCGCAGCCTTCGTCCACGGTGCCGTTGCAGTTGTTGTCGATGCCGTCGCAGATTTCAGCCTTGTTGGGGTTGACGTTCGCGTTGGTGTCGTTGCAGTCCAGCGTCAAGGCGTTGGTCGTCAGCGGGCAGACGTTGTTGGCCGCGTAAACCACGGCCATCGTGGCATCGCAGAACGAGTCCTTGTCGTCGTCACAGCCCTCGTCGGTCGTGCCGTTGCAGTTCTGGTCGACGTTGTCGCAGATCTCCGGACGGCCGGGGTAAACCAGCGCGTTGGCGTCGTTGCAGTCGCCGCCGCCGTTGACGCAGATGGTCACGGTGCCAACCGCGCCGACAACGACCATGTTGGCGTTGCACCAGTGGTCGCCGTCGCCGTCGCAGCCTTCGTCCACGGCCGCGTTGCAGTTGTTGTCCAGGTTGTCGCACTTCTCGGCCTGGCCTGGGTTCACGCTGGCGTTCGCGTCGTTGCAGTCGCCGCCGATGGACGCGACGTACGTGCCCTGCGCGAAGCACTGGCACTGGCTGCCGCCGGCAGTCGGGCCGTAGCCGTCCTTGTCCGCGTCGACATAGTACGCCGTGCAGCCCGTCGCGTTGGCGTCGTTCTGCGAACCGTTGCAGTTGTTGTCAACGCCGTCACCGCAGACTTCCTTGATGCCCGGGTTGACGTTGGCGTTGGTGTCGTCGCAGTCGCCCAGCAGTCCGCCGGTCAGCGGGTTGATCGTGTAGCTGCCGGCGCTGACGCACGTGCACTGCGAGACATTGACGGCGTAGTGGTCGCCGTCGTTGTCCAAGTAGAACGTCGTGCAGCCCGTGGCGCCGTTGTCGTTGGAGCCACCGCTGCAGTTGTCGTCCACGCCGACGGTTGCGCAGTTCTCGTTGACGCCCGGATTGATCGCGGCGTTGTTGTCGTTGCAGTCGCCGCCGCCGTGGATGCAGATCGGCGGCTTGCCGATCGTCGTCATGAGCGAGTTGCACCAGTGGTCGCCGTCCTTGTCGCAGCCCTCGTCGATCGTGCCGTCGCAGTTGTTGTCGATGCCGTCACAGAGCTCAGGCAGGCCCGGGTGGACGAGGTTGTTCAGGTCGTCGCAGTCGCCCGCGTTGGTGCCGGTGTTGACGCCCGTGGAGACGCAGTAGCACGTCGTCGGCTTGTTCTTGTCCGAGTATGTGTCGCCGTCCATGTCGACGCCAAACGCGTGGCAGCTCAACGCATTGATGTCGTTGGTGTTGCCGTTGCAGTTGTCGTCAAACGCGGTGGCGCAGTTCTCGGTCATGCCCGGGTTGATGCCCACGTTGTTGTCGTCGCAGTCCCCGCCGCCGAGGACGCAGACACCGGGCGTGCCGACCGTGATCATGTTGGCATTGCACCAGTGGTCGCCGTCCTTGTCGCAGCCTTCGTCGATGCCGGCCACGCAGTTGTTGTCAATGCCGTCGCAAATTTCGGCCTGGCCCGGGTTGACCAACGCGTTGTGGTCATTGCAGTCGCCGCCGCCATTGGCGCAGACGTTCGGGAAGCCGACGGTGGTCATCGCGCTGGTGCAGTACTTATCGCCGTCCGAGTTGCAGCCTTCGTCGACGCCGTTGACGCAGTTGTCGTCGATGTCATTGCATTTTTCAGTCGCACCGGGGTTGATGGCGGCGTTGTTGTCGTTGCAGTCCGCGCCCGCACTCGGAAGCGCGGTGTAGGAGTTGGCGCCGACGCAGTAGCACTTGGTCAAGCTCGTCAGGCCGTAGCCGTCGACGTCCGCGTCGAATGCGAAGACCGTGCAGCCCGTGGCGTTTTCGTCGTTGTTGTTGCCGTTGCAGTTGTCGTCGAACGCCGTGGCGCAGTTTTCGTTCTGATTCGGATGAATGGCGGCGTTCGTGTCGTCGCAGTCGTTGCCAGCCGCCGCGGTGTAGGAGCCCTGGGACACGCACATGCACTTGGACAAGTTGAGGCCGTAGCTGTCGCCATCGCCGTCGTAGAAGAAGTTGGCGCAGTTGACCGCGCCGATGTCATTTTGCGTGCCGTTGCAGTTGTCATCCTTGTTGTTGCCGCAGACTTCAGGCGCTCCAGGGTTGACGGTGTTGTCATAATCGTCGCAGTCGTTCACGCCCTTCGAGCAGACCGGTGGCGTCGGCGTCACGACGGCGTAGGTCGCGTCGCAGTAGCCGTCCAGATCCTTGTCGCAGCCGTTGTCGATCACGCCGTTGCAGTCATCGTCAATGTTGTCGCAGACTTCCTGCGGCTTGCCCGGGTAGATCGCGCCGTTGTAGTCGTTGCAGTCGCCGCCGCCATGCGGGCAGACCGCCGGGTGGCCGACCAGCTGCTTGGACGCATCGCAGTAGCCGTCCAGGTCCTTGTCGCAGTTCTCGTCGATGCCCGCCGTGCAGTTGTTGTCAATGCCGTCGCAGATTTCCTGCGCCGCCGGGTTGATCGTCGCGTCGGTGTCGTTGCAGTCGCCGCTGACCTGCGTCGTGAACGTGCCGGAGCCAGCGCACTGGCACTTCGAGCTCGAGCTGCCGTAGCCGTCTTGATCGACGTCCGAGTAGAAGGTCTGGCAGAGCAACGCGCCGGCGTCGTTCTGCGAGCCGTTGCAGTTGTTGTCGATGCCGTCGCCGCAGATCTCCACTTCGCCCGGGTTGACGTTGAAGTTGGTGTCGTCGCAGTCGCCGCCGCCGTTGGGGCAAGCGGAGGTGCCGGCCGTGATGACCTTGCCAACCGCGCAGTAGCCGTCGCCATCGGCGTCGCAGCCGTTGTCGATGATGCCATCGCAGTCGTCGTCGATGCCGTTGCATTCCTCGATCGCGCCGGGATTGATCGCGAAGTTGTTGTCCACGCAATCCGCGGTCTTGCTCGCCTTGAACAGGCCAACCGGAACGCAGAAGCACTTGAACGACTTGGTGCCGTAGCCGTCATTGTCGGCGTCGCTGAAGAAGATGTTGCAGCCCAGCGCATCCTGGTTGTTGTAGTTGCCGTCGCAGTCGTCGTCGTCCGGCGTCGAGCAGTCTTCTTGCGCGCCGGGGTTGATCGCCGCGTTCTGGTCGTTGCAGTCGCCGCCGCCCGCCGGGCAGACCAGCGGCGCGCCGATGACGATCATCGCGCTGTCGCAGAAGCCGTCATGGTCCTTGTCGCAGCCTTCATCGACCTGGCCATCGGAGTTGTTGTCGATGTTGTCGCAGATTTCCTGGCCGGCCGGATTGATGGTCGGGTCGTTGTCGTTGGTGTCGCCGGGGCCATTCGGGCAAACGCCGGGCGCCGTGCCGCCGGAGCCCATGCACGTGACCTGAAGGTCGAGCGACTTGGGCTGGCCGCTGCAGCCGTCGCCCAGAAGGGACGAGGCCGCGGTGACCGAGCAGCTGTGTTTGCCGAGGCAAGCCGCCTTGAGGGCCTGCAAGGTTGAACCGCCGACGCAGGTGCCGGCTTTGTAGGTGCCGCACAGGCCGGTCGGATTGCCAAAGCTGGCGAAGTCGATGGACGTGATCGTCCGACCTGTTTCGCAGGTGATGCCCACGACAGCGCCTTCCGGACCTTGGCCACACAGCTGGCTGGTCGCGCCGATGGAGACGTAGCCCATCGTCGCGTCGCAGTAGCCGTCGTGGTCGTCGTCACAGCCTTCGTCGACCAAGCCGTTGCAGTTGTCATCGACATTGTTGCAGATTTCGGTCGCGCCCGGGTGGACAAACGCGTTAGAGTCGTTGCAATCGCCCGGTCCCGCGGCCGAGTAGCTGCCCGCTGCGACGCAGAGGCACTGCTTGCCGGTATTGCCGATCGTGTTCGCGCCGCTGCCGTCGCCGTCGAGATCGAGGTAGAAGTCCGTGCAACCTTGGGCATTCTGGTCGTTCTGGCTGCCGTCGCAGTTGTCGTCCACGCCGTTGCCGCAGACTTCGATCATGCCCGGATTGACTTTCTTGTTGGCGTCGTCGCAGTCGCCGCCCTTGGTGACGTAGTGCGTCGCGTCGGACACGCACAGGCACACGGGGCTGCCGCCGCCGTAGCCGTCCTTGTCCGCGTCGACCCAGTAGTTCGTGCAGCCCGTCGGGTCCGGGTTATGGCCGGCGTCGGTCAAGCCGTCGCAGTTGTCGTCCAACTGGTTGCCGCACAGTTCGGGCGCGCCCGGGTTGATGGCGCCGTTCGTGTCGTTGCAGTCGCCGGAGCCGTTGGGGCAAATCGGCGGGTGGCCGACCACGACCATGGCCGCGTTGCACCAACCGTCGCCGTCGCCGTCGCAGCCTTCGTCGATTTGGCCGTCGCAGTTGTTGTCCACGCCGTCGCACACTTCGACGCAAGCCACGTCACCGCAGCAGGACGCGAGATCCTGGCAGTCGATCAAGCCGTTGTTGTTGTTGTCGATGCCGTCATTGCAGATTTCCGGGTCGCCGCAGGTGACCTGCAGGGTCAGCTGAGTCGCGGTACCCGTGGGCGTGTCGACCACGATGAAGTAGAGCTCGTTGGCGGCGGCCGCGAAATTCTTGGTGCCGCTGCCGGTCTCCGCGATGCACTCGCCGGGCAGACACGTGCCGGTCTGGTCGGCGCGGATGACGAAAGCGCGGGCAGCGGAGTTGGTCGAGCCGGTGACCGTCAACGTGGCCGGACGCGAGGTCGGGCTGGAGAAGGTGTAGTCCATCTCCTTGCCGCCAAAGACTGCGGTGTCGCAGCCATAGTTCTTGACCGCCGAGACCGAGCCAGCGCCGCCCGTGACAACGGTGATGGTGCTGCCGCACGTCAGCAACTGGTTGCTGCTGCACGTGCAGGTCTGGGCGTAAAGGCATTCGCCCTTGTTGCACGTGTCGACCGTGCAGGAGTCCTGATCGTCGCAATCCCCGTCGCCCAAGCAGTCGATGAAGCCGTTGTTGAAGAAGCTGAGGACGCGCGCGATCATCGCGACGGGCTGGTCATTGCTGACGGGGCCCGGAAGCACGCCGGCGAAGGGAATCGAGGACGCGACGGTGCGGAAGCCCGCGTCGTCGTCGTGGCCGACCTGAACCCACGGCGAATCGACGACGCCATTGCTCTTCAACATGTTCTGCGTACGGTGGATATCGGTCTTCGCCGAGATCGAGTCGATGTTGTTGTTGAAGTTGTGGTCCGAGTCCGCGCCTTCAAACGCCATGCCAAACTCGTAAACCTTGGGCTGGCCGTTCACGATCGTCGTCAGATCGCGGTAGATGCTGAAACCGAGCAGTTCGGCCGCGATGCCTTCCGGCACGCCGTCCGCCAAGCCGTTCACCTTGAAGGAAGCGTGCAGCGCGGTGGGCGGATCATAGGCCCACGTGTCGCCGCCTTCCATGTACATGCGGCCGCCGCCAGCCAAATAGGTCTGGAATTTCGCGGCGCTGGCGTCGTCAAGAACGAAGTTGTCCGGGTACACGCCCAGCACGAGGAACACGGCCTCGAACTGCCCGAAGTTCGGATACATGTTGATGTCGGTGACGTGCTGAACCACCTTGGTCGGCGCCGTCGCCTTCAGGCCAGCCAGAATCGCCTCGCCGAACGAGGTCGGCACCACCGGCGGGCTGATCACGAGGTAGCCGCCGTTGTACGAGACCGTCACGTCAAAGGAGCAGATGCTGTACAGCGCACCGTCGCTCACCTTGATCTTCACGTGGTGCGTGCCGACGTCGGCAGTCGAGATCGGGTTGATCGTCAGGGTGCTGTTCCAGGACTTGTCCAGCCAGAAGTAGATCGCGCTTGAAAGCGTGACAAAAGACGGACCTTCCAGAACCTGGAACGAGAGAATGGCGTCCACGTCCGGGTCTTTCGCCTTGAGCGGGATGGTCTTCTTGCTCTGGAACGGCACCATCTGGTTCACGGGGCACGCGACCATGGCCGGCTTGCCGCCCTTGACGATGCAGATGTTGTCCAAGCTGAAGCTCTGCACGTCAAAGGTCGACGCGCCGCTCAGGCAGAACGCGAGGCGCAGGCCGTTGGAGCCGGTCAGGTTGGACGGCAGTTTTACGTCCAGCGTTTCCGGGCCGATGTTGTTCGTCGCGATCACCGAGTCGATCACCGTCGCGGTGTCCCAGTTGGCATTGGCGCCGTCGAGCGAGCCAAGCACCTTGATCGCCGTGGAATTCGCGTTCCAGAGGAACTCGTGGTCGTACTGGATCGTGATGGTCTGCGCGCCCGCCGCCTGGATGATCGGCGACTGGAGGCACGTGCCGTAGCTGGTCTTGGTCGGCGTCCAGGAGAAGTTGGCGTAGTTGTCCGGGCCGAGGTCGCCGGACGACTGCACGGACCAGTTGTCGGGCGGAGACTGGTCGGCAAACATCGGGTTCCAGCCCATGCCGTGGAGCGTCGTCCCCGATTCGAACGGCTGGCAGTAGCCGATGTTCACGGTGCAAACGTCCTGAGCCTGGGCGACGCACTTGGTCGAGCCATTGCCGTTGCCAGCGTCAACGCAGGCGCCCTTTTGGCATTCGGTGTTCAGGAACGCGCAGTCCACGTCCTGGGACTCGACTTTGCAGCAGAGCAAGATGCCCGACAGCGTGTCGCTGTAGACGCAAGTGTGCTGTTCCGTGCAGTATTCCGTCGTGCAGTCATTGTGGTCGTCGCAGTCGAACTTGTCGATGCAGCAGTTGCCAATCGGGTTGTTGTGGCAGTTGTTCGCCGCGTCGCAGTAGTCCGCAGTGCAGAAGTTGTTGTCGTTGCAGTCGATGCCCGCGATCGTCGAATCGACCGTGCACGCCGTGCAGTTCGGGTCCTGGACCTCGTATTTGCACGTGAAGTGGTCGCCGACCGGGTTCGACGTGTCGCAAATGTCCGCGGTGCACTTGTTGCCGTCAAAGCAATCCGAGTTGGTCTTGCAGCAGCCGCCCTTGGGCGCCGTGTGGTGGCAGGTATTGCCCTGGCAGTAGTCGATCGTGCAGGAGTCGTTGTCGTTGCAGATCGTCAGCGCGTCGGCGTCGGTCAGGCAGCATTGCGTGATGACCGGGAAGACGCAGACGTTGTTGACGCAGGTGTTCGACGTGCAGACGTTCTTGTCGTCGCACTGGGCGTCGGCGGTGCAGCAGCCGGTGGCAGCGGTGTGGAGGCAGACGCCGCAACCCGATGTCAAGTCGCAGGAATCGTTCGTGCAACCGTTGCCGTCGTCGCAGTCCAAGTCGCTGCTGCATGTGAGCGGATTGGCCTTGTGAATGCACAAGTTATTGGAACCGCAGACGTCCAGCGTGTGGCAATCGCCGTCATCGCAGTCGGTGGGTGTGTTGCAGCAGCCAGCGACGCCGTTGTTGACGTGCTGGCACGTGTTGTTGTCGGCGTCGCACGGCGGGAGGATCGCGGCGACATAGGTCGTGATCTGCAGATCCGCCCCGGTGCTGGCCCAAGGACCCGCCAGCGAAGCGTTGCCGCTCCACGAGGAGCCCGCAGGGTACACGTCAAAAGTGCTGGCATTGTATGCGTCTTCAATCAGCGCCGGGTTCAGGCCGTGCATCACCAGAAAGTAGGTCGTGCCGGCGGTCACCGTCGGCTGGCCCGCCAGCGGAATCGAGACAGGCTGAATCGCGCCCGTCGTGTCGGGCAACGCCTGCGTGGCGAGCGTGCCGATGATGTGCCCGCCCTGATCGGGCAGCGCGCTGTACAACGCGAGCTGGATCTGCGTGCCGTTGGCGCCCGGATCCATGTAGATGACGGCGCGGGTCAGAAAGCCCGACGTCGCCGGGACAAACGACTGCGCCTGATACGACGTGCCCACGTTCGCGGTGAACGGCGCGCTGCCGGAGATCGCGACGTCCTGCAGTTCTGCGCCAGTCGTGCCGCAGCCCGTCTGGATCTTGCAGCTGTCGATCGTGCAGGCGTTGTTGTCGTTGCACGTCGTGTTGCCGGGCTCGCAGCAGGTGGGGTTGTTGGGGTCCTTGAGGAACAGGCAGCTGTGATTGACGCACACGTCCGCCGTGCAGAGCTTGCCGTCCGAGCACTGCGAATCTTGATCGCAGCAGCCGGCGCCCGTCTGAACGTGCAGGCACTGGTGCAGCCCGACGTTGCAGCTATCGGTCGTGCAGAACTCCTGGTCATTGCAATCCGTTTGCAAGTTGCAGCATTCCGGCGTCTTGTCGTGCTGGCACTGCCCGGCGAGCGAGCCGGCGGGAATGGGGCAAGTGTCCACCGTGCAGAGGTTGCCGTCGTTGCAGTCGGAGACGTTCTTGCAGCATTCCGTCACCGGGATGTGCTGGCACTGGTTGGCAACGCACAGGTCCTGGGTGCAGCCATCGGCGTCGATGCAGTCGCTGTGGAGCTGGCAGCAGGTGCCCGCGGGGAAGGCGGGGTTCGGGGCGTGGTTGCACTGTGTCCAGCCGCCCTGCTGCGGGTTGCCGCAGCTGTCGATCGTGCAAATGTTCTTGTCGTCGCAAGACGGGTTGGTCGTGTCCGAGCAGCAGTCCGTCTTGTCGCCGTTGATGACGAAGCGGCACTGGAACGCGATGCAGCCGCCGAGCTTGCAGGCGTCGGCCGTGGTGCACTCCTCGTCCGCGCAGCAAGCGCCCGCGGGCTGCGTGTGCGTGCAGGTGCTGGACGGAATGTCGCAGGCGTCGATCGTGCAGGGCTTGCCGTCGTCGCACTTTGTGTTGCCGGCGCAGCAGCTGTCGACCGGGAGCACGTGGGTGCAAACACCCTTGACGCCGGTCAAATCGCACGCGTCGACCGTGCAGCTCACGCCGTCGTCGCAGTCCGTTTTCAGGGTGCAGGCGGAGCACTTGGAATTCGCCGAGTTCGGGTTCAAGCAGGATTCGCCCGGCGCGCAGAACCAGTTGTCCGTGCAGCAGCTGGCGAGTGCTGTGTACAGGCACTTGCCGGTCTTGCAGAGTTCCGCCGAGCAGTTGTTGCCGTCGTCGCAGTCTGAGTCCTGCGTGCACTTGGTGCCGTTGGGGTCGAGCGGGTCGTAGATGATCTGGACCGCGCGCTTGGCGCGGGCTTCCGGATTGGTCAGCTCCGTGCCGGTTCCGTCGGCCAAAACGCACTCAAGCGTGTACAATCCCTGCGTATAGCCAATCGCGCCGATCTCGAGCATGTCCGGGTGCGTCGCGACGTAGCCGGTGATGTACGGCGCAACGGGCGTGGCATTGCTGCTGTACGGCGTGCCGCCGTTTACCCGGCAGTGAATCTCGCCCAAAGCCGGGCCCAGCTGGTAGTTGCCGACCGAGACCTGAACAAACGGCAGGCACTGGGTGTTGTCCGTGCAGGATTCGCCCGTCGTCTGGCAAAAGCCGCCTTGACAAGGATTGCCCGGGATCACGTTCGTGCCACCGGTGCCAATGTAGTAGAAATTCTGCGTAGTTGTCGGCAGAAGGAACGTCAGCGACGGCGCGCTGAGCGCAAACGTCTCCACGCCGAACTCGCCGTCCACGCCCAAGGCGAGGTCCGCGGTCGCGTCCTTGGACGTTTCCAGTTGGGGATCCTGGCATGCCCACATCGAGAGCGATACGAGCAGAACCGCGAACAGCGCGACGCGCGAAGCACGCCCAACATGCTGATTTCGCATTACAATCCTCCTAGGCCGAATGGGCGTACGACCGCTGTCGGTTAGCCCGATTCCACGACAGCCCGATTTCTAATCGGTGCAACGAGTTGCAGGGGATCGCAACGTTCGCATGCAGACAGTGACGGTGTCGTGCGACTTTGCGGTTGGGCCACTTGGCGCAACTGCACGGGCGCGCGACCTGAGCTGGCGAGGGCCAGATCGTGTCACTGGTTTTTTGCCCGTGGCGGTGAAACCGCGGACAGCTCTGTTTGTTGTCGGCGACGGGGAAGTCGCAGACAGCATCGGCCCGAGGCTCGTAGCCGCGAACCGTGTGGCCGCCTTGCATCTGCGCTCAACAGGGGCGGTTGAGCATCAAGGCGAATCGTGCGCGCTGGACGGGGTGGATCAGACCCTGTGTTCACGCGCACGCGGGGTGCCTGTGCCGAAACGCAGGACCCTCCCGTTCGCAAGGCTATCAAAGCAAAGTCGACAACGCAACTCGTTTGATTGCCGTCGCCGGGGAGAAGAGCGGACGGGGGCAAAAATTTGTGGCGAATGGTGACGGCGGCCTCGGTCGGCCCGCGATCGCGCCCGCGTTGGGTCAGGCACTGTTTCCTGGCGGATCGACCGGGCGACCCGCGGCAACCGTTTGGACGACCGGGCGACAGTCCGCTGCGGAGCGCGCTGATGGCCGCGAAACGGCGACCGCGCGCGCCGCGACGCGCATTGCTGCCAAGCCGGTCGGGCCTCTGCACGCACAGCAGCGGTCTCGCCAACAAGCTCCGACGCCGCGCCGTGCCCAAAGATGTACGTGTTTTGGAGCGGGAAATGGGATTTGAACCCACGACATCGACCTTGGCAAGGTCGCGCTCTACCGCTGAGCTATTCCCGCGTCGCCCTGCCAGCGTGATGCCAACCGAACAAGCGCGTGGCAGGATAACCGAAACAGCCGATGTGTCAAGCGCGTGGCCGTTGCGCTGCGGCAGTAGGGCGACTACTCGGCGCGCATGTCGACGTTCACCGTCGCCGTTTGGCCGGGCTTGACGGTGACGCTGACCGTCTTGGACTTCTCGCCTTTGGTCAACGTCAACGCGTACTTGCCGGCTGGCAGTTCCGTCTTGACCGGCGTGAGCCCGAGATCCTTGCCTTTGACGGAGACTTTGGCCCACGGCGCCGCGGTGACGACGATCTTGCCCGGGCTTGCTTGTGCCGCGCGTGCAGTATCTACGCGTTTTTCCTTCTCTTTCTCCAAGGACAGCACAAAGGTCTCGATCTGCGGGTTCTTGACCACAAAGTCCTGGCGCTCGCTGCGGTAGCCCTCTGCCTTCGCCTCGACGTGCAGCGTGTCTCCGAGCTTGGCGTCGACGACCTTGGCGTTTGAATTGCTCAACGGCAGCGCGTGATCGTTCACGGTGACGGTCGCCGTCGGCGGCTCCACATGCACGATGACCATCGGCGCCTGCGGGGCCGCCACCGCAGTGGGCGTCGCCGCTTCCGGGATCTTCACGTCCACGGTCGCGCCGTCCTGGTCCAGCTTGTGGTAGATGATTTTCATGCGCTCGCCGGAGCGCGCGAGGATCTTGACCGTTTTGCCCTCGTCGCCGCCAAAATCGCAGTCGGGCTCGGTGCAAATCGGGTTGTCGTCGACCAGGATTTGCTGCGCGCCGGGCGCGTGGATGCGAATACCGATCCGCCGCGCTTTCGCGGGCGGGCTCTCCGCGGTCTGCCCGGTCCCGGGCGCTGTCGCCCCCGCCGCGTCCGTTTTTGCCGGCTTGGAGCCACCGCCCGAGGCAATCACGGCGATTGCCGCCAGGACCGCTGCGCCCACGCCGACGCCGACGTACCACCCGGTCCGCGATTTCGGCTTCGGCACAGCAGGGTTCTGGCTGCGCGGAGCCACTCCGGCGGACGCCAGCCCATCGGGAAGCGCCAGCGTGTGCTCGTTTGGTCCCGCGTCGAGCGCCATCGTGCGCTCTTCCTGCACGCCGCGTGCCGCCGGCTGCGATCCCGTCACCACCCGGCGCTGCTGGGAGTTGGAGCCAGGCGCCGCCAGACCGTTGCGCCGCAGCTGCTCCATCATCGCGACTTCCGCCGCGACGTCCGAGCGAATCCGCGCGATGTCCTCCGCGAACAGCTCGTGCATGTAGCCTTTCAAGCTCGCCGCGTCGGGATCCGCCACCGTCGAGTAGTACCAGCGCCGCAGTTCCCCAGCAAAAGCGCCACAGTCCGCTTGACGGTCATCGCGCTCACGGGCCAGAGCCTTCAGCACGATCGCGTCCAATTCCTTGGGCACTTCCGGGTTTAGCTCGCTGGGCGCCGGCACTTCCGCCTTGAGCACATTGTTCAGGGTCTCAAAATCGGACTCGCCAACAAAAAGCCGTTTCCCCGTCAGCATTTCCCACAGGCACACGCCCAGCGCGAACAGGTCGCTCCGGGCGTCCAGCGGCTTGCCGCGCGCCTGTTCCGGGCTCATGTACGCGCACTTGCCCTTGACCGTGCCCACGCGCGTCTTGGTCGATCGGCTGGCGGCCTTGGCGATGCCAAAATCCATGATCTTCACTTCGCCGCTGAAGGAAACCATGATGTTGTGCGGGCTTACGTCCCGGTGCACGATGTTCAGCGGCTCGCCGTCGACCAACCGCGTGTGCGCGTAGTGCAGGCCCAGCGCCGCCTCGATGATGATGTGCACCGCCTGGGCGATCGACAGCGGCTGACCCTTTTTGGCGCCCTGGTCCAGCACGCGCTTCAGGTCCTGGCCTTCGACGTACTCCATCGCGATGTAAAACAGCCCTTCGGCTTCATCGAAATCGAAGATTTGCACGACGTTGGCGTGGGACAGGTGCGCCGCGACGCGCGCCTCGTCCTTGAACATCGTCACGAAGCCTTCGTCCTCGCTGAAGTGCGGGAGGATGCGCTTGATAACGACAACTTTCTCAAAGCCTTCCGCGCCCAGGCTCTTGGCGCGAAAGATCTCCGCCATGCCGCCCATGGCGATCTTCTGGGTCAGGACGTAGCGGCCAAAGGCCTGCGGGAAAAGATTCGCGTTTGGCGAGGCCATATCAGGTCCTTGACGAGCCCGCATCGCGCAAAAACCGCTTCGCGCGCCGCCCCGGCGGAGGCTAACACGCGATCTACGCAGAGGCAAACTGACGCATCGGGTCGAAAGTGCCGACCCGCAAAGGCGAAAGGCGAAACGCTGTCGCTGCCCGACCGCGCGGGACCGGGCGCTGCGGCGTCAGCTAATTCTCGTCCTTGATGTCCTGCATCAGGCGCGCCCAGATCTCGGAATCCAGCAAGCCTTCCGTGTCCGCGTCCGCGGCGAACGCCTCGCGGTTGGTCACGCCCTGGGTGCACTCAAAGCAGACCATGGACCGCACGCGCAAGGCGTTGGCGTTCATGTAGTCGTCCAGGCAGGTCGCGAGAAGCAGGTTGCGGGACCGCTGGCCGCAGCGGAAGACGTCGTTCAGGCGACGCGGGCGGCTGTTGTCGTCCAGGGCTACGACCGGGAGAGCGTTGCTCATGCGGGATCCTCGTCAGGTTAGGCTGGCAAGCTGCAGCCGGGGGTGGTTGCAGATCGTCAGGTTGGGCTCGCCCTGGGCGTGGGCACCTGGAAAGAGGTGGGCGCGGCAGGGGCGACAGTCGGCGGCGGAGCATAGTCGGCGAGGACGACCGGTCAAGAGAAGAATGATTTTACCCATGATGTCAACGTGCTGAATCCAGTTGCAGCGCATGTGCACGTCGATGCATGGACGGGCGGCGCCGCAAGCCCTAGGCTTGTTCCGGTGAACACGCGCACGCCATTGCTGCTGCTGCTCGGGCTCGTCACGCTGGTGGCGACTTCAGCGCGGGCTTTTGATGCCCTGCGCACGACCGGCGGTCGCGTCGTCCATGCCCCGCGATCGCCATGGCCGGTGTTCTTGCAGGCCGATCCGATCGACAAGCTCTCCGTCACGAAAGTGCAGAACGCGACGCTGGGGGCCATCGCGGCCTGGAACGCCGTCAGCGACACGAAGGTGCAGCTGAGCTATGGCGGGCTCGTGCGCCAGCCGCCGCATCTCGGCGTGTACATCGCGCTGGACCCGACGTTCCAGTGGCCGAACACGGACATCACGTCGCGAGCGGACATGACGTGGAACGCGGACGGCGAGCTTCAAGAGGTCGAGATCGCGCTGAACGGCGCGACGGACGGCTTCCAGTGGCTGACGGGAACCAGCACGTCGACGGCGGACAGCCGGCCCGGCGCCGATCTGCAGTCCGTGCTCACGCATCAACTCGGCCACGCGCTTGGTTTGACGCACAGCCACGATCCGACGGCCACGATGTACTTTTGGGGCACGAGCCGCGCTGGACGCACGCTGACGCCCGACGACGCCCGCAGCCTGCGCTTTGTCTACCCCGCCCGGGAAGTCACCGAATCCGCGACGTGCGACCCGTGCCGCAGCGACGCGGATTGCGCGGGCACCGGCCGCTGCCTCGCGTGGCCGGACGGCTTCGCCTACTGCGCTTCGCCCTGCGCCACCGCGGACGACTGCCCGATCGGCACCGGCTGCGGCACCTACTCCAGCGGCACGGCCTGCTTGCCCAATGACGGGCACTGCAACGCCGATCGCGCGGTCGACAACCCCGGCGAGCCATGCGCGTCGGACTTTGCCTGCATCCACTCGGACCTGTGCATGCCGATCGCGTCCGGTCAAGGCTTTTGCACCTCCGCCTGCTACAGCGCGACCGACTGCGGGGACAGCGCCGTTTGCGTGGCGGGCGGCTACTGCGCCGCCTTTGGCGCGGGCGCGGACGGCTCGGTCTGCCGCGTCCCCGGCGACTGCGCATCCGCGGCGTGCATGGCCTCCACCTTGCGCACGGGCAGCTGCGGCACGGGCTGCAACGGCGTGTGCGGCGACGGCGAGACCTGCGGCGACGACGGCTTGTGCCGCCCCAACTGCAGCGGCCAGACCTGCGCGGACGGCCTGCAGTGCGGCAGCGACGGCGTCTGCCGCGGCCCGCTGGGCATCGGCTGGCCCTGCAGCAGCGGCTACGACTGCGCGGTCGGCTCCTGCGTCACGCTCGCCGGCCTCCGCTTCGACTCCATCTGCACGCGATCCTGCCAAAGCCCCAGCGACTGTCCCGCCGGCAGCGGCTGCGCCAGCACGAGCAAAGGCAAGCTCTGCATCCCGGGCGCGACGCTGGCGATCGGCAGTCCCTGCACCAGTTCGGCCAGCTGCGGCAAGGGCCTGGGTTGCGATTTCGGCGTGGCTTACGCCGGCTTTGGGACCTGCGCCCCCGCGTGCGACCCATTTGGCACGAGCGCGGAATGCCCAGGCGGCCGGTGCGCCTGGGCCGGCGACGCGGCGAACGCAGCCGGCGTCTGCCGCGCCACGGCCGGTGGCGCAGAGGCGGGCGGCGGCTGCGACGACCTCAACATCTGCCGCAGCGACCTCGTCTGCGCGCAGACCACCGGCAACGGCGTGTGCAGCCTGAGCTGCGATCCCACGGCGCCGGTGTGCCAAACGGGACTCAACTGCATCCCGCTCGCGGGCACCAGCGCGCGCGGCGCATGCATGGACGGCGGCGCATTGGCGACAGCGGTGCTGCCCGCGGCCCCCAAGGTCAACCTCGACGGTCGCGCCGTGCAGCTGCCCCAGGTCGTGCCCGTCGCGCAATTCCAGCCGCCGAGCACGTCCAGGGCGGCGACCCAGAAGGGGTGCGCGAGTTCGCGGGTTGCGTCCCCACTGGCCGGCGCGTTCGTGCTGGGGCTGGCGCTGGCGGTGTGGCTGGCCCGGCGGCTATTGCGACGCTGACCGGACGCGGGCCGCCAACTCGTTGAGCTCGCGCTCCAGATTGCGCATCGGCTCCACCAGTTCGCGTTGGACTTCCGCGGCCTCCAGCAGCGAGATGTCCAGGTCCGCGAGCGTCTCCGGCGGAAAGGACTCGTGGACCGCACGCCGCCAGCCAGCCAGCGCTTGCCGCACGCCGACGTCCAAGCCGATTCGCCCTGGCAGCGCCATCGCGAAATGCAGGGTCCCCATGCCGAGCAGCTTGGCGAAACAGAATCGGCACACGTCCTCGAAGCGCTGCGCATTGAAATCGCTGCGCTTTCCCAGACCCACAAGCAGCACACGGCCAAACGGCAGCCGGCCGTGAATCGGCGTCAGCATGGCGTCCTGGTAGTGGCCGTCGATGAACTCGCGCTGGAGCAGCCGCGAGAGCTGGCCATTGAGTCGCCAGTCGCACAGGCCCGTCAGTCCACGCAGCGGCCGGTCGTCGGCAAAGCTGGTCAGCACGAGGCACGCGTCCTCGCCGCCGGGCAGATCGTCCACGGCATCCAGCTTGGGCAACGCCAACCGCAGCTTCACGGGGCCTCTCCGGTCGCGTCCTCGCTCTCCGCGCCGCTGGCTTTGGCCGCGGTAGCCTTGCCGGCGGGCCGCTTGCCTTTGCCGCTGGAGGCTTTTTCCGTCCCCAGCGTGTTGGCGACGCGATCGAGGATGCCGTTTACAAACGCGCTCGAGTCTTCATTGCCGAATTTCTTGGCAATTTCCACCGCCTCGTTGATCGCCACCTTGCGCGGCACGCGCTCGCCCAGCACGAGCAGCTCCAGCGCGCCCAGGCGCAGGATGTTGCGATCGACCGCGCTCATGCGATCCAGCTTCCAGTGATGCGACGCCGCCTGCAGCCGCTGATCCAGCGTCGCGCGGTGCTCCACGACGCCTTCCACCAGCTCTGTACAATGCCGACGCACTTCCTCGTAGGACGCGGGCCGCTCGCCGGCAAATTTGGTCCAATATTCATTCATCGCCGCATGCACATCGACCGTGACCCAGTCCAGGCCAAACAGGATTTGAAGTGCTGATTCGCGCGCACGCCGCCGACTACCCATCTGCGCTTCCCCTCTCGCTTTCGAGTGTTGCGGCTATTTCTGCCCGGCCAAACGCAGCGCTTCGACGGTCTCGATGGCCGATAGCGCGCACTCGGCGCCCTTGTTGTCCACCGCCGTATCGCCACTCGAACCGCCCGCGCGCGCCACCGCCTGCGCGTCGTTGTCGGTGGTCAGGACGCCAAATAGCACGGGCACGCCGGTCACCAGGCTGACCTGCATGACACCGCGCGCGCACTCGCCCGCCACGTACTCAAAATGCGGCGTATCACCGCGAATGACCGCGCCCAGCGTCAGCACGGCGTCGTACTTTTTGGTCTCGGCAAATTTCTTGGCCGCCAGCGGAATTTCAAACGCGCCTGGCACGTAAACGACGGGAATCGGGTCCGAAACGCCAGCTTTCTTGAACGCCGCCTGCGCGCCCTTGACCAACGGCTCCGTGATGTGGGCGTTGAAGCGCGCCGCCACGATCGCAAAGTGCATCCCAGCGCCTTTTGGCTGCTGTTTCGGATCGCGTGTCGACTTGGCCATTTGCTGTTCCCGGCGCTGATTGTGCGCAGTTTTCGCTAGTTGTGTAATTGCAGCGAGCTGAAATTGCTCGCGTCGGTCCCCACGAGGAGGGCCACTTCGGTCCGGCAGCAATTGCCGGACGCGTCGGTGTAAAACGAGAGATCGGCTTGGCCGTTGAACCGGTACGTCGTCGTGCCGCCGCCAACGTCCGTTCCCACGACGATGCCGTCGCCGACGACCAGCGCACCGCCCAGCGGGCCACCGGCGGTGCCTTGGGCAAAGAACAGCAGGTGATCGTTCGCCGCGGTGCCGAGCAGGACGCCGCTGATGCTGAACGCGGTGCCGGGCGGCTGCGTGGCGCCACCGGCGCAGGAAAAATACGGTCCGACAAACGCGGGGTTGTCGCAGCCGATCGCGATGGAGCCCGCCGTGACTTTTACCGCGGTGCCGGTCGTCCAGCCGGCCGCGTCGCAGGTGGCCTGGGGTTGCACGCAGCTCGGCGTCAGGGTCAGCAGCACGGTCAGCGCTCCATCGCCCGGCGGCTTGGCCCAGAACGCGCTGTTAGCCACGGGCCACGCCCACTTCTTGCGGTTTTCCGTCGCCATCGGGCTGGTGAGCGCAAACGCGTGACCGGCGCTGGCCGAGGCCATCGCGGCGTCCAACGTCTGGCCTTGGCCCAGCGCGGAAATGAACGCCGTCGTGGTGCCGATGATTTCGCCCAGCGCAATATGCGGATAGCCGTCGGCGCCCGCGGTGCCGAGCGGCAAGGAAAACCCGACAACCGGGCGCGAGCCGGGCGCGTACCAGACCGCGGCGAGGCTTTGCTTGTCGCTCACGTCACCCAAAAACGTGTTCTGTCCGGCCAGCACAATCAGGCCCGGACCGCCCAGCGGCGGCGTGTCCAGCAACGGCGCGGCCAGTGCACCGTAGTACGCCTGATCGCCGAAGATGCCGCGCGTGACGTTCATGCCAATCGCCTTGGTCGGCGGGCTCGCGCTGCTGGTTTTTTGCTGCACGCCCGCGCCGAGCCACACGACGGTGTCCAGCGCCGTCAGGCTCGGCAGCAGCGCCTCGATGTCGGACTGACGGACGAATTCGATGGTCTCCACGCTATCGAAACGCCCCGAGTTCTGCGCCGCGTCCGCGATGGCTGAGGCGTCAACGCCGACCTGCTTGCCGTAGGACGACAGCAGCACAAACCGGCGTTTTTGCGGCACGACGGCGTTGAACTGCGCGACAGCGGCGATCGGATCGACTGGCGCGGAAACCCCTGAAAGTCCCGCAACAAGCGTCGAATTGTCGCCAGCCAGGTTGGTCGACGATTCCCATTCCCACGCCTGGGGCGCGCCAAACGGCACGGTGTCCAGCGCTTTGCCTGCGTCATCGGTCAGCGTCACGCCGGTCGCGGTATACGCGCCTGTGCCGCGCACGCACACCGGCGGCGTGTCCCCGGCCTTGGGACAGGAGCGAAAGATCGCAGTCACTTGATTTCGCGGCGCATTTTGCGACGGCGCGAACTCCGCCCAATCCAGCGTCGTGCCATCCGCCGCGACGATTTCGCCCGCCAGCTGCCAGGGCTGGGTCTGGGCGGTCGCCAGGGCCGCCAGCGCGGGATCCGCGGTCAGGAGTGCCTGCCAAGCCGTGGCGCTCAGCGCGCCTTGCGAGGTCCGCGTCGGCAAGCCAGCGGGACCCGCCTTTGTCGACCCGCACGCCAGACAGCCCAGCGTGATCGCGAGTAGCAGGACAGTGCGGTTTTGCGCAGACGGGAGGCGGTCGAACGTCACGAACATCAAGAGCCTCCTCAAAAGCCGGGCGCGCCGACACGGGGCGTGGAGCTTACGCTGGGCGCCCGCGCACAGCAAGCCGAACGACAACGGCGCAGATCGAATCCGCCGCCCAAACGTCCAAGGCGTGGGCGGTTGCATGGCCGTGGAATCAGTTCGTTGACAGCCGTTCCCCGGCTGGTTAGTGTCCGCTTCGAGCGACGTGTGATAGGGTCGGGTCTCGCAGGCAGGCTCGGCGACAAACACGCGGGTCTGGCAACTGCCACAGTCAGGCATCTGTTCGCAAGAGCGCGGGGCCTGCATTTCACTGACGGGGCGCTTCATGAGCACAGCCAACCGAAACGTTCGACTCGGTGTGGTCTACCGCGGCAGCATCATTCACGAGGAAGTGCTCGACCGGCGCATCGACGTCACCGTCGGCCTGCGCGCCGGTTCGACGGTGCAGATTCCGGCCAAGGAATATCCGGAATTTCCCGATTCCATTGAGCTACTGGCGATTGAGAACAACCAGTACTACCTCCTCGTCCCGAGCGACCCGTCTGCGCGTGTGAGCGTGCGCGGGACCACGGAGAAGTCGGCGGCCATGACGGTGCGCGGCAAGCGCGCGATCGCGATCGAGAACGCGGCGGGCGGATCGCTGGCGATCGGCGACGTCACGATCATGTTCCAGTTTGTCCGTGCGGACAGCACGCCGACGATCACGCGCGAGAGCAACGTCCTGCGCCTGGGCCTGGTCTACGACGAGCGCCTGATTTCAGACCGCGTGTTCGACGACCAAAAGCAGATCACGATCGGCAATCAGAAAAACCTGTCCGTGGTACTGCCGGACGAGGATTACCAGGGGCCGGCCGTCAAGTTCACAAACAACCGCGATGGGTCGTTCACGCTGAAGGCACCGGCGACGATGCGGATGCGCATCGCGACCGACGGCGGCCCGCTGGAGCTCAAGGAATTGCTGGCCAAGGCCAAGGCGCGCCAGGAAGGCAACGACGTCGTGGTCCACCTGCCGCTGGGCACGCGCGGGCGCATCGTGATGGGCCAGCACACGGTGCTGTTTCAGGTCATCAAGCGCAGCGTCACGGTGCCGGCGTTTCCGCCCAAGACCATGGGCCAGCGGCTGCTGGGACCGTTCCTGAACGAGCCGACGTGGACGATCTCATTTCTGGGCGCGTTCCTGCTGGTCGGCGCGATCGTCGGCCAAGCGCTGCTGTTCCAGAGCTCGACCGTCAAATACCTGGACAAGGCCAAGGCCGAGGACGAAGTGGCGCGCGGGCCCATTCAGATCGACATCGTCGAAAAAGAAGAGCCGCCCAAGGAAGAGGAAAAGCCCGACGAGAAGGTGAACGACGCGCCGCCGATCCAGGCGCCGTCGGACAAGAAGCCAGACAAAGCGGACAAGAAGGTGGCCGACAAGACGCCCGACAAGGCCGCGGATGCAGACAAGAAACCGGTCTCGACCGGCCAGACTGTCGACCCGGAAGAGGCCAAACGCAACGCGCGCGAGGCGGTGGTGAAGAACACCGTGGCCGGCGCGCTCGTGGGCCAAAATGGCGCGGCCACCAAGCTGTTCGCGGATGACGGCGGCGACGGCGAAGGCACCGTGACGGCGAAATTCGGCGGCGCCAGCGGTGACGGCGATACCGGCGGCCCCGGCACCGGCGGCCTCAAGATCGAGGGCGGCGGCAAGGGCGGCGGCACGATCGAAAAAGTGAAGGGCAAAGGCGGCGGTTTCGGCGAACGCAAGCAGGACGTCGCCAAAGTCGAAGAACCCAAGAAAGTCGAGGCGCAGGCCAAGGTCAGCCTGGGCGGCCTGGACGGCAGCGATGACGGCGACGGCAGCAAGGGCGACATCGCCAAGAAGGTCGCCAGCCGCGCGGCAGCCGTAAAGGCCTGCTACGAATCGGCCTTGCGCGACAACCCGGACGTGAGCGGAAAGGTCAAAGTGAGCTTCACCGTAGGCACGGCGGGCACGGTGACGGACGTGACGGTCTCTGGCGCCGACGGCGGCTTCAAGGATTGCATCGAAGGCAAGTTCAAGTCGATCCGTGGCTTGCCGATCCTGGCGGCGCCCAAGCAGTTCAGCCAGTCGTTTGTGTTCACAAAGAGTTAGGCTGGGTTGTCGCCGGCCGTCCGCGTGGACGGTCTTGCGCAGCGAATCTGTCGCAGGAATGACACGCCCAAACGCAGGGATTGTTTGACACGCGCAATTGTCGGCCGTTAGCATCGGCGGCCGCGCCGACCCGGGCAGTTAGCCTGAACGGTCTGCGGTATCTGAAAGACGCTGTTGGCATTTGGAAGACCCTGCTGGCATTTGGAAGACTGAGGCGCGCATGGCAGTTGATACGAGCCGAGTATTGCGAATCGGCGTAGTCTGGCGGAGCCAGGTCGTCGCTGAACGCGTGCTTGACCGCCGCATTGACGTGAGCGTCGGCAGCCGTCCGGACAGCACCGTCGCGGTCGCGCCGAGCGAATACCCGGGCTTTCCGGCCAACGTGACGTTGGCGGTTGTCGACCACGGCGCCTATCACATCGTGCTGCCCAGCGATCCGGCCCACAAGCTCGTGCTGCGCGGCGGTCCTCCGGGCAATGACGGCGTGGACAAGTCGCAGGTCAAGACCGTTGGCGGCCAGCGCATCTACCCGATCGAAGCGTTCACCGGCGGCTCAGTCTCGATGGGCGACCTCATCGTGATGTTCCAGTTCGTGCGCGGTGACGCGGTTCCGACCGTGACGCGCGAAGAAACCGTCCTGCGAATCGGTCTGGTGCACGAAGACCGGCTGCTGTCGGACGAGATCTTCCACGGCCACAAGCCGGTGACCATCGGCGTCGGCCCGACCAAGTCAATTTCGCTGCCAGACGTCGACTACAAGGGCAAGGACGCGACGTTCGCCTTCGACAAGGCCGGCAACAAGTTCCGCGCGCGCATCCCCAAGGACTCCGTGTTCCGCTTGGCGATCGAAGGCCAGCCGGTCGTCGACAACAAGGACGCGCAGCAAAAGGGCCTCGTCAAGCTGGACGGCGATTTCGTCGCGTTTGACGTGCCGCTCAAGGCGCGCGGTCGCTGCACGATGGGCCCGTACACGGTCCTGTTCCAGGTCGTCAAACAGTCCATCACGGTGCCGACTTTTGCCCGCCGGAGCCTGGGCGCCAAGCTCGCCGCGCCGTTCATCGCCGACTCCGTCTGGACGTTGTCGCTGTTGGGCTCGATCGTGCTGATCGGCTCGATCGTCGGCCAGGCGCTGCTGTTCTACAACACACAGGGCAAGTTCCTCGACAAGACGACCGAGGAAGAGCAGCTGGCGCACACGACCTATGACGTGATTATCGAAGAAAAAGAAGAGCCAAAGGAAGAGGAGAAGCCGGTCGTCGACATCATGTCCGACAAGGCGAAGGAAGAGACCAAAAAAGAGGTCGAAAAAGACAAGAAGCCCGACAAGAAGCCCGAAAAGGCGGAGTCGACGGGCAAGACGGTCGATCCGGAGCAGCAAAAGCGCAACGACCGCGAAGTGGTGAAAAACAACACGGTGGCGGGCGCGCTGATGGGCAACAACGGCGCGGCGACCAAGCTGTTTGCGGACGACGGCGGCGACGGCGAGGGCACGGTCACGGCGAAATTCGGCGGCGGTGGTGACGGCGATGCGGCCAACGGCGGACCGGGCGCGGGCGGCTTGAAGCTGGAAGGCGGCGGCGGCGGCGGCGGGACGATCGAGAAAGTCAAAGGCAAAGGCGGCGGCTTTGGCGAACGCAAGGCGGACATCGCCAAGGTCGACGCACCGGTAAAGAAAGAGCCGGTCGCGGCCGTCAAACTCGGCGGCTTGGACGGCGACGACGGCGGCGACGGCAGCGGCAAGGACAACATCGCCAAGAAGGTCGCTGGACGCGCGGCCGCGGTAAAAGCCTGTTATGAAGCGGCGTTGCGCGACAATCCCGACGTCAGCGGCAAGGTGAAGGTCAGCTTCACAGTCGGCACGGCGGGCACGATCACGGACGTGACGGTTTCCGGCGCGGAAGGCGGCTTCAAGGACTGCATCGAGAGCAAATTCAAGTCGATCCGCGGCCTGCCGATCCTGCCGGCGCCCAAGCAGTTCAACCAGTCCTTCGTGTTCACCAAGAGCTGATCGGCGGCCGGCGCACGAGGCAGGCATGTTCGTCCTCGGTTTGACTGGCGGCATCGGCTGCGGAAAATCCACAGTTTCCAACTATTTGGCGACGCTTGGCGCGCGCGTGCTGGACGGCGATCGGGTGGCGCGCGAGGTCGTGCAGCCGGGTGAGCCGGGCTTGGCCCGCGTCGTCGCGCATTTTGGCCCGGAGATGCTGCTGCCCAATGGCCAGCTGGACCGGGCGCGGCTAGGACAACTAGTTTTTTCTCATGAAAATCAGCGATTGGCGCTAAACGCGCTGCTGCACCCGTTGATCCTGGCGCGCCTGCGCGCGGGCGTGGCGCAGGCACGCGCTGACGGTGTGCGGGTGTGCGTATTGGACGTGCCGCTGCTGCTGGAGATGGTGCTGGGCGCGGACTGCGACGCGGTGTGGACGGTCGAATGTGCGCCGGAGACGCAGGTGGCGCGGATCGTCGCGCGCAACGGCCTGGACGCCGCGCAGGCGCACGCGCGCATCGCGGCGCAGTGGCCCAGCGATCGGCGCAGAGCAGCGGCGACTGCGGTCCTTGACAACGACGGCACGCTGGCCGAGCTTCACACGCGCGTCGCGCAGCTCTGGCAGCAGTTGCCGGGCTGATGTACGGCAGGGAAGGAAGAGCCGTGGGCTGGTTTGCGCTGGTTTCGGGAAACTTCGGTGATCGCTGCGGGCGGCGTGCGGACTCGCGCTTTCCCGACGGGCCCGTGCACGCGAGCGCGCAGAGCCCTGCCGTGAGCGGGTCGACGCGCGACGGCGTTTTTCTTATGCCGCGCTGCACTGTACACACGCGTTCCGAAATCCGATCGGGCGAATTCAAACTGATCCACCACCAAGGATAGGCGCATGGCCAGCACAAAAACCGTTCTGGTGACTGGCTTTCCCACCGACGTGGCGCGCGAGCAGATCCGGTTGCTGGTGCAAGGCGGCGACCGCGTGCTGCTGCTGGTGCGCGCCAAATTCATGCCCGACGCCCTGGCGTTCGCGACCGAGCTGCTGGGCCCGGCGAAGAACGAGCGGATGACGCTGCTGCAGGGCGACATTCTGGAGCTCGACTTGGGGCTGACTGGCACGCAAGTCCAGATGCTTCATGCGGAAATTCAGGAAGTGCACCACGCGGCGGCAATCTCCTACCTGGGGATCCAGGCGTCGCGGATGCGCGAAGTGAACGTCGAGGGCCTGCGCGAGGTGCTGGAAGTCTGCCTGGGCATGCGCAAGCTGGAGCGGATTTGCCTGTGGTCAACCGCGTTTGTCGCGGGCGATCGCCAGGGCGTGGTGCGCGAGGATGAGCTGTTCGTGGGCCAGCAGTTCCGCAACGCGTACGAGCAGACCAAGGCGGAAGCGGAGCGGCTGGCGCGCACGGCGATGGCCAAGCTGCCGGTGACAATTGTCCGCCCGCCGATCCTCGTGGGCGATTCGCGCACGGGCGCAGTGTCGCGGCTGGATGGGCCATACCTGCTGGTCAACGCGATCCTGCACGCCGGTCAAACGCCGGTGCCGCTGCCGGGCCGCGGCCAGCACCCGCTGCACCTGGTGCCGGTCGATTATGCGGCGCGCGCGGCGCTGTTCCTGACGCGCCACCCGGACGCGCTGGGCGGCACGTTCCACCTGACCGACCCACAGCCGCTGACGGCGCGCCAGTTCTACGATGCGGTTGCCGACGCCGCGAACAAGCCACGTCCGACGATCTTCTTGCCGGAAGGCCTGAGCCGCGCGGTGCTGAATCTGCCCGGCGTGCGCAATTTCGTGCGCAACGAGCGGTCGTTTCTCGACTGGTTTGACACGGACGTGTACTACGACAACAGCCACGCGCGCGCGCTCCTGGGCCCCAGCGGCATCGAGTGTCCGCCGGTGCTTTCCTACGTCGATGCCCTCGTGCGCTGCGTTCGCGATCGCACTTGACGTTGATTTCGACCCGGCGCAGTGCTACGCTCGGAGCCGATCGGTGTCCCGTGCTTGCGTGTAGCACTTCCCCCGTGCGCACTCCGCGGAATACCGAGCGTTCCTGGCTGGTTTTTCCACGTGCGATCGCAGCGTCGGCCGACCGCAGACATTGATGAGAAAGCGCATGGTCCGTTCGTCACCCCTTGACGCCCAAACCCGTATTACCTCGGTTCGCGATGTTTTGGCGATGAACGTCACGCGCGACGCGTATCTCGTTCAGGTCCGCGGACCGGATCTGGGCCGACGCCTGCTGCTGAACGACCGCCAGGTCACGATTGGCCGCGATCCGGACAACACAATCGTGCTCAAGAGCGACAGCGTCTCGCGCGTGCACGCCCGCATCGAGCCGTGGGAAGGCGGCCACCGCGTGGTCGACAACCAGTCCACCAATGGCACGTACCGCAACAACGTGCTGATCAAGACTCAGGAAACGCTGGTCACGGGCGACTACGTCCAGGCGGGCGACGCCATCTTCAAGTACCTCGCCGGCGACAACATCGAAGTCGCGTATCACGAAGAAATTTACCGACTGACGATTGAGGACAGCCTGACGCAGGTCGCCAACAAGCGCGCATTGTTGGACTTTTTGGAAAAGGAATTCGCCCGTGCCAAGCGCTACCAGCGGCCGCTGTCGGTCATCATGGTGGACTTGGACCACTTCAAGCGGGTCAACGACGGCTTTGGCCACTTGATGGGCGATTTTGTGCTGCGGGAATTTGCACGGCTGGTCGCCGCGCGGATCCGCCGCGAAGAGCTGTTTGCCCGCTACGGCGGCGAGGAATTCTGCGTCGTGCTGCCGGAACTGGACCGCGGTGCGGGCCACAAGTTTGCCGAAGTCATCCGCGCGCAAATCGAGGAACATTCTTTTGAGTTTGAAGGCAACGTTCTGAAAATGACAGCTAGTTTTGGCGTGAGCGAGCTGAGCGAGAGCATGGGCCGCTCCGACGACTTGCTGCTGCTGGCCGACGAGAACCTGTACAAGGCCAAGCACGAAGGGCGCAACCGCGTTATCGGCTAACGGCACGATTCTCCGGTACATTTCGCCTATTCCCGGCACGACACGCGGACAGACGAAATACTTGTTTTTGAGCGGTGAAGGCGTACCGTCGGCCACGGAGAGGAGCCGATGAGCCAGTTCTTGCCAACCGAACCCACGCCGAATCCCGCGGACGCGATGACCCTTGAGGACGTCGCTGAAGTGGTGGACGGCCATGGGCTGCCACCGGGCGGCCTGCTCGATCTCGACGACGCGCTGGCCGAGGCGCTGGCCGCGGTCGAAGCCGTCGAAGCCAAACATGCCTATGATATCGCGCATGTGTCTCAGGTGTTGCCGGCCGACAGCCCGCCTGACGACGCGCTGCCACCGGAGCTGGCGCAGCGACCGGAGATCCGCGGCATGCCGACGATCGGCTCCGCGGACGCGCGCTCGCAGCTGGGCGATCAGGTGCGCGACCTCACGCTGAAGCTGGTGGATGCCCGCCACAAGCAAGAGCGCGATCTCAAGGAAATCGAGCAGTTGATGGCCGATCTGAGCGTGACACGCCGGCGGTATCACAAGCTGGGCGCCGAGCACGACGAGCTGCGCAAGCGGCTGCAACGCGCCGAGCTGGATCTGCCGGACCAGGGTGCCCGCAGCGTCCTGAACGCCCTGCTGGCGCCGCTGGACCACCTGCACGACGTGCTGGACCACCTGTGCGCGCGCGAGCCGCTCTCGGCGGAAGCGCGCGAAGCGATCGCGATGCTGCAAGGCCAGTGGCAGCGCGCGTTCGGCGTGCTGCAAGTGACGCCGTTCGACGCCGTAGGGCAGCCTTACGACGCACAATTGCATGAATATATTGCGAGCGCCCCGTCGACCGCGCCGCCGGGCCAAGTGATTCGCCAAGTGGGACGCGGCTATTTGCTCAGCGGGCGGCTGCTGCGCTCGGCACGCGTGGTGGTGTCAGCCGGGCTGCACACTTCTTCGCTGGTGATCGCCGACGCGGATCCGACCGAGCCCGATGGGCCATCGCAGGACGATCCGGCGATTCAAGGCTAGTGCAGACGCTCCGCGACCCGGCGGGCGAGCTCAATCATCTGGTCGCCCGTGCACACCTTGGCTGAGCAGGAAACCGCCGCCAGCAGCGGCCGTCGCGGGTCGACAAACACCAGCGTCACGACGCTGGCATAGAACGACCGAAAGCCCATGTCCGTCACCTTGTTGGTCGGCGTCACGTTGGAATACGAGTTCTTCATCGTGTTGAAGCGCGTCCGACTCTCCGCCAGGTTCGGGTCGTGCCACACTTGCACGCTCACGCCAAACTGGTCCGGCTTGTCGGTCGCGTAAAACATCGCGTTGTAGGCCGGCGTCGGCGTGATGCCGACCAGCTCCGTGCGGTGGAATTTCTGTTTGGTTCCAAGCACTTTAGGCAAGTCCGCGGCAATGATGTAGCCGTTCACGTCCAACGGCGCCTCGGCCGGCGTGGCACGCACCGTCACGGCGCCCACGGGCGGCGGCGGTTCCGGGGCCTTGAAGGCAGGAGCGGGCGGTTCGACCTTGGCCACTTCCGGCTTGGCAGGCTCCGGTTTCGCGGGCTCCGGCTTGGCAGGCTCGGGCTTGGCGGGCTCCGGCTTGGCAGGCTCGGGCTTGGCGGCCGCCAGCGGCAGCTTGCCGTGCAGCGGCGCCGGAACCGGAACGACCGGCGCGGCGGCGGCAGCAGCAGAAGACCCAGGGGCAGCGGTGGGCGTCGGCGCTTGCGCGACGGCGACGGGTTTTGGCAGCGGATGCTGGCCCCCGGCGTCCGGCGCAATCGGGGCCTTGGCGGCGTCGCCCGGCTTGGCCTTGGCATCACCGCCGGGCTTTTTGGCCTTGACGATGGGCGGCTTCTTGCCCTGAACGACTTCCACGGGCTCACCGGACTTTTTGCAGCCTGCCGCGCCGCCCAGCGCAAGCGCCAAGCCGAGGCTCAGGTGGGCCGCCAAGCGCAAGTGGCTGGTCATTTGAAAACGCTGCGTGTTTGCCATGCTCTGCCGTTCGTGTGGGTCGCGCGCGACGGACGCTTCTTGCCCCAAATCGGGACAAAGCCGCGGCACTATCGACCGAACCGTCCCGGCTGTCAACGCGACAGACACCCTTGCAACCCCTCGCCAGCGACTGCTATTCCGGTTCGTCGGCAAAACCGCTGCGCGACTTGACCGGGACCGCCCGCAGCCGCATGATAGTTGAGCTAGAGCCACGAGGCCCGTTATGTTGTGTTCGCGTTTTTTCAACTTTCCTGCCCTTGCCGTCGGCTGCGTCGCGGTCCTGTCCGCGTGCGGCGGTTCGCAGGCTGACACCAAGCCCGCGCCGGTCGCCGCTCCAGAGCCGACGGAAGCGGAGCGCAACGCCGCGACCCAGCCGTCGCAGACGGAATCGGACGCCAACGGCGCGATCGAGCGCATCGACGTCAACGGCGACCACAAGCCCGACGTGTTCAAGTTCTACCGCAACGTGGAAGTGCCCGGCGCGACGCCGGACGCGCCCAAGGTGGTCAAGCGGGCGCTGGTGCGCAAGGAGCTGGACGTCAACTTTGACCAGCGCATCGACATCGTGGAGTACTACGAAGGCGAGCCGGGCAAGGAGCAAAAGGTCAAGGAAGAGTTCGATCTCGATTTTGACGGTCGCGTCGACGAGACGCGCCACTACAAGGATGGCAACCTCACGCTCATCGAGCTGGACCTTGGGTTCGACGGCAAGACGGACACGTGGAGCTACTACCAGCTGACGCAAAACGAGGAAGGCAAGCCCGTGAATCGCTTGGTGGAACGCCGGCGCGACACAAACGGCGACGGCGTCGTGGACGTGTGGGAATACTACACCAAGGGCGTGCTCGTGAAGATCGGCACCGACTCCAACGGCGACGGGACGCCGGACGTCTTCGTCCGCGTCGACCAGAAAGGCGCCAAGTAGCCGCGCGGCGGCATTCCTCAGAATCCGAGCCTTTTCAACTAGTTCGCAGTTGGCGTCGCCGTCACCGGCACGTCCACCGGACGGCGTTCCTGAGGCGGCGAGAGCGACAGCTCCACCAGTTGCTCACCGTCGCGGGCCAGCGCAACCACGCGCCACTGCCCGGCTTTCAGCGCCAGCCGCCGTATCCGGCTGGTCAGGTCGCTCGGCACGCGCGCATCCACGGCCAGCACCAGCCGATTGGGCTCCAGGCCAGCGCGCTCGCGGTAATCCTGCGCCGCCATCCGCAGGACAGCGACAATCGCGTCGTCGTCTTGCAGCCGTTCCTCGCGCGCCTCGCGCTCCAGCGCGCGCAGGGAGTGCTCGTCCAGCCGCGCGATGAAATTCTTGTCCGCCTCGAACGACAGCAGGCGCCGGTACGGCAGCATCTGCATCGCGGGCAGAATGGTGCCGCCGCGGCGATCAGCCAGTTGCAGGTCCAACACGCGCTCGATCGGCAGCCGGTTGGGATCATCCGCCCGCGACGGACCGGCATCGGACACGGCGTGGGGCAGCTCGGACGCCGGGCCTTCGCAGCCCTTGGCGCACGCGGTCAGCGCCAGCAGCGGCGCGACAAACTTCAGATGCGCAAGTCTCATTTGGCCAACCAGGAGAACGCCATCGGCGCGGGAAAAACGGTGGGAAGCGGCGGCGAAAACGTGTCGACCGGAAAGCCGACGCAGCTGCCGGGATGCGGGGAACAGACGCCGTCGATGCCGCCCTGGACGGTGCCGCCGCAGGTGACCAACGCCGCGGGCTTGTAGGCCTGGATGCGATACCACGTGCCCAGATAGACGAACGCGTAGCCTTGGCCGCTGATCGCGCCGTCCGTCGTGAGGTAGTAGCCCGCGACCGCGATGCCTTGGCAGGTCGCGTCCGTCACGCCAATGCGCGGGGCGATGACCCGGCCGGAGGACATCTGGACGGCAAAAAACACGCCAGCCGCCGGCGAATAGACCAGCGCTGTGTCGCGCAACGCATCCGGTGCTCCGGCCGACGCCAGGGACGGAAATCCGCGACCGACGAGGACGCCGACCGGCTGCCCCGCGGCATCGACGACCCACAGGCCACCGCCGACATTTGCGAGGCCGACCGCGGCATCTGGCTGATCGGCGGCATCGGTGCCCCCGGCCGCGTCCTGATCGCCCACGCCGACGGCGCTGTCATCCCCCGCGACGGTCACGGGCTCAACCGCGTTGGTCGCCGCCGGCCGGCTGCAAGCACCTGAAACAACGGCGATCGCCATCGCTGCCAGCCAACGCTTCATGGCAAGTCCTCCGGCCGCGGTTTCTTGTGCGGCTCCAGCTCCGGGAGCGCATCGCCTGGCCCTGGCGATTTCCTGGCCGTTTTGGCCTCCGGCTTGGGCCGCAGCGCCTGCCGTTCCTGGCGAAACCAGCGCGGCATCAGCGGGTGCTCCGGCGCCTGACCGGGCGGCGCGTGGCCAATCGCCCTGGCCAACGCCGCCACCGTCGCCGGATCCAGTGCGCCGGTTTGCGCCATGCCCGCATGCGCCTGGAAACGCCGCACCGCCGCCTGAGTCGTCCCGCCGAGCACACCGTCCAGCGGCAGCCGCAGACCCAGGACCACCGACAGCGCCGCCTGCGCCCACTTGACCAGCTGCTGCGGCGCGTGTCCGGCGACTGGCTGCGCGGTCTCGGGGTGCTGCGGCGCGAGCGCGACCGGCTGGGCCGACAGCTCGGCCACCAGGCGCTTGCGCATCTTCGCTGAGGTCACGTCCAGCCGCATCGTCACTCCGGGCTGCAAGCATAGCCGCCGCGCCGTCGGCCGCAAGGTGCTTCAGGCAGAGATCTGCTCCGCTGGCGCGCCGTCGAGAAAGCGCTGCAGGATCACGGCGGCGGCGAACTTATCCACCTGCGTCCGGCGCTTGGCCGCCTTCATGCCGAGCATCCGCAACCCGTCGTGGGCCACCGTTGTCGTGTCCGCCTCGTCCACCAGCCACACCGGACGCGCCTGCGCTGCCGCCAGCGCCAACGCGAACTGCCGGCACAGCCGCGCCGAGCTGGCGTCCGCCGGCTGCTCCATCGGCAGCCCCACGACCAGCCCCTGGACCTGCAGGCGGTCGCACAACGGCAGCAGCTGCGCCAAATCCCGCCGCGTGCCCAGCCGCGCCGCCACGCTGTGCGGCAGCGCCAGCGGCGTCCCCGCCGCGCTGACGGCCAGGCCCATGCGCGCGCGCCCGAGGTCGATCGCCAAAAACACGCCGTCTCGCTGCATGTTGCCTCGCGTCTGCATGGACGGCGCGATTGCCGCGCGCTATCCTGACGGCCTCGGAGCACCGCCATGCCAGTTCCCGTCACCATCTACCGCACGCGCATGTGCCCGTACTGCGTCATGGCCAAGCGGCTGTTTGACCGCCTGCAGGTGGCTTATACGGAAGTCTATCTGGACGACAAGCACGCGCTGCGCGAAGAGCTGTCGCAGCGGTACAACTGGCAGACGGTGCCGATGATCGTCGTGGGCGACACGTTCGTCGGCGGCTACAGCGACGTGTCCGAGTTGGAGCGCACGGGCAAGCTGACGCGGTTGCTGCAAGGAGCCGCGTGAGGCGCCTGGGCCTTGCGGCGCTCTTGGCGCTGGCGCTGGCGTGCAGCGGCGCGAGCCGGGCGAGCACCTTGAAGACCGACGTGACCGATTTTGCCCGGTACATGCGCTGGGGCATGATCGAAAAGGCCGCCGAGCTGGTGCCGTCGGGCCGCCGCGTGACGTTCATCGCCCAAAAGCGCTCGGCCCAAGGCAACATGGTCATCCACGAGTACGACATCCGCGCGGTGGAGCCGGATGCCACGGGCGAGCGCGCGCGCGTGCTGGTGGAAGCGACCTGGAGCCGGCCGAACGATCCAGTGATGCGCACGGAACTCATGGAACAGACTTGGGAATGGCTGGATCGGCACTGGCAGATGGTCGAGCAAAAACCGGTCGAATCGGCCGCTCCGACTGCGCCGGACCAGGGCCTGTGATCACGGCTGCGCTGTAACGGTCCGCTGCAGTGTGCTATGCTCGACGCCCCCAACCGCCCCCGGCCGCACAACGCGCACATGCCCATCGATCTCCCCATTATTGTTCAGAAATTCGGCGGCTCGTCGGTCGCAGACGTCGCCGGAATCCGCCGCGTGGCCGCGCACGCCGTCGCGACGCGCCGGTCGGGCAAACGCGTCGTCGTCGTGGTTTCCGCGATGGGCAAGACCACGGATTCACTGGTGCAATTGGCACACGAGGTCACGCCGACGCCGGATCGCCGCGAGCTGGACATGCTGCTGACGGCCGGCGAGCGGATCGCGATGGCGATTTTGGCCATGGCGATCAGGGACTTGGGTGAACCTGCGACATCGATGACCGGCAGCCAATGCGGCATCATCACCAACGACGCGCCGGGCGGAGCGCGGATCGTGGAAGTGCGGCCGTTTCGGGTGCAGGACGCGCTGGACGCGGGGCAAATTGTGATCGTCGCGGGCTTTCAGGGCGTGTCCTGGAAAAAAGAAGTGACAACGCTGGGCCGCGGCGGCTCGGACACGACTGCGGTCGCGCTGGCGGCGGCGCTCTCGGCGGAGGCGTGCGAGATCTATTCCGACGTCGACGGCGTCTATAGCGCTGACCCGCGCAAGGTGGCGGATGCGCGCCGGCTGGACGACCTGGGTCACGACGAGATGCTGGCGATGGCGCGAGCGGGAGCGAAAGTGCTGGGAGCAGATGCGGTTGCGTGGGCGCGCCTGCACGACGTGGCGCTCTACGCACGCGCAACCGATGGTCGACCGGGTGAGACGGTGGTGCGGCTGAATCCGCCGGTGGACCGGCCGTGGATCGCCGCGGCGACGACCCGGCCGCACTGCGTGTTTCTGACTTGGTCGGGCGAGGTCGATGGCTTGGCCCACGCGCTGCAAGCCTTTGCCATTCCACCGATTTTCAGCCTGCAGCTGCCTGGCCAGACGCTGCTGCTGCTGGGCCGCGACGTCGCGGACACGGTGGACGCGCAATTCGCGCGGCTCATCGACCGGCTGCGCGACCTGCCCGACGCGACCGGCCAGCGGCCCGCCAGCGTGGCCGGCACGTTGGTGTCGATTGTCGGCCCGGGCGTGGGGCGAGAAAGTGACCTGCTGACGCCGTTTCGCCGCGCGCTGGCGCCGTTTCTGACGCCGCAAACTCCGGTGCTGGCCCATGGCTTGACGCTGTCTGCGCTCCTGCCGCCGGACCAGGGCGATGCGGCGGCGGCTGCGCTGCACGCGGCGTTTCTCGGCGGTGCCGCATGAGGAGCCGCGCCTGGTTGGCCTTGTGCGCGCTGATCATCGCGTGCAGCGGCGCGCAGGTCGCGCTGCCGGCGGACGGTCCGCAAACGGCGGAGGAGGTCTTGGCGCGCGCGCTGGCGCGGCCGCTGCCGCAGACAGCCCAAGGACGGGCGCGACTGGACGCGTACGTGGCGGGCGAGCGGCGGTCGGTGGACCTCATCGTCATCGTCGCGCTGCCGCAGTCGGTGCACATGCAGGCGGTGTCGCCAACGCTGGACATGCTGGCGGTGATGGCGACCGACGGCAAGCGGTTCGTCTCGTTCGAGCGCGGTGGCGACAAGTGCCTGATCGGCGACGCGTGTCCGACCAACATGGCGCGCTTGGTGCCGATCGCGCTGTCACCGCAGCAGCTGGCGCCGGCGCTGTTGGGTCGACCGCCGCTGCTCGATGTGCCGACGAGACAGCTGACATGGGATCGCTCACGCGCGCTGTACGTGGTCACGCTGGGCGCCGACGACGCGCCGCACCAGCAAATCTTCGTTTCGCCGCAGGATTTCCGTATCGTGGGGACGGTGCTGTTTGACCACGCCGAGCGCGTGGCGTCGATCGAGTACATTGCCGGCGAGCACCGACCGGACAACCTGCACTACAAGGCCAAGGACGTGGATGTGACGGTAACCATGCGACAAATCGATCTGGACCTGCCCGCAGACGCCGAGGCATTTGCGCTGACGTGTCCCGATGGCATGCTGCGGCAAGAGATGCCGTGCGTGGACGAGGCTGTGCAACTTGAGAGCAGGCGGAAAATCCCGTGAATCAACCGCTGTTTATCGTGTTTGAAGGCACCGATGGGTCGGGAACGACGACCCAAGGCGACTTGTTGACCGCGGCGCTCAAGCGCTCCGGGCGGACGGTGTTGCGCACGGCGGAGCCGACGGACGGCGATGTGGGCGTGATGATCCGCAACGTGCTGCGCGCGCGGACGGAGTTTCCGCTGGATCCGGCGGCCGTCGCGCTGCTGTTCGCCGCTGACCGGATCGATCATTGCCAGCGCGTGATTGGCCCGGCGCTGGCGCGCAACGAAGCGGTGATTTGCGACCGCTACCTCGCGTCTTCACTCACTTTTCAGGTCGTGGACGGCGATGGCCGCATCACGCCGGAATGGATTTGCACGATCAACAAGGAGGCGCTGCGGCCCGACTTGACGATCCTGCTGGACCTGCCGGTGACCGATGCGATGACGCGCATCCACCACCGCGGCAAGCCGCGGGAGCGGTTTGAGGTGGCGGACACGCTGGAGTTGGTGCGCGAACGCTACCGCGAGGTCTTTCGCGAGGCGCCGCCGCAGCTGGGGCGAATTTTGGTGCTGGATGCCAGTCGCAGCCGCGAGGCGATCGCGTATGATGTGCTGTCTGCGGTGTTGCAGATCGTCCAGGAACGGGCGCAAGTTGCCACCGTGAGCCACGAGGCACCGCGATGACCGATCGCAAAGCTCCGCCCCAGCCGACCCGGCCGTATTCCGGCGTGGCGCCCCATGACGACGACGAGCCAGCCAAGACGATTGGCGTGGACGGGTCGGATGCGCCGACCGTCTTTGGCGAGATGCGCCCCGGGACCGTGCCGCCGACCAAGGCGCCGCCGCCGCCGCCCAAGCCGGGAAATGCCCAGAAGACCGTGGATGCGCAGGTGATTGCCCAGGCGGCGACCGGCGACAAGACGCTGTCGGAAGATGCTGCCATTGCCACGGAAGACACGATGGCGGGCCACGATGCGCCGCCGCGCGGGCAAATGACGGCGCCAACCCGGCTGGACGAGGCCGCGGAGCCTGACGAGCTGGGCGATCGCATCCGCGCGCATCTGGATGACGGCAACAAGCGGGAACGCAAGGACAAGTTGCTAGGCGAGCTGCTGGGCGGCCGGTTCCTTGTGTTGAAGAAGATCGGCGCGGGCGGCATGGGCGCCGTGTACCGGGCGCGGCAGGAAGGCATGGATCGCGACGTGGCGGTCAAGGTCTTGCTGGGCGACCTGACGGAAAACGACACAGTGCTGCGGCGGTTCACGCTGGAGGCGCTCGCGGTTTCGCGGCTGAAACACCCGAATACAATTCAGATTTTTGACTACGGCACCACGCCGCAGGGCAACCCGTATATCGCGATGGAGATGCTGGAAGGCAGCACCCTCCACGACGTGCTGCGCAAAGAGCGGCCGCTGCCGATTCGCCGGGCGCTGCGCATCATGGCGCAGGTCGCGGCGTCGCTGGCGGAAGCGCACGGCAAGGGCATCGTGCACCGGGACCTGAAGCCGGAGAACATCTTTCTCATCGACGTGTCGGGCAACCCGGATTTTGTCAAAGTGCTGGACTTCGGCGTCGCCAAGATGGCGGATTCCAAAGACGAAAAAGGCACGCTGACCCAGGCTGGCAGCATCTTTGGCACGCCGCGCTACATGAGCCCGGAGCAGTGCTCCGCCCAGCCAGTGGACCACCGCAGCGACCTGTACGCGCTCGGCGTGATGCTGTTTGAGATGGCGACGGGCATGCCGCCGTTCAACTCGGACCAGCCGCTGTCGCTGCTGCTCTCGCACGTCAACGAGCTGCCGCCGCAGCCGTCGTCCGTGGAGCTGATGGGCAAGGACGGGACGCCGCTCAAGCAGGTGATCCCGGCGGAAGTGGAAGAGCTGATCCTGACGCTGCTGGAGAAGAATCCGGCCGACCGCATCCAGACCTCCGAAGAATTATCCAAGGAATGCACGAAGTTGGCCGACCAGCTGCCCGCGGCTTTTGACGCGCGCGTGGGCGAGGCCGAAGCGGAGAGCCTGGGCGTGCGCCTGCCGTCGATGCACACGCTGAACATGACTTCGCGCACGCTGCGGATGTCGCCCGACCAAGCGGCGCTGGCCCAGCCGGAGGCGCCGCCGAAGAAAAAGACCAGTGCGTTGGTGCCGATCCTGGTCGGTCTGGTGGTGGCGACGGGCGCGGCCGTCGCGGTTGTGGCAACGCAGAAGCCCGCGATCAAAGAGGTCGCCAAGATCGCGGAACCGCCGCCGGGCACCGTGATTCCGCCGCCGGCGCAGCCGTTGAAGGAGGACGAGGTCACCGCGACGCTGACCAGCCAGCCGCCGGGCGCCACCGTGCTGCGCGGCAACGAGAACCTGGGCGTGACCAACCTGACGATGACGCGCAAGAAAGGCGCGCCCGCGGAGGTCGTCCAACTGGTGATGCGCGGTTACAAGCCGGTGGAAGTGACGCTGAATTTCGCCCAGAATTTCATGCAGCACACCCAGCTGATCGAGGATGCGGCGCCGCCCGCGCCTGCCGCGCCGCCGGTTGCCACAGCGCCTGTGCACGCAAAAGCACCTGGGATCGCGCCGGCCAAGCCGGAGGTCAAGCCGGAGCCAGCCAAGGTGGAGGCAGCCCGCCCGGAGCCCAAGGCCGAGACGCCCAAGGCGGAGCCCAAAGAAGAGAAAAAAGAAGTCAAAAAGAAGAAGGAAGACCTGATCGACGACCTGCAATAGCCGCAGCGCGCGTCGCCGCCTTCGCACCGCCGAACGAGCCACCATGTCCGCAACAATCCAGACCATTTCCCTGCAAGGCCGCGCGGTCTGCGTCACCGGCGCGGGCGGCTTCATCGGCAGCCACCTCTGCGAGCAGCTCGTGCAGGCAGGCGCCAAGGTGCGTGCGCTCGTGCACTACAATGGCCGCGGCGATCGCGGGATGTTGGAGCTGATTCCGGCTGAAATTACCAAGGAAATCGAAGTGATCGCCGGCGACATCCGCGATCCGCACCACATGCTGCGGCTGTGCCAGGGCCAGGACACGCTGTTTCACCTGGCGGCGCTGATCGCGATCCCATGGAGCTATGAAGCGCCGCAGAACTACGTGATGACCAACGTCGTGGGCACGCAGAACCTGCTGGAATCTGTGCGGATTTGCGGCGTGCGGCGCATGGTGCACACTTCGACGAGCGAGGTGTACGGCACGGCGCGGTACGTGCCGATCGATGAGGCGCATCCGCTGCAAGGCCAGTCGCCGTATTCGGCGTCCAAGATCGGCGCGGATAAGCTGGCGGAGAGCTATTTTCTCAGCTTCCAGACGCCCGTGGTGACCCTGCGGCCGTTCAACACGTATGGCCCGCGGCAGTCGGCACGCGCGGTGATCCCGACGATTGCCAGCCAATTGCTGAGTAATCAGCCAGAGTTGCGGCTCGGCAGCTTGGACCCAGTGCGCGATCTGCTGTTTGTGCGCGACACGGTGCGCGCGTTCGTGCTGGCCGGCACGGTGGAAGGCATCGCGGGCGAGACCGTGCACGTGGGCACCGGCGTCGGCGTGACGATCGGCGAGCTGGCGGCGCGGATGATGGCGCTGTCCGGGCGGGAAGTGCCGATTGTGAGCGAGGACCAGCGCGTGCGGCCGGCGGGCAGCGAAGTGATGCGGCTGCTGTGCAACCCAGCTCGGGCCAAGCAGATTTTGGGATTCGAAGCGCAGGTTTCCCTGGACGAAGGTCTGCGCGAGGTGCTGGCGAGCGTCGCGGGGCGGTTGGACCAGTACCGCCGCGCGACCGAGTACCAGAGGTAGTCGCGGTGGCTGCAGACCGCATGGAAACACTGGAATTTTGCCGATCCGCTCGGACCCGTGGCGAGCACGCGCTGGCGGCAACGGTCCTGGATGCGGCGATCGACCAGCTGAGGGCTGGGAACGGCGCAGGGTTGGCGGATCTGCTGCTGGAGCGCGCGGATTTGGCACTGGCGGCGGGCGACCTGGCGCTGGCCGATGACGCGGCTCGGCGCGCGGGCCCGCTGGCGCAAACCGCCGGTGCGACGGCGACGATGGCGCTGGCCGCGTGGACAGTGGCGCAAGTCGCGCTGCGGCGCGCGGGCAACGAAAAGTCGCGGTATTGGCTGGGCCAGTCCGTGGAACTGGCGCTGCAAGCCGAGGCCTGGCCGGTGGCGCTGCGGGCGCAGCGGGCGATCGCGCGCGCCATGCGCGAGGCAGGCGACGACGCGGGTGCCACGGCGCGACTGGAGGCGCTGGCGGCCGACGCGGATGCGCTGGCGCTGCCGGTCGACGCCGCCGCGTGCCATCTGGATCTCGCTCAGCTGGCCCTGGAGCGCGAAGATGGCCCGGCGACGCTGCGCCACATCGGGCGCGTGCTGCGGGATCCGGATAGCCTGCCGCCATTGCTGCGCGGGGAGGCAGGGCTGGTGCGCGCCCGGTTGCTGCTGGCGGTCGGCGACGTGCAGGCGGCGGTGGCCGGCGCGGTGCAGGCGGTCGGGCTGCTGCGGTTGGCCGGCGATGCGCGCAGCCTGGGCGCCGGGCTGCTGCTGCACGGCCAGCTGCTGCTGATCGCGCTGCAGCCCGAAGCGGCGGGTCTGGCCTTGGGCGAAGCGCTGGCGGTGACGACGCGCGCGCAGCTGCCGGAACGGGCGATGGTGGCGGACGTGATCGCGCGGATTCGCGGAGCATAGGCGCATGAGCGTCAGGACGGCCGCCCGCCCTCAGAGGTGGGTTCGTCCCTGTATTCGCTGGCCCGCTGGGTTTTGCCGCGGTGGCGGGCAAAATGTCACACAGCGCGAGGACCCTACCCGCCAAAGAACTCCGTGACCGCGCCGAGCATCACGTTTACGCCGATCGGCAGCGCGGCCTCGTCCACCACAAACCGCGGCGAGTGGTGCGGTTCCGCCTGCGGCCCCCCGCAACCGACAAAGTAGAAGCAGCCTGGCACGGCGTCCAAAAAGAACGCCATGTCTTCGCCGGCCATCATCCGCAGCTCGCGGTCCACCGCCGTCACGCCCGGCGTCGCCTGTGCCACGCGCGCGAGCCGGTCGGCCATCGCCGGATCGTTGCGCAGCGCCACGGTGTAGCGTTTGTAGTCGACCTCCGCCGTCGCGCCGTGGGCCTGCGCGGTCGCCTGCGCAATGTGGGTCAGCCACGCCGGCAGCTCCTCGCCCACCGCCTTGCCAAAACTGCGCGCGGTGCCGCGCAGCACGACTTCCTCCGCGATCACGTTGAACGCACTCCCGCCGTGGAAGCTGCCGACCGTCACGACGACCGGCTCCAGCGGATCCGCGCGCCGCGAGGCAATCGACTGCAGCGCCACGACGACGTGTGCTGCGGCGACAATCGCGTCATCCGCCGTGTGCGGCAGCGCGCCATGGCCACCGCGACCGCGGACGACAATGGTGAAATCGTCCACCGCCGCCATCGTCGGCCCCGCGGCGCAGCTGATCACGCCCACCGGCAGCGGGCTCCACAGGTGCAGGCCATACGCCGCCTGCACTTTGGGCCCGCGCCCGTCCAGCCAGCGCCCGTCCAGCAGGCCGTCTTCGATCATCTTGACCGCGCCGCGACCGCCTTCCTCGCCCGGCTGGAACGCGACGATCACGTGGCCGGCGATCGCCTCGCCGTGCGCGATCAGCCGCTTGGTCACCGCCAGCAGGCACGCCATGTGGCCGTCGTGCCCGCACGCGTGCATATGCCCGGGCCGTCGCGAGGCAAAAGCCAGGCCTGTCTGCTCGTCCACCGGCAGCGCGTCCATGTCGGCGCGCAGCAGCAGCGCCCGGTCCGTCTCGCCGCGGCCAAAATGCAGCGCCAGCCCCGTCCCGCCCACCTTGCGCACGTCCGTCGCGCCCAGCGCCGCCAGCGTCTGCAGCAGCCACGCCTGGGTGTCGTGCTCCTCCAGCGACAGTTCAGGCTCCTGATGCAGGTGGCGCCGCCAGTGCACGAGCTCGGCAATCTCAGCGGTCGACAGCGGGGCAAACAGCGCGGACATGGCTCACCTGGCGCGACAGCGGGTCGCGACCGGAGCGTGGCATGCCGACGCGGGCGAGGCAATCGGCGCGTGCGGGACACTGCGGACGCGCGGTGGTATCGTGCGGCCATGGCTGACAAGAACGCGCCGCTGCTGCAACCCCTGACCGACGCGCTCGCGGCGCTGGGCACGCAAGCGACGGGCCTGACCAGCGCCGAGGCGCAGTTGCGGCTGACCCGCGACGGGCCGAACGTGCTGGTGATGCGCAAAGAGCGGCCGGTGGCGCTGCAGTTTCTGGCGCGCTTCAAGAATCCGCTCGTGCTGCTGCTGCTGGTGGCGAGTGCGCTGTCGGCGGGCACGGGCGACGTGGCCAGCTCAATCATCACGATGCTGGTCGTGCTGTTGTCGATCACCCTGGATTTTGTCCAGGAGCGGCGCGCCGGCAAGGCGGCCGAGAAGCTGCGCGATGCGGTCGCGCACCGCGTGGACGTGTGGCGCGACGGCAAGCTGGGCGAGGCGCCGGCGGAGTCGCTGGTGACCGGCGATGTGGTGGTGCTGACCGCGGGCTCGCTGGTGGCGGCGGACCTGCGCGTGATGGAGTCGCACGACTGCTTTGTCAACCAGGCGCTGCTGACCGGCGAGTCGTATCCGGTGGAAAAAAAGCCAAATGATACGGCTACTTCCGCTGAACCGAGCGAGGCGACGCACGTGCTGTTCATGGGCACGATCGTCGTGTCCGGCTCAGCGACGGCGGTCGTGGTGCGCACCGGCTCCGCGTCCGCGCTGGGCGGCATCGGCAAGACGCTGGAGGTCGAGGCGCCGCCGACCGCGTTCGAAATGGGCACCCGGCGTTTTGGCTTGATGATCCTGCGGTTGGCGGCCGTGATGGTGACGTTCGTGTTGACCGTTTGCCTCGCGCGCCACCGGCCATTGCTGGAGGCGATCCTGTTTTCGGCGGCGCTGGCGGTGGGTCTGACCCCTGAGCTGCTGCCGATGGTCGTGTCCGTCACGCTGGCCCGCGGCGCGCTGCGGATGGCGAAAAAGCAAGTGATTGTCAAGCGTTTGGGCGCAATTCACGATCTGGGCAGCATGGACGTGCTGTGCACCGACAAGACCGGGACGCTGACTGAGGCGAAGATCCGCCTGGAGCGCCACGTCGACGCGCAAGGCAACGATTCGCCGCGCGTGCTGTGGCTGGCGTTGCTGAACAGCCAGTTCGAGTCGGGGCTGAAATCGCCGATGGACGAGGCAATTTTGCGCCACACCGAGGTGGATTTGACCGGCTGGCAGAAGGTCGACGAGGTGCCCTTCGATTTTGAGCGGCGCCGCGTGTCCGTGCTGGTGCAGCACCCGGATGGGCGGCGGCTGTTGATCGTCAAGGGCGCGCTGGAGGACATCGCGCGGCTATCGACGCGCTGGGAAGGCGATGGGCCCGACGATCTCCGCGCGCTGGACGACGCGGCGACCGCGCAAATCACCGAGCGTTTCGATGCGTTGAGCCGCGAAGGCTTTCGCGTGCTGGGCGTGGCATGGAAAGTCGCGCCGCCGGAGCTGGATCACGCGCGGGTGGACGACGAGGTTGGACTGAACTTCTGTGGTTTCGCGGCTTTTGAAGATCCACCCAAGGCGTCGGCCAAGGCAGCGCTGGCGGAACTCGCCGCGCGCGGAATCGCGGTCAAGGTCATCAGCGGCGACAACGAGCAGGTCACGATGCACGTCTGCGCGCAGGTCGGGCTGACCGTCGCGGGGCACATGACCGGTGCGGCGCTGGAGCAGCTGGACGACGCAGCGCTGGCGACGCAGCTGGACGCGACGACGATCTTTTGCCGGATGAACCCGCGGCAAAAAGAGCGCATTGTCAAGGCGTTACGCGCAAACGGCCACGTGGTCGGCTACATGGGCGACGGCATCAACGACGCGCCGCCGCTGCACGCGGCCGATGTCGGGATCTCGGTGGATTCCGGCGCGGACGTTGCCAAAGAGGCGGCGGACATGATCCTGCTGCTGCAGGACCTCGCGGTGCTGAACGACGGCATCGCGGAAGGCCGCCGCACGTTCGCCAACATCCTGAAATACGTGATGATGGCGACCAGCTCGAACTTCGGCAACATGTTCAGCATGGCCGCCTCGGCGATCATCTTGCCGTTTCTGCCGATGCTGCCCGTGCAGGTGCTTCTCAATAATTTCCTCTATGATTTGTCAGAGATGCCGATCCCGCTCGACCGCGTCGACGACGACTGGCTGCAGCGCCCGCACCGCTGGGACATGCGCTTCATCCGCAACTTCATGCTGACGCTGGGCCCGGTGTCGTCTGTGTTTGACATCGGCACTTTCGGCCTGCTGTGGTGGTGGTTCGGCAAGGACGAAAAGGCCTTTCATACCGGCTGGTTCATCGAGTCGCTGGCGACGCAAGTGCTCGTGATTTTTGTGATTCGCACGCGCGGCAAGCCCTGGGCGTCGCTCCCGAGCCGGACGCTGGTCGGCACGTCGCTGGGCGTGGCGCTGCTGGGGTTCGTGCTGCCGTTTACGCCGCTGGCCGCCTTGGTCGGCTTTGCGCCGTTGCCGCTGCCGTTCCTGGGCGTTCTGGTCGGCGTTGTCGCGACCTACCTGCTGGTGACCCAGGGCATCAAGACGTGGTTTTACAGCCGCGAGAAGTCTTCCCTCGCGCATTGACGGCCGCCCAGCGCACAAGTCCTGCGACAGGCTCCGGGACGTCTGCTAGGCTGCCGCCGCGCGCCCGATGCGCCAGGTATCCCGCCCGATGGCCCGCAACGACGTCAACCCGCTGATCCGCGACGAAGTCGGCACGCTGATGCGCCGCGCGGGCCGGGAAGTCGTGCTGTGCTACCCGAATTCCTACCGCGTCGCCGGCAGCTCCTTGGGATTTCAAGTGATTTACCGCGCGCTCAACAGCCGCGACGGCGTCGCCTGCCACCGCGCGGTGTTCGAGGAAGACAAGCGGCCGCGGCCGGTGCGCAGCCTGGAATTCGCCAAGGAATTGACGGACTACGACGCGATTCTCGTGTCGATCGCCTACGAGCTGGATCTCGTCAACCTGGTGCACCTGCTGGACGACGCGGGGATTCCACCGCTGGCCAAGGACCGCGGGCCGCAGTTTCCGCCGGTGATCGTCGGTGGGCCGCTGACGACGTCGAACGTGCTGCCGTTGGGGCCGTTTGCCGACGTGGTCGTGATGGGCGAGGCCGACCAGGCGGTGTTCACGCTGCTGGACTGGTTTGATGCCGGACTGGACAAGGCCGCGCTGCTGCGGGCGGCCCAGGACGTGCGCGGCTTCTGGCTGCCGCAGACCCACGGCGACGCGGTGCCGAACCAGCTGAGCGTGGACGCACATTGTCTGCCGGCGCTGGGCCAATGGCGCAGTCCGCAAGCGGAATTCAAGGACATGATGCTGCTGGAAGCGAGCCGCGGCTGTCCGCGGTTTTGCAAGTTCTGCGTCGTGCGCGCGCCCGTGGCGCCCATGCGCGACCCGGACCTGGCGCGTGTCATCGCCGCGCTGGATCGGCCTGAGTACCTGGGCGCGCCGCGCGTGGGCTTTGTCGGCGCAGCGGTCAGCGATTGGGCGCCGATCAAGGACGCGCTGCGGGCGGCGTTGGACCGTGGCAAGCAGATCGGCATCTCCAGCCTGCGCGCCGATCGGCTGGATGAAGATGATGAATTCGTTGACCTTTTGTGGCAAGGCGGCTACCGGACGATGACGGTCGCCAGCGACGCACCCAGCCAGCGGATGCGCGGCAAGATGATGAAAGGCTTGCGGGAACGCCACCTTGTCGGCGCGGCGGAACAGGCGCGGCGGGTCGGCATGCGCAGCTTCAAGATGTACGTGATCATCGGCCTGCCAGACGAAAACGACGCGGATATCGCCGAGCTGATCGATCTCGGCCAGCGGCTGTCCAAGCGGATGTCGACCACGATCACGCTCTCGCCGTTTGTGCCCAAGCTGCACACGCCGCTGGCTGAGGCGCCGTTTGAGGATCCGCAGACGCAGATGGTCAAGTTGAAGCGCATCCAGCGCGGCTTGGGCGGGCGCGTGGACGTGCGCTTTGATTCGCCGCGCTGGGCGTGGCTGGAATACCGGCTGAGCCTGGGCGGCCAGGAGCTCGCGCCGGCGATCGTGGCAGCGGCGCGCGCGGGCGGCAGTTTCCAGACCTGGAAGGCACTGCTGGGCGAGATCCCGGCGGAGCGCGAGCGGCGCGCGGTGACCGCAGCGCGGGAATTTGCGCTCTGGCCGGTGACGGGCGCCCGGTAGCGGACGGCGCGGGATTTCCGGCCTTGACGGCCGCGTGCGACCCGTCATCATCGGCTCCAAGCGCGATGTGTCGGCAGATCGACCGGCGAACACCCAGGATGGACACATGCACAAATCGGACGCGAGTCAGGCAACGTCGGCAACGGCGCTGATCACGCAACGCATCGCCGAACTCGGCGATTGGCGTGGGGAAACTCTCAGCAAAATGCGTACGCTCATCCAGCAAGCCGACCCGGACGCCATCGAAGAGTGGAAGTGGATGGGCACGCCGGTTTGGTCGCACGACGGCATCGTCTGCACGGGCGAAACCTACAAGGCGGTCGTGAAGGTGACGTTCGCCAAGGGCGCGTTCTTGGACGATCCGGACCGCCTGTTCAACTCGAGCCTGGAAGGCAACCTCCGCCGGGCAATCGACATTCGCCAGGGCGAAGAAGTGGACGCGGCCGCGTTTCAGGCGCTCGTTTGCCAGGCGGTGGCGCTGAACAGCGCTGGCAAGGCAAAGTCTGCGAAAAAAGCGAAGTCCTGAGGGATTTCGCCCGCTCGGATGGCCGCTTCGCAAAACCCCACAAAACCCGCCTTGTTCCGTCGTTGCACGCCCGGGCTGGGGTCGCCATACTGCCCCGTGCGGCCCGGGCAGCTGCTGGCCCCAAGAGGTTGGAATGTGTCGACGCACGTGCGCGGTAAAAGTGCTTGGATTGTGCTGGGTTTTGACCAGTTTGGCCGGCTGCGGCGGCGACAACACGGCGATCACGTCGGGCGAGCCGACGGACGACGCGGCGGTCGGCGGCGACGTGCAGTTCACGGCAGACAGCAAGGACGCGGCGGTCGCGGTGGACACGTCGATTGAAGCCGAGCTTGCGGGCCAGACCGACGCGATCGGCGACTTGGCGGTCGATGCCCCGGCGCCTGAGTGCGTGGAGGACATCGACTGTGCCGGCGCCGTCACGCCCACCGGGTGCACCGTACCCACCTGCGTGGCCGGCGTCTGCGGCACCGCCGCCGCCAGCGACGGCACGACCTGCACCACCGCCGACCCGTGCACGGCCAGCCCGACCTGCCAGGCGGGCACTTGCTCCGGCAGCGCCAAGGTATGCGACGACGGCAGCCTGTGCACGACGGACGCGTGCAATGCCAAGACCGGCGCGTGCGTCTTCACGCCCAACGGGAGCTGCACCGGCACGGCCTGCAAGACCGCGGCGCAATGCGATGATGCCAACAGCTGCACGTCGGACACCTGCGACAAGGCCGTGGGCGCGTGCGTTTCGACGCCGCAAGCCGACGGCACGCCCTGCGACGACGGCCTGAAGTGCACCACCGGCGAGAGCTGCGTGAGCGGCGAATGCACTGGCCAACCGATCGCCTGCAATGACGGCAATCCGTGCACCGCGGACGCATGCGACCCCGCGAGCGGCAAATGCACAGCCACGGCCATCGCCGACGGCGGTACCTGCGACGACGGCATTTCCTGCACCAGCGGGGACGTTTGCACCGCCGGCACATGCGCCGGCAAGCCCGTGGGCTGCGACGACGGCGACCCGTGCACGACGGACAGCTGCGACGCCAAGGCCGGCGGCTGCGTGTTCACGACGATTGCCGGCTGCGGCGCGGCGTGCACGGCGGACGCCGACTGCACGTCGGCGAAAAATCCATGCCTTACAGGCACTTGCAGCGGTGCAAAGTGCGCGTTTGCCGCCAAGGACGGCGGCGCGTGCGACGACGGCCAGGCCTGCACCACCGGCGACATCTGCACCGGCGGCGCGTGCAGCGGCACCGCCAACGCGTGCAGTGACGGCAATCCGTGCACCGACGACGCGTGCGCGAGCGCGACCGGCGCGTGCAGCCATGGCCCCGGCAGCGGAAAACCGTGCGATGACGGGAGCTTGTGCACCAGCGACGACGCGTGCGTCAGTGGCAGCTGCGTCGGCACGGCCAAGGTCTGCGGCAACGCCACGACTTGCCTGGGTAGCCAGTGCGCGGCCGCGACCGGCCTGTGCGTGCCCATGGCGCTGACCGGCACGTGCGACGACGCCAACCCGTGCACCACCGGCGACGCGTGCTCCGGCGGCGCGTGCGTGGGCGCGGCGACGGTCTGCGACGACAAGAATCCTTGCACGACGGACAGTTGCGCGCTGCAGACCGGCGCGTGCGCGTTTGCGCCGATCGCCGGCTGCGGCAGCCAGTGCGTCGTGGACACCGACTGCGCCTCCGCCAACACGTGCGTGACGACCAGCTGCGCCAACGGCCTATGCCAGCAGGCGCCCGTCGCCGACGGCAAGGCCTGCAGCGACGGCGACGCATGCACCACCGGCGACGCGTGCGCGGCCGGCGTGTGCGCCGCCAAGCCGGTCGTGTGCGACGACAAGAACCCTTGCACGTTCGACACTTGCGCGCCTGGCACCGGCCAGTGCGCTTTTGTGCCGACGGCCAACGGCACGGCCTGCGAGGACGGCAACGCCTGCACGCTGGGCGACCAGTGCAAGAGCGGCGTCTGCGCGGGCGGCGCCAAGGCCAACTGCACCGACGGCGACCCATGCACAACCGACAGCTGCGACAAAACGACCGGCGCGTGCAGCCATGGCCCGGAAGCGGACGGCACCACCTGCAGCGACGGCAAGGCCTGCACGACGGGCGACGTCTGCGCGGCCGGCGTGTGCAAAGGCACGGCGGTCAATTGCGACGATGGCGACGCCTGCACGTTTGACGCCTGCACCGCCGCCACCGGCGCGTGCAGCCACACGGCGATTGCCACCTGCGGCGCCGCGTGCAAGACCGCCGCGCAGTGCAACGACGCCAACGCGTGCACCGCGGACAGCTGCGTCAGCGGAAAGTGCGTGCAGACGCCGACGGCCGGCACCACCTGCAGCGACGGCAACGCCTGCACCAACGGCGACGCATGCGCGGTCGTCAACGGCCAGGGCGTGTGCAAGGGTGTGGCCACCGTGTGCAACGACGGCAATGTCTGTACCAAGGACGGCTGCGACACGCAGACGGGCGCGTGCGTCGTCGGCCCCGGACCCAACAACGCACCGTGCAACGACGGCAACCCGTGCACAAGCGGCGACGCGTGCAAGACCGGCGTGTGCGTCGGCACCTCCACGCTGGCGTGCGACGACGGCGACAGCTGCACCGCGGACAGCTGTGACGCCAGCACCGGCGCGTGCCTGCACGTCGCCATCCCGCTGTGCGGCGCCGCGTGCAAGGTGGACGCGGATTGCGACGACAAGAACGTGTGCACTTCCGAGAGCTGCTCGGCCGGCCACTGCGCCAGCGGCCCAGCGGACGGCACGACCTGCAGTGACGGCAACAGCTGCACCCAAGGCGACGTCTGCCAGGGCGGCGCGTGCCAGCCCGGCAAGGCAGTGGCGTGCAACGACGGCAACGCGTGCACCGTGGACGCGTGCGATCCCGCGCTGGGCGCGTGCAGCTACTCACCCGCGCCGGCGGGCAGCGGCTGCAACGACGGCAACGCCTGCACGACCGGCGACGCGTGCGGGGCGGGTGCGTGCGTGGGCACGGCGACGGTCTGCGACGACGCCAACCCGTGCACCGTGGACCACTGCCAGGTCACGACCGGCAAGTGCGTTTTCACCGCCATCCCGAAATGCGGCAACGCGTGCAAGGTGGCGACGGATTGCACGGTGAAGTCGGTGTGCATCCAGACCGCGTGCGTCGCCGGTCAATGCCAGGACACACCGCTGACCGGCGCCAGCTGCAACGACAACAACGCCTGCACCAGCGCCGACGCGTGCGCCAGCGGCCTCTGCAAGGGCACGGCCATCGACTGCAACGACGGCAACCTGTGCACCAAGGACGGCTGCGTCGCCGCCACCGGCGCGTGCCAGCATCCGCCAGCTTTGAACGGCGCGTTCTGCGACGACGGCAACCTGTGCACGACCGGCGACGTTTGCCACGCCGGCGTGTGCCAGGGGACGGCGTCGACCGCCTGCGACGACAACAACGCCTGCACGCTGGACGCCTGCGACCCCGCCAGCGGCGCGTGCAGCCACACCGCCATCGGCGACTGCGGCAAACCGTGCGCGACCGCGGCCGAATGCAACGACGGCAACGTCTGCACGACCGACACCTGCACGCTGGGCAAATGCGCGGCGACGGCCAGCAGCGGAGCGGCCTGCGACGACGGCAACGCGTGCACCGTGGGCGATCGCTGCGCTGCAGGCGTGTGCGGCGCCGGACCGGTCGGGCTGTGCGACGACGGCAACCCGTGCACCATCGACAGCTGCGACGCCAAGACCGGCGCGTGCAGCTCAACCATCGCCGCCAGCGGCACCGCCTGCAGCGACGGCAACCCGTGCACGAGCGGCGACGCCTGCACCGGCGCGACCTGCGCTGGCACCGCCGTCACCTGCAACGACGGCGACCCGTGCACAATCGACGTCTGCAACCCCGCCAACGGCCAGTGCGTCTTCAAGAACGAGCCGAAATGCGCCAAAAAGTGCAAGACCAACGCGCAGTGCGACGACGGCTACGCGTGCACCGAGGACACCTGCACCGGCGGCGCGTGTGCGTTCACCGCGCTCAACGGCGGCGCGTGCGACGACGGCAACGCCTGCACGAGCGGCGACACCTGCAGCGGCGGCATCTGCACCGGCACGACCGTGGCGTGCGACGACAAGAACCCGTGCACAAAGGACTTTTGCGACAAGCAGTCCGGTGGCTGCGCGTACCAGCTCATCGCCGGCTGCGGCGCCAGCTGCACCACGGACGCCGACTGCAGCGACGGCGACGCGTGCACTCAGGACATCTGTAACCCGTACACGGGCAACTGCGTGTACCAGAAGCTGGCGAATTGTGTGGCGAATCCGCAGTGCACGACAGCCGCGCAGTGCGACGATGGCAACGCGTGCACGGCCGATACGTGCAACCCGTTCACGCAGGCGTGCGTGCATACGGCGCTGCCGGGGTGTGTGCCGTAGGACGATGTTCGGATCTGAGTCTTTTCTCGCGCGGGGCCGGCACGCCTTTGCGCAGCGGCAGGTCGGAACTGTGCCTCAGGCTTGACTTTTTGGCCGGCTGAACGTCCTGGCGCACGAGCAGATTCTGGTGAAGTCACTGCGTGTTGCGACGCGCCCGATCTGAGCGTCCCCGAACTTGGACACGCTCTCCCGGCCTGTCAGGGCCACCCGCGAAAAAATCCAAGGCCCGCGCGGCGCTGGGCGAACTGCCACAGCAGGAAAACGCGCTGGAAGCGATCGTCGTGCACGCGGTCCAGCTCAAGCTGGACGAGACCGCGGGCGCGGCACGAATGCGGCAAGGATTTGGCCGAGATCCGCCGGGGCACGCGTCGGATGGAAGACCGGGCTCGGCTCGAACCTGGGTCCAAAAATCGGCATCGGGACGACCCACCATCCTCTGCCTCCATGTCACTTGGCGGTCGCAGCACATATTTATGTGCATACATGTTGACACGCTGAAAGAATCGGCGCAAATGTGAAGATCGGAATCCCAGAGCATAGAGGTCAAAATGGCGTTCGAGGGTGAATCTCGATTATCGACAGATGGTTGTCCACGCGTGGATCCATTTCGGGGTGCCACCGTTCGCCCATTTCTTCACAGATGCACACGCGATTCACCAGGCGCGCTCGTGAACCGTCCTTGGATCTTGGCTGAGCTTGGTTGTGAGGGCTGAATGAAGGACCAGATCGCGCAGAACTGGGATCGCCCTGATCCGTCGCCCAAGATCCCCGCCCAATTCGACCTTGAATCACGTGGTTCGCCCACAGGTCTGGACGATGCGGAGGTGGCCTATGGCGCGCAATCTCGGTCACTTTTCGCGAACCGCCAGTCCTGGGCGTCGGCCAAGCTGGGCGCTGGTCCGCCGCCTTTTGGCACTTGGCACGCTCGTCGCGGCGTCCATGTTGTCCCCGCTCTGGCTGTCCTCGACGCCGGCGGTCGGACAGGGCGCGTTTGAGCCCTTCGGCAACTCCATCACGCTGCGCTATGGCAACCGGATCGACGAAAGCGTTGAGCCCATCTCGATTCACGCAACGGGCAAGACCCTCGCGGTCGCCCCGGGCACGACTGTTGTGGTTGCGCTGGAGCCTGACGTTGAGCTTTCGATTCTGGGTCCGGATCCGCATCGACTCGCATGGCTGCTGATCGGCAACGAGGCGCCAGACGTTGTGCCCCAGCGCGTGGCGCCCAAGGTCGTCAATCGCGGCCACCGGTTGGCGGCGCCGCAGAGCCTGGCGCGAGACGATGCCGGTCTGACGAGCGTGCCGTGGCAACCGGTGCCGTTCAGGACCGACGATCAGCGCCTGCGCGACTTGGTTGTCGCGTGTGGTGGGCAGGATGCAACGGTGCGCATTCGCCTGACGCAGGGTGTTCCGGAAGTGAGTGTCGGCCGCTGCCACACGCGCCTCCACGCCGGGCCGGTCGGGCCGACTGTGCAGTCCTGGCGCGTCGCGGTCGCCGGTGAGGCAGAAGGGGCAATACTGGAACGGTCGCGCGGCTCATGGCCGGTCCAGCGCGAGCTTCGGACGATAGCGTGTGCCGCGATCCTCGGTTGCTGCGTCGTTCAGGTGCTGGCGCTCGGTGGGCTCGTCAGCGGTGTGCTGAGCCTCGCGTGCGCGGTGGGTTGTTGGTTGTTCCCCGGATTCGGTGCATTCGCTTGGCTCACGCTCGCGCTGGTCGCGGCCGTCCTGTTGGTGGTCCGTTGGTCAAAGGCGGCCGGCGCGCGGTCGGGACGGTGGGGCAAGGTCTTGGCGTTCGGTATCCCGGTGGTATTGGGTGCCGCGGTTGTCATCGCACTCTTTTTCCCCCATGACAATCAGGAGTTCGACGTGCCCCGAGCCGACGGCCAAATGACTTGTCTGCTTCTTGGCTACTCGACCGCCAACGACAACACCTTGCCCGACCCGTCCTACGGTGTCCTCGCGACACTCAACCAGCAGAGCGCGAAATGCCGTGCCCAGAGCGGCCGTTGGACAGATGCCGGTGGCACATTTGGCTGGTTCGGGACACGCCTGTGCTCCGACAAAATCCCCGCCGAAACCCACGAAATCGTCTTTCTGGGTGGCAGCAACGATGACCTGATTCGGCCGAGTGGTCGCTTGCAGGAGCTTCGCACCATCTTGCTCCTCGTCTTGATGATGATGGACACGCCGAACCCGGGACACTGGAAGCGGACCATTGAACTCGCGAGCATAAACGCCAACCCAGCGGCCGAACAGGGAATCAGCGAAATCGCGACAGGCGTGGACTGTGCGCGCCGCCGCGGCAGCCATTTCGTCTATTTGGCCGATTTCTTGGCGATGGACTTGTTGGCTGGCCGCGGCCCACTGCGCGCGGGGCACGTGGCCAAACGTCGCCGCGCTGTCGAGCAAGGCGGGGGCGAGTTTCTCGACTTGTGGGAGGTACTCGACGGCGAAGCGGGTGTCGCGTGGTTCAACGACTTCATTCACTTCTCGGCCGTCGGCCACCAGCGGATCGGCCATCTGGCGGCGATCGCGCTGGACGCCCATCAGCCGGACTCGCCCACGAGCGCCATAACCCTGCAATCTGAATCCAAATAATGCCAAGTTCAAGTCACGGGCAAGGTTGGCAGTCTGATGCGCCCACGACGTCTTCCGCCGCCCATTTGGCGAGAAAAGGCGCTGCCGCGGGCGCGCGCTGAGGTTCGCGCCGTCGTTTCAGCGACGTGGGCCGCAACGACTTGACTTTGCCCCACGGAGACAAGACAGTCAGATTCGGAGGCGGTGTATCGAGCTGCGCACTCCAGGTGTGATGGAGCGAATGGACACAGGCGCAGACGCGGACGTGGTTGTGCTCGCGCTCGCGGCGGGGCGTCTCACCGTGCCGGTTGAGCTCCGTAGCCGCGATGAATCCCGGCAAGCTTGGCGACGTCTCGCACACGTGCAAGTCGGCTACCGGGGGGCATTGCCGCGGTTGACAGCCGACGAATCGAGTGCCTTTTTCGCGGAAATGGCAGCGCTGCTGGAACGCGCCGATGACGCACTGGCGCGGACGCCGGGCGTTCCCTTGGCGCAAGCGCTTGGCCTCCCGCTTCCCGCCACGCCGCCTGAGCCGGCTCGACATCAGCCGCCAACGACCCTGTGCGCGCTGCCGTTTCGCGCGCTGGACATCGACACGCAGGGCCACGCACGCCCCTGTTGCCTCTTTGCCGAACCGTTGCGGGACGAGACCGGACGGCCTTTTTCCGTCCGTGAGCACGGGCTGACGGAGATTTGGCAGTCGGCGGCGCTGGCCAAGCTGCGGCAGGACATGCTGGACGGCAAGCAGGTCCCGGCGTGCGCGCGCTGTTGGCAGGCGGAAGCCGTGGGTGCCCAATCGCGCCGCGAGTACTACTTTTTGCGCCGTCCGGAGCTGGCCACGGCCGATCTGAGCAAGACGGTACGGCTGGAAGACCTCTCGCTTTGCCCGGGCAACCTGTGCAACCTGAAGTGCCGCACGTGTGGCCCGGCCTCCAGTTCGTCGGTCGCGCTGGAGTGGCGCAACTTGCCGGAGACCGCCGCGCAGCTGCCCATCATCCAGCGGGCACGCCAAGAGGTCCCCCCGATCGAGAACTGGCTGCTCGACAATGACGTGATGCGCCTGAGCCTGCAAGCGCTGAGCCGGCAACTGCAGCGCGTCGAGTTCGTCGGTGGTGAGCCGTCGGTCATTGATGCGCATTTCGACCTGCTCCGCGACTGGGTGGCGATGGGCCGCGCCAAGGAAATCGAGCTGGATTACACGCTCAACGGCACGCGCATTCCCGAAGCTGCGCGGGAGCTGTGGCCGGCGTTTCGCCGCGTGAACGTGCGGGTCAGCCTTGACGCCGTGGGCGCACGTTTCGAGTACCTCCGATATCCGGCCAAATGGTCAACTGTTTCGCAAAATACCCTGTGGTTTCGCGAGATTGGCGCGAATGTTCACGTGGTGGTGAATGCAACGCTGAGCGCCTACAACGTGCTGTACTTGCACGAGCTGATCGCCTGGGCGCACGCGCAGGAGCTCATTCTGGGCCTGAGTCCGGTTTTTGACCCACCGTATTTTGATCCGGCGATCCTGCCGGACGCGGCCAAGCGGGCGGTGGCGGCCACGCTGATGCCCCTGCCCTTGACCGGGGAATTGCGGCAGAATGTGGAAGGCCTGCTGCTGGCGCTGGACCGGCGGCCCGCGTCGGCGGCCGATCAAGCGCTCTTCTTTGCCCAGACGCACCTGATCGACGCGGTACGCGGTCAGTCGTTTGCCCAGACGTTTCCAGAGCTTGCGGCGTTTCTGGACTGGGATGACCGGCTCACGCGCATCCCGCGGCCGGTCTGAGGTAGCATGCGGATTCTGGGCGTCAACGTGGGCAACAAGGAGTCGTCGCTGGCGTTGATCGACAACGGCGTGATCGTGGCGGCGATGTGCGAAGAGCGCCTGAGCCGCCAGCGCTATGACGAACGCCCGCCGTTGTTGGCGCTGGAACGCGCGCTGCGCTCCCGGAATTGGACGCTGGACGACGTGGATCTCGTGGTTGGCAACCAGAGCGAGAGCCAGTTCCGAGCGCAGGCCGGACTGCCGCCGCGAACGAATCCGAGTCGGGTGCCGTGGCGTGACGACGGTCCAGAACGCCACGGTCTGCACCATGTGAGCCACGCAGCAGCGGCGTTCTACACGAGCGGCTTCAGTCAGGCGCTGGTCCTCACGGTCGATAACCACGGCGACGACGACACGCTCGTCGTGTTCCGCGCGGATGCGCAGGGGCTGACCCGAATCGCGCGTATTCCGCGCGGCCCGTTGACGGTGGGCGGGATTTACGAGGAAGCCACGCTGCAGCTCGGCTTCGGTCGGGGCGGCGAGGGCAAACTGATGGGGCTGGCGGGCTACGCGCCGGCGGATCCGGCTTGGGCCCAGGGCCTGCTGCACCTGCAGCCGGATGGGGTGACGCTCGGGTCCACGTGGCGGCATGGCCATCCGGCCGATGAAGTGCTGCGTGCGCCCTGGGCGCCCATCGATTTTGGACTGCACGCCAAGTTCGCAGCATCGGTGCAAGCGGCCATCGAGACGACCGTGCTGACCATCTTGCGGCAGGCACACGCGACAACGGGGCTGACCGACGTGTGCCTGAGCGGCGGCGTCGCGCTGAACTGTTCGATGAACGGACGCATCGGCCGCGAGCCGTGGCTGACGGGCCTGTGGGTGCCGCCGAGTCCAGCGGATCCGGGCAACGCGCTCGGGGCGGCGTTGTTTGCGGTGGCGAGGCTTGGTGAGCCCGTGCGGCAGCGACTCGCCGATGGCGGCTTGGGCGTGGCTTGGCAGCCACAAGAGGCGCTGGAGGCGCTGCGACGCGCGGGCGAGGCTACGGACGCCATCCTGACGCGGGGCGAGGCCGCGCTGCATGCGGCTCGGGATCTGGCCCAAGGTGCGCTCGTCGGCTGGTTTGAGGGGCGCAGTGAGTTTGGTCCGCGCGCGCTCGGCCACCGCTCGATCCTCGGCGATCCGCGGCGCACGGACATCCGCGACCGCCTCAATGACGCCAAGCTGCGTGAGGGCTGGCGACCGATTGCGCCCGCGATCCTGCAATCCGCGCAAACCGATTGGCTGGAGGACAACCAGCCTTCACCGTTCATGCTGCTGGCGATGCAGGCCAAGCCGCGCTTGCGCGAAGTCGCTCCGGCGGCGGTGCACGTGGACGGCACCGTGCGGGCGCAGACTGTGACGGCAGCGGCAACGCCGCACTACCACGCGCTCATCGCGGCATTCGCAGCTGCAACCGGCGTGCCGATGGTGCTGAACACGAGCTTCAATCAAGCAGGCGAACCCATCGTCGAATCGCCGGCCGACGCCATCGATTGCGCCCGCCGCAGTGGCCTCGATGTCTTGTACCTGGATGGAATTCGCGTCGCACTGCCGCCGCACCGTCAGCCGGTTGATACGCGCAAGCGGCCACAAAAGCTGGCGATCAGCGGTCCGGTGACGTTTGGTTGGCAGCTGGTTGCCGCGCAATTGCCGGGCTGCGTGGTCGACAAGCACGAAGGCATGGAACCGGCGAGTCAGGCCGGCGTGGCGGCGCTGGGGCTCCAGCCCAATTTGGATCCGACGCTCCCGCTGCTCGCGACGGGCGCGCCCCTGGACCGGCTGCAAGCGTTGCTGGCGGCGGGCGAACGCCCTGTTTTCGCGCTGGGGCCGCTACCCGGACCCGCGCAAAATCTGCCGCCAAACGCGCATCTGGGGCTGGCAACGCTGGCGATGGACGGCGTGCGCGCGCTGCAACGCCACATGCCCGCGCGGCCGCAGCAGGTCGCGGTGACGCTGGCGCTCGCGTCGACACCGCTGGCCGATGCATCCGAGACCGATAGCCTGACGCAGCGCTTGTTCGCTCGTCTGGCCGAGGGGCTCGGGCTGGCCGCGCACCTGCTGCTGCAGGACATGACGGCGGTGACGCTGCGTGGGCCGTGGCCGCTCCCGGAGCTGGACGCCCAAACGGCTGATGGCAAGACGCGCGTGCACGTCAGCCTGGGCGGCGAGGGTTTTGGCGTGGATGTCGTCGTCGATGCGCCCGGCGGACGCGTTGCGCTCACGCGCGATGGCCGTCTGGAGGTTCCGCCGCCGCCGGGTGCGACGGGCGTGCGGACCAGCGATCATGGCATGACGCCATTCGCCTGGGGACGCGCCGTGGCGGCGACGCTGGGTGGCGCAGCATGGCCCGTGCGCCAAAGGCGCGTCCTCGCGGCCGGCGAAGCGGTTGGCGACGCGCTCGCGCATTGGCTGCAAGCGGTGCTCGACCACCCCGGGCGGCTGGCGAACGCGGAACGCGCGCGCTTTCGCAAGGACGCCAATCGGCGCGAGCAGCTGCCAGAAATGCCGCCACCGGACGCTGAACTTGCCGCATGGATCGCGGCGGCGATTGTGCTCCATCCGGGCGCCGCGCTGCTGTCCGTCGTGGACGGCGTCCGGCCCGCGGCAGGCATCGAGAATGTGGATGCGACGTTCCTGACCAAGTTGTGTGCTGCGGCGAAGGCGATGGGCCTCACTGTTGCGTCCAGTCAGGCCTATGCAACGGCTGCGCCAGCGCGCCAAGCTGTCCGCGCGGACATGGCCGCTGTGCAAAGCGTGTTTGTGGTCCGTGATCCGGCGGTTGCCGCGCAGCTGGTGAGCCTGGACGCGGCGATGGCGGCCTCCCCGGATCGCGCGACATTGAACGCACTGCGGCTGGAGATGGGCGCGCTGTTTGGGTACCCGTCGTGTTGCCGCGCAAACTGGCTCGAATTGGAACGAATGACCCTGCACGAGGCCTTTACCCACGCGATTCGCGCCGCGACACTGGGAGCGCCCCACGGCTTGCTGAACCATCGGCCCGCCGGCAAATTCACCCAGCATTTCCCATGCAGCTACAGTTGCAGTCGCAGTATCCGGCTCGCGCATGCGGTGCGTAGGGCGGCGACGCGCGACGGCCCGCGCCTCGTGCGCCTGGCCCGTGCAATTTGGCCGATCGACGAACTGCCACCCGTACTCGTTCACGCCGTCGATGCGTTGGGCCTTGAGCAAGATGAGGATGTCCGGGCGCGCCAGCTGTCCGCGTTGGTTTGCGCGCCGCTGGTTTATGTGGACCCGACGCGCTATCTCTGTCTGGTTGGCACCCGGCTGGAGTCGGTGCCGTCCGATGGCCACTCCGAAGCCTGGCTCCTCCATGGCGGCCGTGTCGTCAGCAGCGCTCATTTGCGCCAAGGCCCGGGCGCGCCGGAAGAGGTGCTGCTGCAGTCGCAATTGGCGGCGGAGCTGGCTGGGCCTTTGGCGCGCGCGCTGGCGCTTGGGCCCGTGCGCTGGCAGCAGGGTTTGCCGGGCGCCCACGTGGCGACTCGCATCGATGGTCCCGGACTCGCCCTCGCACAGCCTTGGCAATCCGCCTTACTCGTGCCTTTTGGCGAAGCTGACGCGGCGGCACCGTTCACGGAGCCGCCGTGGTGAGCAACAACCAGCGCTCGATCGTACCGTTCTCCGTCACGGACGCGTGCAACGCCCACTGCGTCTTTTGCGCCCAGCACGTGCCGCGCATGACGCCGGACTTGGGCGATGACCGCGTGCTCGGCCGCCTGATGGCGCTTCTGGAGCGTGAGCAGCCCGCGGGTGTCATTCTCGGCGGCGGCGAGCCCACGCTGCACCGCTTGCTGCCGGAGGTCATCCGCCGTATCCGGGCGACGGGTGCGACCGCGTTGCTTCATACCAACGGTTTCAGGCTGGGCGATCCGCGCTACCTGCAAGCGCTCATCGCGGCGGACGTGAGCGGATTGCGCATCGGCATCTTCGGCCATGACGCTGCGACTGCCGCGGCGGCGACCCGTATGCCACGCGCGTTCGAGCTGACGGCGCTGGGGATTGACCGCGCGCTCGCGTCAGGCCTGCCCGTGGAGTTGGAAACGCCGGTGAATCGGGCGACGCAAGCCTCCTTGTTGCCGCTGGCGCATTTGGCCGTGACGCGCTGGCCGAATCTAACGGCATTTCGCTTCGTGCCGTACCGTTCGCGCGAGCCTGAGGCGCCCGATGCGCTCCATGTGTTGCCTTCCCAAGCGGAGAGCGATCTCGGGAAGGCGCTGAGCTTGCTGGCCGCTGCGGGCATTGCGGTCCGTCTCGCGAGCACGGAAGGGTTCCATCCGTGCGCCTTTCGCAACGTCGCCAAGATGACGCCCCTGCTGACGGTGGAAGGCGCGCGCGACGCTTCGGGGCGCGTTCACTTGCCGCCTTGCCTGGGTTGCGCGCTGACGGGCCGCTGTCAAGGCGTGGAGCGGTCCTTGGCGGCGCACTTTGGCAACGCGGCCGTCACGCCGTTCGATCCCGACCGTTCGCTGGCGTGGCTGCCGGGCGGCCGGCGCACCAAGCCGGAAGGGGTGCACATCGACTTGGACGTGCAAGCCGTCGGCACCTCGGGGCGGAGCGCCTCGCGGGAGCACGTGATCCGCATTCTCCACGCGTGCAATCAACGCTGCGGGTTTTGCTGGGTCGATTTCTCCGGCCCCGAGCTGTCGCTCGACTCCGTGCAGGAGCGCATCCGCGTCCTGCAAGCGGCCGATGGCGAAGAACTCTCCGTGACATTTACGGGCGGCGAACCCACGTTGCATCGCGACCTGCTCGCCATCATCGCCACCGCGCGTAAGGCGGGCGTGGGGCGGATCGGCATTCAGACCAACGCGACTCGACTTGGCGATGGCGCGCTCGCGAGGCAAATGGCGGCGGCGGGGCTCGACCAGGCGCTCGTCGCCCTCCATCACCATGATGCGGCGGCGTCCGATGCGCTGACCGCCGCGCCGGGCACCCACGCGCGGACCGTCGCCGGAATTCGGCGGCTGTGTGAAGCGGGCATCTCAGTCACCCTCAACCACGTCATTACGCGCCAGTCCGCCGCAGAATTCCCCGCATTCATTGCGTTCGTCGCCCGCGAGCTGGGCAGCTATCCGGCGCTGACACTCAGCCTCGCCGTGGCGAGCCACATCGGCGATGGACCGTTGGACCCCGATGTCCTGCCGCGCATGGCCGAGCTGGCTGCGCCCTTCCGCGCGGGCCTCTTGTTGGCACGCGCGATGGGCCTCGTGCTGGACAACTTGATCCACCCGTGCGGTGTGCCGCCGTGCGTGCTGGATGGCGATGTCGACGTGTACGGTGAAGCGCAGGCGCACGTCGGCATCGGTGTGGGCGATCCGTCCTGCGTGAAGCCGGATTTCTGCCACGCCTGCCGGTTTGACGCCGTGTGCCCGGGGATTCGCAAGGAATACGCGGCCAAGTTCGGGACTGGCGAGTTTCACGCTGTGCCCCGGCTGTTGGCGGCGCGCGCTGCGGTGATTGGTCTGGGCCGGATGGGCAAGCGCCATGCTGCGGCGTGGCGGGACCTGCTCGGGGCAGACGCTGTGACCGCGTTTGTCCGCCATGCCCGGGATGCGGACGCCCTGGCGCAGCTGGGTCTGACGCGGCCACCGGCGCACACGCTTGAAGCGTTGGTCGAGCACGGTGTGTCGGTCGTGAGCATCGCCACGCCTACGGAGACCCATGCGCCGCTGGCGTTGCCGCTTCTGGCGCTCGGTGTGCACGTGTTATGCGAGAAGCCGCTCGCGGCCAATCTCGCCGAAGCCGAACTGCTGGCGACTTTTGCGAACCTGTCGGGGCCGCGCTGTTTCGTCGCGCACACGACGCGCGCCGAACCCGCGGTCCAGACGCTGCACGATGCAATTGCCCGTGGGCGGATCGGGGCGCTGCAGCGCGTCGAACAACTGCGCGTGGAGCCAAGCCTGAACGACGGTCCGCATCCGACGCGGTACGCGATGGCGCAGCTGTACGACCTGTTGATTCACGAAGTCTCGATTTTCGGCGAACGGCTGGCAGACGCGGTTGTCGTGGATGCCCGCTGGTTGGACGGGTACGACGCAGCGCTGACGTCGACCGTGCGGACGCCGGAACTGGAGCTGGTGCTGACCGTCCAAATCGGCGGCGGCGAGGTGCGAAGGGAGCTGCGCGCGTACGGCACTTCGGGCACGCTGGACGTCAACGTGAGTCGCGGTCGCTCGCGCGTGACGCTAACGCGAGACGGCCATGCCCGCATGCTGGGGGTCGCCGAACGCGACGCGACGCAGGCGGTGATTGCTGAGGTGCGCGATGCGATTCGTCGGGGTCGGCCAAGCTTTCTCGCGGCGCAGCACGGACTGACGGTGATGCGGGTGGCGGGGGCGATTGCCGCCGCGGTCGTTGCACCAAGCGGCGTGATGCCCTTTGCATGGCCGCTGCGCGCCTGATCCGACCGACGCCGAACATCCTAACCCACGTCGGACGCCAAACGCTTCCGGTTGAACCTGTTGCACTTCGGACCGGGACCGCGCGCATGTTTCGAAGCGGGCACGCCGCGGATCGACAAGGCTGGATCTCAAACATCGGTTGGAGTCGACGGTCCGCCGCTTGAGCCCGCCGGCGTTCCGGACATGCCAGCCGATGCGGCCGCCCAGTCCGTGGTGCCGACTTCATGGGCTGGACGCCGAGAGCGCGCGCCCGCACCCGCCACCCGCCCCGGAGCCGGCGAAGCCATCCACCGCCTGCGGCGAGCGCCTGGGAAGCGCCGGATCATCCACAACCGCACGTCTTGCCCCGCGCGCGCGCTGGCGCTGACGCGGCGTCATCCCGGGCGTCCAGGTCGGCTATCGGCTCCACGGCCTGATGAAGCGGGCCCTGCCTCAGCCCACTGAGGCGACCGGCGGCACCATCTGCGTTATGCATTGATCGCAAGCACTTGCGCGTAAGTCCGGAATCGCATGTCAACGGAACGCTGACCCACCAAGCGGCATACGGTCTTGGCTTTGGGTCCATATTTCGCCTGGTTACGCGGCAGACTCGTCCAACTCGCCGGCGTCGTCCTCCGGCGGCAGGAAGCCGAGCGTGCCCTCGGCCATCTCCCGAATCAGCGCCACCGCCGCGCGCGTGCGGGGCGTCGCCGCCCGCGCCTCCGGGATCGCCAACCGCACGACGCACGGCTGGCCGACGAGCTCCTTGAGCACCGGGACCAGCCCGTCGGACTCCAGGCTGACCGGCACTGGCGGGTTCGGCAGCAGCCCAATGCCCGCGCCCGCCGCCACGAGCATCCGCAGCAGGTGAACGTCCGCCGCGACAATCGCCGGCTTGACCGGCACCAGCCCGCCTGCGCGCATCGGCAGCGCGCGGCCATCTTCGCCCGGCGGGCGCCAAATCAGCAGCGGGTGGTCCTGCAGCTCCGCCAACGTCCGCGGCGTGCCGTGCGCCGCCAGGTATTCCGGAGACGCGAGCAGCTGCTCGTCCAGGGTGATCAGCCCTTGGGTGCGAAACGGCCCACGCGGCAGGTTCGGACCAAAATGCAGCACCAAATCGACGTCGGCGGGCAATTGCGCCAGCGGATCCTCGGCAAAGCTGAGATGCAGCGGCACTTGCGGATGGCGCTCGCGGAACGCGCTGATGAGCAGGCCCAGTAACTCGGGCGGCGGCCCGACCGGCACACGCAGGTGCAGTTCGCCGGTTGGCACATTCATCTCGTCGCGAACGGCGCTCGGCAGCGACCGCAGCTGGTTGACCAGAGACCGCGCCCGCTCCGCCAGCGCCACGCCGGCCGCCGTCGCCTCGGCGCCATCCCGCGTCCGCGTCAGCAGTGCCACGCCGAATTCCTGCTCCAGCGCGTCCAGTTTCGCGCGCACGGTCGAACGCGGCAGCTTCAGCGCATCCGCCGCGCCCAGCACCGAGCCATGGTCCACGATGGCCAAAAAGGCCTGCAATTGCTCAATATCCATGGGTTCCCGCAGCGCACCCCGATGCGCGCTGTGCGGTGACGCGTACCGCCGCGCACGCGAGAAGTCAAGCCACGCCTCCCAACGGCGCTGGTGCAAGGCCAGGAGTCGGTGCATGGCGGCGCCTACTTGCAGACGCCGGTGGTGCAGGTCTTGCCGGTGCCGCACACGCTGCCGTCGGCGAGTTGCGTGTGGCTGCAGAGGCCGTTGGTGGCCGCGGCGCAGACGTCCGCGGTGCACGGATTGGCGTCGTCGCAGAAGGTTTCGGCCTCGCCGCCGCAGCTGCCGCTGTCGGCGCAGGTGACGTTGCCCCAGCTGTCGAGCTTGACGATCCAGCCGTCGCCCCAGCCTTTTTGGTCGTCGGTGCCGGCAATGACAAAGCCGTCGGTGGCGGTGGCGACCGCGGCGAGGCTGCACGTGCCGGTCGCGTTGGTGCTGTCGGACGGCCTCGGGATGGCTTTTTGCCACAGCAGGTTGCCGTTCAGGTCCGTGCGGACGACGTAGCCTTCGCGGGCGGGCGCGCCAAAGCCGTCCGTCGCGCCAGCGAGGATCAGGCCGTCGCCGGTGGCGGCGATGCCGCTGCCGAAGTCATCCGCGGTGGAGCCGTAGGTCTTTTGCCACAACACGTTGCCGTTGGCGTCCAGGGCGACAAGCCAGACCTTGCTTGTCGCGGCAGGACCGGCGACGTAGCTGCCCACGACGTACAAAGTACCCGCGACTTCCACGACCTTGCTCAAGCCGGTGCCGAGGCTTGTGGTGGCGTTGAAATCGCCAGCGATGCGCTTGTCCCACAGCTTGGCGCCGCTTGCGTCGGTGCGCACGACCCAGCCGCCATTGTCCGCGCGTCCGGCCATGACGATGTCGCCGTTGGCGGCGACGATGACGCCAGCGCAGCTCTGGTAATAGCTCGCCTGGTCATAAAAGTTATGTGATGTCGCGTTGTTGCCGCTCGCGTCCGTCGTGAGGAGCCAGAAGTTCTCGTCACCGCCCAGCAAGGATGAAGACGTGCCGCCGCAAGCCACGTAGCCGCCGGGCCGCGTTGCGATGGCGTGCAACTCGTCCTGGCCGGTGCCGCCGTAGGTCTTCTTCCAGAGCATGGTCAGGCCGTCCGCGGCGACCGCGTAGAGCAGGCCATCGTCGTGCGTCTGGTCGGCACCCGTGTTGCCAGCGAATGTCCAACCGCTGCCCGATGTGACCACGTCGTGCAGCTCGTCAAAGCCGCCGAGGTCGACGACATTGCCCGCGTCGCCGTTCGCGTCGCCATTGAGGATCGTGCCGCCCAAGTCTGTGACAACCATCCACAAATTGTCGGTGCCATGCGCGCGGCCGGCATACGCGTAGCCCGTTGCATTGACAGCGACGCCGGTCAATCCGGCATAGTAGTCAAAGCCCAAGGCGTGGCTGAACGTCGACTTGACGCCCGCGGCGCACGCGCCCGCCTTGCAGCTGTCCTTGAGCGTGCAGGCGCTGCCGTCCTCACATGCCAAGCCGTCGGCGACATTGCTGGGGTTGCAGCCTGCGGCGGCGTCGCATAGGTCGAGCGTGCACGCGCTGCCGTCCTCGCACGGCAAGCCACTGCCGAAGTTGGCATGACTGCACGTGCCAGCGGCGCACGCGTCACCGGTGCAGACGTTACCGTCGCTGCACGCGGTCAGTGATTTCGTCGCGCAGTCGCCAGAAGCGGTGCAGTTCGCGTTGCCATAGCCGTCGATGCGCGCGAGGTAGCCAACGACGGTGGCACTGACCGACTGGGCGCCGCCGAGCCAAAATCCGTTGGATGTCGCGGTGATGGCTGCCAGACTGCCGGCGGAGCCGGCGAGATTGGATTCCCACAGCGCGTTGCCGGCGAGGTCGGCGCGGACGACGTAGAAACCCGTCGCGGAGCTGTCTGACCCAGCGAGGGCGAAGCCATCCGCCAGCTGCACGAAGCTGACCGGGCGCTCGTCGTTGGTGGATTTGTTCACCACGCGCGACCAGAGTTCCGTGCCGTCGCTGGCCAGGCGGTGCAACAAAAGGCTCCAGCCGCCGCCGTAGCCGTAGGTCGTGGCGACGCTGGTGCCGGTGTTCAGGACGTCGAACGTGCCGTCGGCGAGCATCATCGCGCCCAACGCGGTCGATGTGACGTTGCCGTCGCTGAAAGCCTTGCCCCACAATGGGTTGCCCTGGCTGTCCAGGCGCGCCGCGTAGCCGAGGCTACCGTTGCCGGCGTCGGCATGCAGCCTGCCCGAGACCGTCCAACCGCCGTCGTTGTTGCTGGTCACGACACGCAATTGCACCAAGTTGTTGTTCACATCCGGGGAGATGCACGAGTGGCTGGCAGTTTTGACGCCGCTCGCATCGAGCGCGGCGATCCAGCCCTTGGCGCCGGTGCTGCCCACGGCAACGTAGCCGCTGCCGTTGATCGCGACGCCGAACAGGTTGTCCCAATCGCCGTTATCCTCGACGACGTTGGCGACCGCGCTGCCGTCGGCGACGTTGACCGCGAGGAACCAGCCGTTGCCCGTGTTGACGTCGCCACCGACGAACGCTGCTACCGCACCGTTCAGCACGCCGCTGGATAGCGCAGCCGTACCGCTGCCAAACGGTTTGCTCCATAGCGTGTTGCCAAGGCTGTCCACGCGCACAAGCTGCACCGGCGACGTGCCGGTACTTGTGGCGGCGATCGCACCTCCGTCGCTCATCGCCACGACCGCATTGATTGGATTGCCGAAATCCTTGCTCCATAACAGCGGATTGCCGGTGCAAATGCCGGTGGCGCACTTATCGCTGACGGTGCAGGTGGTGCCGTCCGTGCAGGTCGTGCCGTCGGGCAGATTGGGGTTGCTGCACGCGCCGCTCGCGGAGTCGCACACGCCGATCCCGTGACAGCCGTCCAGTGCCGTGCAGACCTGCGGCGCGCCGCTCACGCAGACGCCGGACTGACAGGTGTCGTCCAACGTGCATTCATTGCCGTCGTCGCAGAACCCGCTCGTGCTGAGGTTGGCGTGGCTGCAGGTGCCGCCGGTGCAGCCGTCGCTTGTGCACAGGTTGCCGTCGCCGCACGCGCCCAAGGTTTTTGTCGCGCAATCGCCGGAAACGGCGCAGGTGGCGTTGCCAAAGCCGTCGATGCGCTCCAGGTAGCCTTGGCGCGGGCCGGCGGTATCTTGCTGGCCGCCGATCCAGAAGCCCTGACCCGCGGGTGCGATCGCGTACCCAGCTGCCCAGGCGTCGCCGTTCTGCGGGTGAATCTCCCAGAGCGTGTTGCCGGCCAAGTCGACTTGCAGCGCGAACAAGCCGCTGGGCGCGATCTTGCTGTAGCCGCTTGCGACAAAGCCGCCGTTCACCGCGCGAAAACCGCTGGGGACTTTGGAGTTGTTGACCGTGCCGACCTTGCGCTGCCACATGTCGGCGCCGACGGTGTTGATGCGGTGCATGTACAACACGTACGCGATGTCCGGGTTGCTGAACGCGCCGTTCAGGACGTTGACGCTGCCATCGGGGAGCGCGGCGACGCCGACCGGCACGCTGGTGGCGTCTTTGCCGTCATTGAGCGTCAGGTTCCATAAGTTCTTGCCCGCGCTGTTGACGCCGAAGACGTAGCCATTGGTGCCGCAGCAGCCGCTCGGAATCGTGCCCACGAGCACCCAGCCGCCGTTGGCAGTTGCGGTGAGGTGGCTGAGCGCCAATCCGACCGGCGCGGCGTAGCTGTAGCTTGTCTTGAGCGTGCCGTCGCTGTTCAGGCGGCCGAAGTAGGAGCCGCCGACCGTCGCGTAGCCGGTCCCGTCGACGAGGATGGCGCTTTCGCCGCACGCGCCATAAGTCTGCGCGAACGTGCTGCCGTCGGCGATGTTGAGCGCGAGGAACCATGCACCGGGTTTGCTGTCCTGGTGGCCGACAAACGCGACGACGCTGCCGCTTTGGACGCCGTCGTTCAAGATGTCGTCGCCGGCCAAGGCAAAAGTCTTGCTCCACAGGCTGTTGCCCAAGCTGTCGTAGCGGCTGACGGTCGTGTCGATACCGGAGCCGGTCTTGGTCTGCAGCGCGACCACGGCCCCGCCGTCGTCCAGGCCGGCAATCGCTGAAATCGAATGTTCGAGGTCCGAACCGACCTGCTGGGCCCACAGCAGAGGCACGCCGACGCACGCGCCGGCCTGGCAGGTGTCGGTTTGCGTGCAGGCGTTGCCGTCGCTGCAGGTCGCGCCGTTGGACTTCGCCGGGTTGCTGCAGCTGCCGCTCGTCGTGTCGCACGTCCCGGCGGTGTGGCATTGGTCGGACGCGCTGCACGTCACCGGGCTGGCGCCGACGCACGCGCCGGCCTGACAGGTGTCGGTTTGCGTGCAGGCGTTGCCGTCGCTGCAGGTCGCGCCGTTGGACTTCGCCGGGTTGCTGCAGCTGCCGCTCGTCGTGTCGCACGTCCCGGCGGTGTGGCATTGGTCGGACGCACTGCACGTCACCGGGCTGGCGCCGACGCACGCGCCGGCCTGGCAGGTGTCGGTTTGCGTGCAGGCGTTGCCGTCGCTGCAGGTGTTCGCGTTGTTGGTGTGGGTGCAGCCGCCTGCGGAGCAGCCGTCCGTGGTGCACGGGTTCTTGTCGTCGCAATCGAGCGGTGCGGCGCCCGGGGTGCACGTGCCGCCGGCGCACTGGTCGCCCACGCTGCACGTGTTGCCGTCGTCGCAGGCCAAGGTGTTGGCGGCGTGCCCGCAGCCGGATTTCGCGTCGCAGCTGTCGGTCGTGCACAGCTGGCCGTCGTCGCACGAGATGCCCACGCCCTTGCACGTCCCGCTCGCGCAGACGTCGCCCGAAGTGCACGCGTCGCCGTCCTCGCAACTGGCGGTGTTGAACGTGTGCAGGCAGCCCTGGAGCGCGTTGCACGCGTCGTTGGTGCACGCGTCCTGGTCATCGCAATCCTGAACGGTCGGCGTCGCGCTGCAACTCCCGGCGAGGCATGTGCTTGCGTCCTGCCAGCCGCCCGAGCCGCAGCTCTTGGCGCCGCACGCCGTCCCGTCCGCCTGGGCAACGTGGCTGCAGCCGGACTGCGGCGTGCAGCCGTCGCTCGTGCACGGGTTGCCGTCGTCGCAGTCCAAGCCGCCGCTGCCCTTGCAGACGCCCAACGCGCAGACGTCGCCGGAGTTGCAGTCATTGCCATCGTTGCAAGCGCTGGTGTTGAACGTGGTGGTGCAGCCGTCGGCGGGGTCGCAGCTGTCGGTCGTGCAGGGATTGTTGTCGTTGCAGCTCGCCGCCGCGCCGCCCGCGCACGTGCCACCGGCGCACGCGTCGCCGACCGTGCACGCGTTGCCATCCGAGCACACCGCCGCGGTGTTGGCGTGGCTGCAGCCGCTCGCGGGGTCACAGCTGTCGGTGGTGCACGGGTTGCCGTCCTCGCAGGAGACCGCGCCCAGCGCAACGCACGCACCCTCCTGACAGCCCGCGGCGCTGACGCACTTGTCAGCCAGGGTGCATGCGCCGCTGGCCGCCGCGTGGAGGCAGCCCTGGGTGGGGTCGCAGCTGTCCGCGGTGCAGCTGTTGCCGTCGTCGCAGCCGGTCACTGCGCCCGGCGCGCAGACGCTGGCGGCGCACGTGTCGCCCACGGTGCAGGCGTTGCCATCCGAGCACTTGGCGGCGTTGGCAGCGTGGATGCACGCCCCAGCGTCGCCGCAGCTGTCGTCGGTGCACGGATTCTGATCGTCGCACAGCGCGAGCACGCACGCGGCGGCTGTGTCGGGCGCATCCGGCGCAGCATCGAGTGTCGCGTCTGGAGCCGCGTCCGGGGTCGCATCCGGTGTCGCGTCGGTGCCTGCGGTGTCGACATCCGGCGTTGTCGCGTCGGTTCCGCTGGCATCTGCGTCGGGATGGGCGTCGCTGGCCAGAACATCCGCCGCGTCCGCCACGGCATCCGTGCCAACCACGACGTCTGCCACCGCGTCCTGTTGGTCCAAAAACTGTTGCGCGGCTGGGATTTGCTCCGTGCATGCGCTCAGCAGCACGCCGACGGCCAAGAAAGAACGTGCGATCATCTTTGCCTCGTGTTTCATCAGAATCGCCCCGCCCATGCCACGCCGGTGCCGACCGGAACAGGCAACCAAGCGGCCTGCATCGAGCGGTCCAACCACCAGAGCACGCCGCCCGCCACAGCCGACGCTGCGCCGACGCCCATGGCAATGGCTCCGGCGGTCTTGTGTTGGCCGATCGCGGCTGCCTGTGCCGTCGCGTCCGCATAGCCGATTCCGCTGATGTAGCCGTTCTGGGTCTGGCCGAGCTTGGCGTCCAACACGGAACGGTCCGACGCGGCCGCGCCGTAGACGCCCACGCCGGCGACGAGTGCGACTGCGCCAACACCCAGCAGGCTCCATTGCGTCCAAGTGCGCCACGCGGGCCGAGGCACCGCGACCGGCTGCGCGATCTGCTCCACCTGCAGAGCCGGCAGCGCTGGCGCCGGCGCCGGGGCCACGACCGGAGGCGCTGGCTTGGGCGGCTCCGCCGGCAGCTGCCGGACCTCGACCACCACTTTGACGGGCTCCGGCGGCGGCGCGGGCGCCACTGGCTCGGCCTTGATCGGAGCCGCAACGTGCACGGCCGACTTTTCCAGCGCAGACATCGTCGCTTGCAGCTCGCGCACGGCGTTGCGTCCCTTCTTGGACCACGGATCGGTCGCCGGCAGCAGCGCCAGCAGGCTCTCATAGGCCAGCATCGCGTCCTGGAACTTTTGGGCATTTTGCAGCGACCGCCCCAAGCCGAACAGGTACTCCGGCCGCGTCGGATCGAGGCGAAAAGCGCGGCGGTACAGCTCAGCTGCCATCGGGAACTCGCCCGCCTTGTAGTAGTCCATCGCCTGCTTCGCGACGCCTGTCGCTTCCGAATTTTGGTTGCCCGCGGCCTGAACCGGCGGCGCGACCGCCGCACCCAGCGCAGACAGCAAGACCACGCGCAGCAGCGGCCGAAACAGAGCAGTCCACGCGGCGTGTGCCGCGCTGGCGAATCGTTGCATGGAGCCTCCCGCCAGACTCGGGTGCGATGCCCGCGCACGCACACCGGTCCAGGTTCCTGGCAGTGGAGCCTACGGCAACCCCGACAGCGGGGAATGGCGAAATTCCGCCAGCCGATGGCGAACTTATGGCAAATACAGGAAAAACCCTGACAGAATGCCGAAAACGGACAAAATCTGTCCGATATTTTTGGCGGCGCTTCCTGCACGTTGGCGCGGGCGACGCGCTGCCGTCCGCGGAGCCGCCATCTTCGGCGCACAACTTGCCGCCGTTGTCAGGTTCGGCGGATTCCAACGCGGCGCGATGCCGCAAGCCGCCGCGAGGACGTCCGCGGCTGCCTCGCCGCCCACTTTGCGAAGCGTCCGGCTTCCAGGGCGCTTGACAATGTATCACGACGTGATACATTGTGACCCGATGTGATACGGAGCCAAGATGAAGACGCCACGCCGCACGCCAAAGCCCAAGACTCCCGTCAACCGCGACGCCGACGCGTCCGCGATCCCGCCGGCCCCGGATCTGCGCGACGCCGCCCAGCCCGAAGTGGCCCCCGAGGCGCCGGACCGTGACCGCAAGGAGCGGGTGATTCACACACGCGTGCCGGCGGTGCTGGAGTCCGAGCTCAAACGCTTCGCTGAGAGCCTGCGCGTGCCGGTGTCCAACCTGATTCGCACCATTTTGGAAGACGCGGTGGCCGTGGCCGACCGGGCGGGCCAGAGCGTGGAGCGCGAACTCCTGACGGTAGCGCAGCGGGTCGGCAGCGAGCGCGAGCGCATGCGCGGCGCCGTCGCCAAGCTCGATCCACTCGATGGCGTCTACGGATTCCAACCGTTGGTGCTGCATGTCCGCGCGTTTTGCGCCCGCTGCAGTGTGCCGCTCGAGCCGGGCACGGCTGCCCATCTTGCCCTGAGTGAAGCTCCGGCGCCCCGCCGTTTTGTGTGCAACAACTGCGTGCCCAGTCCGCAATCGGCTGCGCCGCCTCCAGGAGATGAACCATGAAGACTGTCACCGCGAACGTATCGAACCAGACGGCTCCCCACTCCGACCTCGTCGATTCGCTGTTTGAAATCGGCAGCGACTGGGCGCGTTATGGCATCGGCATGGGGATCACCGTCGTGCGGACCCAAGCCAGCCTGTTCCGAACGCTGTCCAAGACGCTGGAACACGCCGCGGACGCCCTCGCCGCCGTGGCCAAGCCCGTCCCTGAAACGCCCGACACCGCCGCGGAGGAAGTGATTGATACGACGGCGACCGGCGCGAAGTAGCGCAGCCCCGAGGCCAGAAGGCATCGTGGCCGCCTTGCCGCCGCGTGAGCGGTCGGCGATTCGCGCAAAGCGCGAGAGCCAGCTCTCCAGGCCACACCCCAAGAGTCTCCGATCCAAAGCGCGCACGGGGACGCCAAAGGCCGACCTGCGCAGCGAACCCACAGACCTTGCCCCACCAAATCCCGGGCCAGAAAAGTGGCGTGCAGAGGAGAAGACCGCGGCGAAGGGTTTTCTCCTCTGCCGCATGGCGACGCACGCAGTCCACCATCCACACAGTCACGCCAGCGAAAATTACCGTGTCAAACGCCGCGCACACCGCAAAGCCACGCGCTCAGCGCACAAACAAATAACCCATCGCCGCCAGATTCACCGTCCCATTATCCGGCGTGTAGCAGGCAATATCGCCCGCCGCCAGGTCGCCCGTGCCGCAGGTCGACGACGCGCCGCCCAGGCCGATGTAGCTGTCCGGCGAGCTGCAGTCGGTCTGCTCGTTGCCCAAAATGCCGATGCGGATGCGATTCCAGCCATTGGCGGGGTTGTTGTTCAAGCCTTCCTGGTTGCAGTTGGATTGCAGCGATGAGCCCGCCAGCAAGCCTTTCCACGCCGCGCGGCCGGGCGCGCTGGTGAAGGCGTGGTAGACACCGTCGCTCAGCGCGGCTTGCACGCTGGTTGCGGTGTAGGACATCGTCGTGTAATTCGTGACGCCGCCATACAAGAAACCGACGCGCAGTTGCGTGAACGGCACGCTCCAGAAGCTGGTGAATTTCGCCTCGTTGCTGTCCAGCGCCGTCTGCGTGGTCTGGTAGCCGGTCGCGTTGGTCCAGTACGCGGCGTCGTAGAGGAAGGTGCCCTTGGTGCCGTCGGCTTTCAACACCAGCGTCCAGCCGCCGCCGTCGAGCGTCTGCTCGCAGTAGACCTGGAACGGTGCGTACACGTTGCCGGCACCGTCCGGGTCGATCCAGTAGATGCCCGACGGCTGGCTGGGCAAGTTGGTCTTGATCTGCTTGCAGCTGGTCGCCGGGTTGACGCTGCTGCCGATGGAGCACGTGCCCGACAGGCAAATGCCGTTGCCGCCCGCGCCGCACGCCGTGTTGTCCGCGACGGCGGTGTGCGCGCAGCCGGTGATGGCGTCGCAGCTGTCGGTCGTGCAGCTGTTGGAGTCGTCGCAGCTGATGGCGCTGCCGACGCAGGTGCCGCCGGTGCACACGTCGCCGCTCGTGCAGACGCTGTTGTCGGTGCAACCGAGCGCGTTGTTGACCGTCTTGCAGCCCGCGCTTGTGTCGCAGTAGTCGGTCGTGCAGACGTTGCCGTCGTTGCAGACAACCGCCGTGCCGGTGCAGATGCCGCCGGCGCACGCGTCGCCGGACGTGCACGCGCTGCCGTCGTTGCAGGCGATTGTGTTGTTGGTGAAAACGCAGCCGGTCAGGGCGTTGCAGGAGTCGGTCGTGCACAGGTTGCCGTCGCTGCAAACCTGCGGGCTGCCGGCCTGGCAGGCTTTGGCCGCGCAGACGTCGCCGATGGTGCACACGCTGCCGTCGCTGCACGCCGCGCTATTGGCCGCGTTGACGCAGCCGGTGCTGGCGTTGCAGCTGTCGTCTGTGCACACGTTGCCGTCGCCGCAGTTGGTCAGCGCGCCGGGGATGCAGCTGCCGCCGCCGCAGATGTCGCCGACGGTGCACACGCTGCCGTCGCTGCACGCCGCGGTGTTGTTGGTCGTCTTGCAGCCGGTCGCCGGGGCGCAGGAGTCGTCGGTGCACGGGTTGCCGTCGTTGCAGGTCTGCGCGGCGCCGGGCTGGCACGCGCCGCCAGCGCACACGTCGCCGATGGTGCACACGTTCCCGTCGCTGCACGCCGCTGTGTTGTTGGTGTAGACGCAGCCAGTCGCCGCGCTGCAGCTGTCGGACGTGCAGCCGTTGCCGTCGTTGCACGTGATGAGCGCGCCTGACGTGCAGCTGCCGCCCGCGCAGACGTCCCCGCTCGTGCAGGCGTTGCCGTCGCTGCAGGCGCTGGTCAGGTTGGCGTGGACGCAGCCGGCGGTCGTGTCGCAGGAGTCGGACGTGCATGGGTTGTTGTCGTCGCAGTTGGGCGCGCTGGCGCCGGGCTGGCAGGCGCTGGCCGCACAAACGTCGCCCAAGGTGCACGCGTTGCCGTCCGAGCACGCGTTGCTGTTGGGCGTGAACGCACAGCCGCCGACGTTGTTGCAGTTGTCGGTCGTGCACGGGTTGTTGTCGTTGCACGCCTGGCCGGGGCCGGAGACGCAGGTGCCGCCGCTGCACACGTCGGGCGTGGTGCAGTCGTTGCCGTCCGAGCACGGAAGCGCGTTGTTGCCGTGCGTGCAGCCGGTGCTTGTGTTGCACGCGTCGTCGGTGCAGAGGATGCCGTCGTCGCAGTTGAGCGCGGCGCCGGGGACGCACGTGCCGGCGGCGCACGCGTCGTTGACTGTGCAGACGTTGTTGTCCGTGCAGCCGCCGGTGCGCGGCGTGTAGGTGCAGCCGATCGCGGGGTCGCAGGCGTCGGTCGTGCAGACGTTGCCGTCGCTGCAAGCGATGGTCGCGCCAGGGCTGCAAGCGGAGCTGGCGCAGACGTCGCCGCTGGTACACGCGCTGCCATCGTCGCACGGCAGCGTGTTGGCGGTGAAGACGCAGCCCGTGGCCGCGTTGCAGGCGTCATTGGTGCACAGGTTGTTGTCGTTGCAGACCGTCGTCGCGCCGGGGACGCAGGCGCCGCCGGAGCACGCGTCGCCGACCGTGCAGACGTTGCCGTCCGAGCACGCCGCGCTGCTGTTCGTGAAGACGCAGCCGCTCGCCGGGCTGCAGGTGTCCGCCGTGCAGGGGTTGCTGTCGTTGCAGGTCACCGCCGCACCGCCCGCGCACGCGCCGCCGGAGCAGACGTCGCCGAGCGTGCACGCGTTGCCGTCCGAGCACGCGTTGCTATTGTTGGCGTGGATGCAGCCGCCGCTGACGCCGCAGGAGTCGGTCGTGCACGGGTTGCCATCGTCGCAGTCGACCGCGACGCCTGGGACACACGCGCCGCCGCTGCACGCGTCGCCGTTGGTGCACGCGTTGTTGTCCGAGCACGCCGCCGCGTTGTTCGTGTGCACGCAGCCAGTCGCAGGCGCGCAGGCGTCGTCCGTGCAGAGGTTGCCGTCGCTGCAGCTGACGAGCGCGCCGGGCGAGCAGCCGCCGTTCGCGCAGACATCGCCGCTGGTGCAGGCGTTGTCGTCGTTGCAGGCAATGGCGTTGTTCACGTGGCTGCAGCCGCCGACGGCGTTGCAGGCGTCAGTCGTGCACGGGTTGCCGTCGTCGCAGCTGGCGGCGACGCCAGGGACGCAGACGCCGCCCGCGCACGCGTCGTTGGCCGTGCAGTCGTTGCCGTCGGTGCACGCGATGGTGTTGTTGCTGAAGGTGCAGCCAGTGGCCGGGTCACACGCGTCGGTCGTGCACGGGTTGCCGTCGTTGCAGGCGAGCGCGGAGCCGGGTTCGCACACGCCGTTGCCGCACACGTCGCCTTGGGTGCAAGCGTTGCCGTCGGTGCACGCGACGGCGTTGGCGGTGTGGCTGCAGCCGCCCGCCGCGTTGCAGGAGTCGGTCGTGCACAGCTTGCCGTCGTCGCAGCTGACCGGTGCGCCCGGGGTGCAGACGCCGCCCGAACAGGCGTCGCCGACGGTGCAGTCGTTGCCGTCGGTGCAGGCCGCGGTGTTGTTGGTGAAGGTGCAGCCCTTGGCCGGGTCGCACACGTCCGTCGTGCACGGGTTGCCGTCGTTGCAAGTCACGGTCGGGCCTGCGATGCACGCGCCGCCCGCGCAGACGTCGCCCTGGGTGCAGGCGCTGCCGTCGCTGCACGGCACGGTGTTGTTCACGTGCGTGCAGCCGTTTTGTGCGTCGCAGAGCTCGGTCGTGCACGGATTGCCGTCGTCGCAAGGCGCGAGGTTGCCGCCGGTGCAGACGCCGCTCAGGCACTTGTCATTGGCGGTGCACGAGCTGCCGTCGTCGCAGGGGGCGGTGTTGAACGTGAAAACGCAGCCTTTGGCTGGGTCGCATGCGTCGTCCGTGCACGGATTGCCGTCCGAGCAAGGCAGCGCGCTGCCCGGCTTGCACGCGCCCGCCACGCACGCGTCGCCCAGTGTGCAGACGCTGCCGTCCGAGCAGTCGGCCGTCGTGTTGGCATGGGCGCAGCCGGTCAACGGGTCGCACGTGTCAGCGGTGCACGGGTTGTTGTCGTCGCAGCTCAAGGCAGCGCCGGGGATGCAGGCACCCGCGCTGCAGACGTCGCCGACCGTGCAGCTGTTGCTGTCGCTACAGCCGGCGGTGCTGGGCGTGAACGTGCAGCCCTTGGCCGGGTCGCACGCGTCGACCGTGCACGGATTGCCGTCGTTGCAAGGCAACGCGCTGCCGGGCTTGCAGACGCCCGCGGCACAGGCATCGCCCAGCGTGCAGAGGCTGCCGTCCGAGCAGCCGGCCGTCGTGTTCGCGTGGCCACAACCGTTCGTCGGGTCGCAAGTGTCTGCGGTGCACGGGTTGTTGTCGTCGCAGCTGGTGACGGCGCCGGGCACGCAGACGCTCTCGCTGCAGGCGTCGCCAACGGTGCAGCTGTTGTTGTCGCTGCAGCTGGCGCTGTTGGGCGTGAACGTGCAACCGGTGGCGGGGTTGCACGCGTCGTCGGTGCACGGATTGCCGTCTGTGCAGGGCAGCGCAGAGCCCGGCACGCACGCGCCGCTGACGCAGGCGTCGCCCTGGGTGCACACGCTGTTGTCGCTGCACGCAAGGGTGTTGTTGACGTTGGCGCAGCCGGTCGCCGGGCTGCAGGAGTCGCTGGTGCACGGGTTGCCATCGTCGCAGCTCGCCGCCACGCCGGGGACGCAGGTGCCGCCCGCGCAGGCGTCGCCGATGGTGCACGCGTTGCCGTCCGTGCAGGCGTCGGTGGTCTGGGCGTGCACGCAGCCTGCAGCCGGGTCGCACGTGTCCGCCGTGCACGGGTTGCCGTCGTCGCAATTCGCGCCGGAGCCGGCAATGCACGCGCCATTCACGCAGCTGTCGCCCAACGTGCAGGCGTTGCCGTCAGAACAGCCGGACGCCAATGGCTGAAAATGCAGCCTTTTTGCGGGTCGCAGTAATCGGCCGTGCAGGCGTTGTCGTCGGAGCAAGTGGTGGCGGCGCCCGACAAGCAGACGCCGCTGCCGCAGCTGTCGCCAATGGTGCACGCGTTGCCGTCGCTGCAGGTCGGCGTGACGGCGCTCGGGAGGCAGCCCTCGACCGGGTCGCAGACGAGGTTGGTGCACACGCCCGCGCCGGCGCAGTCCTTGGTCACACCGGGCTGGCAGGCGCCTTTGGCGCAGCCGTCGTTGGTCGTGCACGCGTTGCCGTCATCGCAGGGCGCGGCGTTGTTCGCGGATTGGCAGCCGAGGGTCGGCAAACAGTAGTCGGTCGTGCACGGGTTGCCGTCGTCGCACGCGGTCGCGCTGATGGCGCCGGGCAGGCACGCGCTGTCCGAGCAGACGTCGCCCTCGGTGCAGGCCTTGTCGTCCGAGCACGTCGCCGCGTTGGCGAGGTGCACGCAGCCGGCCTTGCCGGCGCAGGAATCGTCCGTGCACGGGTTGCCGTCGTCGCAGGTGC
>CAIYWC010000094.1 GCA_903929795.1 uncultured Myxococcales bacterium | reverse complement strand
CAACTAAATGAAGAATATCTGGTAACAATATAAGTTCCGGGAGTTCCTGTTACCGCAGAAGGTAACGCATAAGACGAGGCACTGGATGAGGCATAGTTCTGCCAGCCAACGACAGGCGCTCGCCGTCGACCGGGCCGGAGACGATGTTGGCGTCCGGCACCTGGCCGGCGATCAACCGCATGATATCCGTCATTTTTTCGCCCGGAACCACGAACAGGTTGTGCGGGTCGGTCGCGGTCATGTCCGCCGCGCTCCACACCGGCCAGACGTGGCTCATCTCCGCCGGGTACGCGTCCTGCAGGTACGCCTGCGGGCCCTGACCGTACAGGCCGTTGCGCACCGCGTTCAGGTCGTCGTAGATCGTCCCGGTGGAAAAGCTCCATGTAAACGCCACGTCCGCCAGCTGCAGACCGCCCAGCTCAGGCGGCCCTGCGGCAAGAATGTCCTTCAGCGGCGCCAGCGCCTCGGTCTGCGCCGTGTGGTTGATGGTCGGAAACGGCGAACCAACCGGCTTGCCGTTTGCGTCTTTCAGCCGCCGTGTTACGACAACCGCGTAGGTCGTGCGCTGCCGCAGCGGCGTCAAGGGCCGTAAAATCAGCGTGTTGGTCTCGCGCTCGTACCAGTACATCAGCGCGTCGGCCCGGCCGGCCAAATCGGTCGCGGTCGGCGTGAGGCCCGGCAGGTAGTTCGGCTTGTCCAGGATGCCGTCCAGATCCGTGTCCTCGCCTTCGTCCAACTTGCCGTTGTGATTGACGTCTTCGTCCGTCTCGTCAAAAAACAGCGACAGCGTGTCCGGCCGCGGGTCGTTTTCCCAATACCCCGCGCGATCCTTCAGAATCACAGGGAAATTGCCCTGGCCGATGTCGACCAGCGCCGGCTTGCCGTAGGTCGGCGAGCCGGGCGTGATGTCGATGAGGTAAATCACGTCGTTGGCCAGCGCGAAGCCGTCCTTGGCGTGGGCTGCCTGGACGCCCGCGAGGTCGATCAGCCCGGTGAAACTCAGCGTAATCGGTGCGAAAACGCCCCAGCCGTCGAGCATGTCGATGTTTTCCCGCGTCAGGATCTCAAACGACGTCGGCGCGAGCTGGGACGCGTTGATGCGCCGCTGGGTCGGCGAAGTCGCGTCGTACCGCGTCGCCAAATCGTTGGGCAGCGGGATGTCCGGCAGCGGCTTGGCCAGAAAGTCCATCTTGACGGTCGTGTCCGCCGGCTGCGACGGCGCCAGCCCCTCGGGCGCGTCCGTGCACGCCGGTAGGGCCAGCAGACTGAACACCAGGATCTCAAAGGAGAAATGCTTGCGGTTCATGGCAAACTCCACTTCAGGCCTCAGCGGCCGAGCAGCGCCACGGTCAAGCGCGTGGCATAGGCGTGGTTGTCGGTGTTGTCGGCCGTCGTCAGCGTGCCCAGCGCGCCGCCTGGGAGCAAAAAGCCTTGCTCCAAGGACAGTTGCACTGCGGCCTGCCACGGCTCCGGCAGCCACCACATCGCGCGCGCGCCGAGATCGATTTCCGTCGCCAGGTAGCGGCCATCGGCCTTCTGGCCGGCGAAGTTGATGGGCTGGCCGCCCGCGTCCGTGCGCGTGTGCAGCGGATCCACCAGCGGCGAGGGCGCCCAGGCCAGCAGCGCGCCGCCGTAGATTTCCAGCCAGGGCGTGAAGCGATAGCCGACTTTCGGATAGACGGTGATGGCGTCAAAGATCGCGCCGCCGCTCGCCAGCCTGTCCAGGTCCTCCGCCGGCACGCCGACCAGCGTCGGATCGCTGGCCGTCCGCCGGGCGCGACCGGTCTGCCAGGCCAGCACGCGATCAAAAAGTAGCAGTCCTTGCCGCAGGTTGCGGTCGGCATGGAACGCGGTGATCTTGCCGTCGTCCATGTTGGCGTCGCCGCTGAAGTAGCCGCTGTCCAGCTGCAGCGTCAGGCCGGTCTGCGCCACGCCGGCATAAGTGACCCGGCCAAACGCGCCAAACTGTTGGATATCATGGCGCGGATACTCCGGCGTCGGCGCCAGCGAGGTGTCGCCCAGGATCCCCGCCGCTTCCGCTTCCACGCGCACGCCCTGACGGGTCTCTTTGTCGCGCCAGTCAAAATCCAGCGCCGCATCGGCCACATGCACGCGCAGGTCCTTGCCGGGATTGTAGGTCGCAGTCACGTCGTTGTGCTGCCAGCGCCGCACGTAGTACAGGCCAAACCAGCGTTTCTCCGCCAGGTACATCTTCGCCGCGGCCACCACCTGCTCGGCGTTCTGGCCATCCGCCGACGACGCCGTGTCGTCGTCAATCACCTTGTCCAGCGCCGCGATCAGCAGCAGGCCCCGCAGCGGCGACGTCTCGCAGTTGGCCCACGGCATGGAATGTACCATCAGCCGCAGGTTGCGATCGGCGGCGTGGGTCAGCGTGAACCAGTCGTTGCGCTCCAGTGACATCCCGTTGGCGCCGTCATTGGCCACCAGGCCCAGGCCCCATTGCGAGGTCATCGCGCCCACGCGAATTCCGAAGATTTTGCCATATTTCACACCGACATACGCGTCCTGCAGCACGACGGAATCCGCCGCCGCGCCGGGCAGCTTGTCGCCCATGGAGCTGTCTGCGCCGCCAGAGATGGTGCCGTCGATCGCGTCCACGCTGATGGCGCCGCCGACCGACCAGCGGTGGTCGCCTTCCTTGGTCTCCGCGTCCGCGCGCACGCGCAGGCGGCTTGCGTACTCAATCCCGGACGTGGAGCTGTTGCCCGCCGGATCGATGCGAAAAGCCGAGTTATATTGCCCAGATACCCAGCCCGTCAGCCCAATCGACAGCGTCAGCGCGTTCGTGTCCGTCGCCGCCGTCGGGGCATCTGCAGCCACAGCGGTCGCCGCCGCGAGAACTTCCGCCGCCGTGGGACTTTCCGCCAGCTCAGCGGCCGGCGGTTCTTCTGCCTGCGCCAGCGCGGGCACCAGCCCGAGCAGCACGGCGATCCATGGCAAGACAAACGGCGCGCGGCGCTGCATGTTCGGCTCCAGTCGGCGGGGAGATGGGCCCAGCTGCGCGGCCGCGGGCGGCAAATCCCCTGAAGTTTGCCGCGGTGCCCGGACGTGCCGTCCTGGCGTCGTTTGCGCTGGTGTGGCCGCCGCTGTAACCTAGCGGAGCCACGGCGCAACCGGCGATCGGCAGCGTGCTGGCATGTATCACTGAACGCACCGTCTGCCAACTGCTTGGCCGGACCGCGCGGTGGAGCCTTCCCCATGGCAATCCTCAGGCATCTTCCCCTCTTGGCCGCGCTCCCGCTTGCGCTCGCGTGCGGCACGACGGCCAGCAACAGTGGCACGCCCACGCCCGGCGGCGCGCCCGGCAGCGCCTGCAACGCCGCGTCCGCGCCCGTCGGCTGCTACACGGACCCGACTGGCGCGCAATCCACCGTCAGCTGCCCGACGGACGTCTCGCCCGCCACCTGGGTCGTCGGCCAAGCCTGCGCGACCGGCACGCGCTGCGTCGTCCAGACCCAGGCGTCGGCCGTCTGCCTCGCCAATCCCGCCACCGCGGTCAACGACACGGTCGGCGGCGACGGCGGCAGCGGCGCCGGATGCGTGGAAGCCAAGTGCAGCGTGCAGATCGCGACGTGCGAGAACAACGCCAAGTGCGTCGCCGCGCTGATCTGCCTGGGCAAATGCAACGGCGACCAGACCTGTCAAAACGCCTGCGGCGCGCCGCTGCAGAGCGATTCCGCCGCGACCAAGGCCTTGAGCGACATCCTCCAGTGCGAAATCAACGCGGCCATGAGCTGCTCACTCGGTGCCGACGGCGGCACGACTGACGGCCAGCAGGGCGACAGCGTTCCGTGAACCCGCCGCTGCGCATCGCGCTCTGGGCGCCGCTGCCGCCGCCGATGGGCGGGGTGGGGCGGTGGACGCAGCGGTACCTGGCCGCGGCGCCGGAGCACGACCTCGCAGTGACGCTGCTGGACATCGCGCCACCGCCGACGGGCTTCTCCGAAAAGAGCGCGTTTCGACTCAACCGCTTGCGTCCGGCGCTGACCGGGCTGGCCCACCTCGCGCGGCTGCTGGCGCGCCGGCAAGTGGACGTCGTGCACGTGACGACGACGCTGTTTTGGGCCACGCCGCGCGAAGCGCTGGTGCTGACCCTGTGCCGACTGGCGGGCGTGCCGACGGTGTTGCACCTGCATTCCGGCAACCAGATCATCGCGTGGCGGGACGGGCTGCCGCAGCCGCAGCGGGCGGCGCTGGACGCGGTGCTGCGCGCGGCCGGGACCGTCATCGTGCTGTCCAATGAGCTGCGGGAGTACCTGACGGCGCAGCTGCCGGGGCTGGCGGTCGTGCGCATCGCCAATCCGGTGGAGACTGCGGAGCCGCCGCCCGGACCGCCGGTGCTGCCGCCGAGGCGCCAGCCGATTCGGGTGCTGTTCGTGGGCGCGTTGACGCCGAAAAAGGGCGTGGCGGAGCTCGCGCAAGCGGTGCTGGCGCTGCCGGACGTGGAGCTGGTGCTGATCGGCGGCGCGGGCGAAGCGCTGGACGCCGCGGCGGACCTGCGGATGCAAACGGCGCTGGTGACGCTGGCTGATGCGCGACGCCTTGTCCAAGTCTCTGAAAAGACGCCGGAAGAGGTGCTACGCGCCTACCGCGAGGCCGACATCTTCTGCTTGCCGAGCCACCGCGAAGGCCTGCCGAACGTGCTGCTGGAGGCGATGGCGGCCGGGCTGCCGTGCGTGGCGACGCCAGTGGGCGGCATTCCGGACGTGCTGGACGGCGCTGGACTGCTGGTGCCGGTAGGCGACGTGGCCGCGCAAATCCGGGCGCTGGACACGCTGGCGGGCGACGCGCAGGCGCGGGCGCACTGGGGCGGGCTGGCGCGCGCGCGCGTGGTGGCGACGTGCGGGACAGCGGCGGTGCTGGCGGCGTATCGCCAGACCTACCTGGCGCTGCTGGGCTGAGGCAAAAAGCCGAGAGGCCCGGCGGACTTGCGTGCGCCGGGCCTCCCGTTCGATCCCCTGTGGACTACTCGCCGGCGGGCGTCTCGCCGCCGCCTTCCGTGCGCTCACGGCGCTGACGACGCTCATTGGCTGCATCGCTGCGCTCGCCGTGACCGCCTTCCGCTGCACCTGACGCGGCCACGCGATCCGGACGCGGGCCACGATCATCGCGCGGCCCCCGGTCGCTGCCACCGCCATCGCGGCGCGGGCCACGATCGCGATCGCGCGGGCCATCGCGGCGCGGGCCACGATCACCGCCGCCACCGCGGTCGCCGTCTTCACGGGCCGGACGCGGCGGCAGGCCGAGCGCTTCGCGGCGCGACAGGCGAATCTTGCCCATGCGGTCGACGTTGATGACGCGCACCTTGAGCGCATCGCCCAGCTTGCAGACGTCGTCGACCTTCTCGACCCGGCCTTCCGCCAATTCGCTAATGTGCACAAGGCCTTCCGTGCCGGGCATGATGCGCACGAACGCGCCGAAGTCGGCGATCCGCGTCACGACGCCGTCGTAGTCCTTGCCGACTTCCGCTTCGCTGGTGAAGCCGCGGACCATGTTGATGGCCGCGTCCGCGACGTCGCCGTCGATGGCCGCGACGCGCACGGTGCCGTCCTCTTCCACATCGACCTGCGCGCCGGTGGTGGCGACGATCGACTTGATGTTCTTGCCGCCCGGGCCGATGAGGTCCTTGATGCGCTCCGGATTGATGAGGATCGTGAAGATCCGCGGCGCGTACGCCGACAGCTCCGGCCGCCACGTGGCGATCGCCTTGTTCATCTCGCCCAGGATGTGCAGACGGCCGGCCTTGGCCTGCGCCAGCGCCGCTTCCAGGATCGGCCGGCTCAGGCCGTCGATCTTGATGTCCATCTGCAGCGCGCTGATGCCTTCCGCGGAGCCGACGACCTTGAAGTCCATGTCGCCAAAGTGATCTTCGTCACCGAGGATATCCGACAGGACCGCGAAGTTGTCGCCGTCCGAGATCAGGCCCATGGCGATACCCGCGACGGCCGAGGAGATCGGCACGCCGGCGTCCATCATGGCCAAGCTGGTGCCGCAGACCGTCGCCATGGACGACGAGCCGTTGGATTCCAGGATCTCGGAGACCGAGCGCAGGATGTACGGGAACATCTCAAAGCTCGGCAGCGCCGGGCTGATGCCGCGCCACGCCAGCGCGCCGTGACCGATCTCGCGACGGCCGGGACCGCGCAGCGGCTTGACTTCGCCGGTGGAGAACGGCGGGAAGTTGTAGTGCAGCAGGAAGCGGCGATCTTCGGTGCCGTTGAGCGTCTCGATCTTCTGTAGATCGTGGCCGGTGCCGAGCGTCACGGCGACAAGCGACTGCGTCTCGCCGCGCGTGAACAGCACCGAGCCGTGGGCCCGCGGCAGCACGCCGGTCTCAATGGTGATCTGGCGCACCTGGTCGAGGTTGCGGCCGTCCAAGCGCTTGCGATCGCCGAGGATTTGCGCGCGGCAGATTTCGTCCTTGAAGTCGCTGACGATCGTCTTGATTGCCTCGGCTTCCAGCGGATATTTCTCCGCGAGCGCCTTGACGGCGTTCTTCTTGACCACCGAGACGGCGGCATAGCGCTCTGTCTTGGCCGGGATGACGACCGCGACCTTCATCGCCTCAAACGCGACCTCGCGGCACGCGGCCACGAGCTCTTCATTCGCTTCCGGCGCCACGTAAACGTACTTGGTCTTGCCGACTTCCGCCGCGAGCTCCTGGTACGCCGCGACGACCGGCTTCAGCGTGTCTTCGGCGAAGAACAGCGCGTCGATCATCAGCTGCTCGCTGACGAACTTGGCGCCCGCTTCGACCATGACGATGCCCTTGGGGCCGACGACGACGAACAGGTCCAGCTCGCTGGCGGCTTTCTCCGCGAAGGTCGGGTTGGCAATCAGCTTGCCGTCCACAAAGCCGATGCGCGCAGCCGCGACCGGGCCGGCCCACGGGATGTCGGAAATCGCCAGCGCGGCCGAGCAGCCGTTGACGGCGAGCACGACCGGGTCGCAGTTCTTGTCATACGAAACGACCGTCGCGGTGACCTGCGTCTCCGCCTGGAAGCCTTCCGGGAACAGCGGGCGGCAGGGACGATCGATGAGGCGCGAGGCCAGCACCTCGTGTTCCGCTTGGCGACCTTCGCGCTTGAAGTAGCTGCCTGGGATGCGGCCAGCGGCGTAGAACTTCTCGAAGTAGTCGCAGCTGAGCGGGAAGAACTGCGCGCCGACTTTGTTGGTCAAGCTGGACACAGTCGTGCACAGGACGGACGTACCGCCCATGGAAATCATCACAGCGCCGTTGGCGAATTTCGCCATCTTGCCGGTGTCGAGGAGGAGGGTCTTGTCGCCAATCGCGACGGTCTTTTGCACATGGGCCATGGTAGAACTCCGGTACAGGGCGCAATTCTCCGTGGCCCTGTGAACATTTTGCACTTCAAGCTTCCCATCGTGGGAATCGGCAGTGCGGCTGACAGAAACTACTGGGTGCGGCGAACGCGTGGATCCCGGCGCCTCGCGAGCTGCTGTGCCGGGCGTCGGCGCTGCTGCTCACGCGATGTCGGGATCCCAGTTCGCGTTGCGTCACTGGGTCCGTTGGCCTACTTGCGCAGGTCGAACGTCGCCAGGATGGTCTTGTAGCGATCGACATCCGAACGGCGGACGTAATCGAGCAAGCCACGGCGCTGGCTCACCATGCGCAGCAAGCCGCGGCGACCATGGTGATCCTTCACGTGGATCTTGAAATGTTCCGTGAGCTGGTTGATCCGCGTCGTGAGGATGCCGATCTGCACTTCCGGCGAGCCGGTGTCGGTCGCATGCTTGCGGTGGGCCTCAACGATTTCTGCGGTCTGGTGTGCGAGAAGCGCCATTTCTGTCTGTTCCTAAGCTCCGTGTTGGAGCGCGGCGGTGAAGGGAGCGCGGCAGTGACGCCTTTGTACCGGCAAGCGCTGCGTCTGAGCACCCGACCGAGTCCGTTTCCCTCTGACTGGGACACCGCCCTTGATGGTGTGTCCTGACTGGGGGCGGAAGTGTAAAGGTGCGAACGCGCAATGTCAACGCGAATCTCCGGTCGCGGCGGACATGACCTCTGACGGTGGCCGCGGCAACAGACTTGTCAGCGATCCGCGGAGAGGGCACGATACTTGCCCCGCACGCGGGTCGGGTGGAGGCAGTCATGGCGCATCTGAAAGGCGTGTTGCTGGCTGGCGGCAAGGGCTCGCGGCTCTATCCGATGACCAACGTCGCGTCCAAGCAGCTCCAGCCGATCTTCAACAAGCCAATGATCTACTACCCGCTGACGACCATGCTGTTGTCCGGCGTGCGCGACGTGCTGATTATCTCTTCGCCGGACGACTTGCCGCGGTTTGAAGCGCTGCTGGGCAACGGCCAACGCTGGGGAATTCGTCTGGAATACGTCGTACAGCCGGAGCCGGCGGGCATCGCCCAGGCGCTGATCCTCGGCGAATCGTTCATCGGCGACGACAGCGTGCTGCTGATGCTCGGCGACAACTTGATCTACGGCCGTCTGGACTTTCTGCGCACCGCGATCGGCCAAAATGGCGACGGTGCGACGATTTTTGCCTACCGTGTGCGCAATCCGGGCGAATACGGCGTGGTGGAGTTTGACGGCGATCTGAAGGTGCGTTCCCTGGAGGAAAAGCCGAAGAATCCCAAGTCCGATTGGGCAGTTCCGGGCGTATACATCTACGGTCCCGGTGTGTCGCGTCGCGCGGCCACGCTGCAGCCGTCCGCGCGCGGAGAGCTGGAAATCACGGACTTGAACCGGCTATATCTGGCGGAAGGCCGCCTGCGCGCGCAGCCGATGGGCCGCGGGCTGGCCTGGCTGGACACGGGGACGCCGGAGAATCTGCTGGAAGCGGCGAATTTTGTTCACAGTATTGAAGCGCGCCAAGGCCTGTTCGTCGGCTCGCCGGAGGAAGCGGCGTTTCGCATGGGCTACCTGAGCGCGGAAGGCCTGCGCGCGTGCGTCGATTCGGCGCCGATCGGCTCGGACTACCGCGCGTGGCTGGCGCGCATTGCCGACGAGGACGTCTGAGCATGGCGGACGCGCGCGACGCAAAAACCATACTTGTCACAGGCGGTTGCGGCTTTATCGGCGCGAATTTCGTGCACCTGCTGCTGCGCGAGCGGCCGGCGTGGCGCGTCCTGAATCTGGACGCGCTGACCTATGCCGGCAACCTGGCCAACGTCGCGGACGTCGCGGGTGATCCGCGCTACCAGTTCCTGCGCGTGGACCTGACCGACGCCGAGGCACTGCAGCGCGCGCTCGCGGGCGTGCGCCCGGACGCGGTTGTGCATTTTGCCGCGGAATCGCACGTCGATCGCAGCATTCTGGGGCCGGAAGCGTTCCTGAAAACCAATGTAAACGGCACGTTTCACCTGCTGGAACTTGTGCGCAAGTGGCCGGGCTGCCGCCACGTGCAGGTGTCCACGGACGAAGTTTACGGCTCGCTGAGCGACACCGATCCGCGCTTTTGCGAGACGACGCCGATCAACCCGTCCAGCCCGTATTCCGCCAGCAAAGCCGCCGCCGACCTGCTCGTGCAGGCGTACCACCACACTTTTGGCCTGGACACGATTACCACGCGGTGCTCGAACAACTACGGGCCATACCAGTTTCCGGAAAAGCTGATTCCGCTCATGGTCATCAACAGCCTGGCCGGCAAGCCGCTGCCGGTGTACGGCACCGGTCGCAACGTCCGGGACTGGATCCACGTCGAGGACCACTGCCGCGGCGTGCTGGCGGCGCTGGAGCGCGGGCGATCAGGCGAGGTCTACCACTTTGGCGGCAACGCCGAGCGCGCCAACATCGACATCGTGCGGCAGATCGCGGTGACGCTGACCGGCAGCGACGCGCTGATCCAGCTGGTCCAGGACCGTCCCGGCCACGATTGGCGCTACGCCATGGCCACCGACAAGTCCGAGCGCGAGCTGGGCTGGGCGCCGCAGTGGGCGTTTGACGCCGGGCTGCGCGCGACGATTGACTGGTACGTGCAAAACCGCGCGTGGTGGCAGCAGATTCTCAACAAGGACTACCTCATTTTTTACGACAAGCTCTACGGAGGCCGGTGACCATGGCGATTCGCTTCAACGAACCGTTCCTGACTGGCCACGAGCGCGCCAACCTGGACGCGGTGCTCGCGTCGGGCCAGTTTGCCGGCAATGGGCCGTTTACCAAACGCGCGCAGGCTCAGCTGCAAGTGCGGACGGGCGCGCCCCACGCGCTGCTGACGCACAGCTGCACCGGCGCGCTGGAGCTGGCGGCGATGCTGCTGGATTTGCAGCCCGGCGATGAAGTCCTGATGCCGTCATTCACTTTTGTCAGCACGGCGACGGCGTTCATGCGGACCGGCGCGACGGTGCGATTTTGCGAGATCGACCCGGCGACGATGACGCTGGACGTCGCCGACGCGGCGCGCCGCCTGACGCCGCGGACCAAGGCCATCGTGCCGGTGCACTACGCGGGCGTGGGCGCGGACATGGCCGGCGTGCTGGCGCTGGCGCGGGCGCATGGGCTGGCGGTGGTGGAAGACGCGGCGCAGGGCCTGGACGCGGCGCGCGACGGCCGATCGCTGGGGACTTTCGCGCCGCTGGCGGCGCTGTCGTTTCATGAGACCAAGAACATCCACTGTGGCCTCGGCGGCGCGCTTTTGGTCAATGATGACGCACTGTTTGACCGCGCCGAGGACATGTGGGAGCGCGGGACCGATCGCTCCAAGATGTTCAAGGGGCTTGTCGATAAATATTCATGGGTTTCGCCAGGTTCCAGCTTCTATCCCAGCGAGCTGCAGGCGGCATTCCTGAGCGCGCAGCTGGAAGCGGTGGATGTAAACAGCGCGCGGCGCAAGGCGATTTGGGCCCGCTACGCCGAGGGGTTGGCGCATCTGGGTCAGGCCGGGCTGCTGGCGCTGCCACAGGTGCCCGATGGCGTGCGGGGCAACGGTCACGCGTTCTTTGTCCTGCTGCCGACCGGGCAGCAGGCGGATGCGATGCGCGAGGCGCTGTGCGCTCAGGCCGTGCAGGTGACAATCCACTACGTGCCGCTGCACACGTCCAAGATGGGCGCGCAGCTGGGCTACGCGCCGGACGACCTGCCGGTGACGCGTTCGGCGGCCGAACGCCTGCTGCGCTTGCCGCTGCATTTTGGCCTGACCGATCGCGATGTCGACCAGGTGGTCGCGGCGGTGGACGGGTTCTTGCGGCGCTAGCGGGGCTTGGCTACGGTGCGTGTGTGGGCGAAAGGAGTGCGATGGCGGCGGCTGCGGCAGCACAAACGGCGGGAGTCCCAGCGGCGGCGTCTGCGACCGAACCGCCGTTTTTGAGCGTCGTCGCGCCGGTATATTTTGAGCAGGAGGTCATCGGCCACTTTCTCGCCGCCGTCACCGCCGTGTTGGCGCGCACCGGCTGGAGCTACGAGATCGTGCTGGTCGACGACGGCAGCACGGATCGCACCGTCGCCCTCATCCGCGAGGCCATCGCCGCGGACAGCCACATCCGCCTTGTCGAGTTTTCCTACAACCACGGCAAGGCGGCCGCGATGACCGCGGGCCTGACGTACGCATCCGGCACGCGCGTGCTGTGCATGGACCCGGATCTGCAGGATCCGCCTGAATGTATTCCAGAATTTGTCGCCAAGCTGGACGAGGGCTACGACGTCGTGCTCAGCGTCCGCGAGGCCAAGGCGGGCGGGCCGATCGACCGGCTGCTGTCGGCGATCTTCTGGACCTCGCTGCGCAGCCTGACGCGCCTCGACCTGCCGCCGGGGCTGGGCACGATGCGGATCTTCAACCGCCACTTTGTCGAGCAATTTCTCAGGTATCCGGAAGCCAACCGCTTTTTGGAAGGACTGCTGGTCCACGTCGGGATGCGCCGCACGCAGATCGTCGTGCCGCACCGCGCGCGTTTTGCCGGTCAGACCAAATTCAACCTGCGCCGGCGTTTCGCCCTGGCGTCCTCGGCGATCACGGATTTCTCTGAAATTCCGCTGCGTCTCGCCACGCGCGTCGGCCTCGCAGTGACCGCCGTGGGGCTGTTTGCGATGCTGGCCATCGTGTTCGTCAAGCTGTTCATCCACGACTTTCAGCTCGGCTGGCCGTCGCTGTTTTGCCTGCTGATTACCGGTTTTGGCGTCAATCTGCTGTTTCTTGGCATCATCGGCACGTATGTCGGCAAGATTTATCGGGAAGTCAAAGGTCGTCCGCTGTTTTCCATCCGCGGCTTGCACAACCTGGAGCCACGGCCATGAAGCGCCTGGCCATCCTTGGCGCCGGCGACCTCGGCCAGCTGATCGCCCGTCACGCGCCCAGTTGCGGGTTCGCCGTGGTCGGTTTTTACGACGACACGCGTCCGCCCGGCAGCGCGACCGACGGCGGCCCCATCCTCGGCCCGCTCAGCGCGCTTGACGAAGCCCGGCCCGGCGCGTCCTTCGATGGCCTCGCGCTTGGCATCGGCTACCGGCACATGGCGTTTCGCGCCGCCTGCTTCGAGCGCCTCGCCGCGCGGTTCCCGTTTCCGCCGCTCGTGCATCCATCGTGCGTTGTCGCGACGGAAGTGCCGATCGGCGCTGGCAGTTTTCTCCTTCCCGGCTGCGTGCTGGACGTCGGCGTGCGCGTCGGCAGCAACGTCGTGCTCAACACCGCCTGCGTCGTCGCCCACGACACGACCATCGAGGACCACAGCTTTCTCGGCCCCGGCGTCACGCTCGCCGGATTCGTCACCGTCCGCCGCTGCGCATTCCTTGGCATCCGCACCGTCGTCATCAACGGCGTGGTCATCGGCTCGGGCGTACAAACCGGCGGCGGCGCGCTGGTCGCCAAGGATCTGCTGGAACCGGGCCTCTACGTCGGCGTGCCGGCACGCAAGTTGCGCTAGACATGCTGACCGAATTCCGACGTCACAGCTTGCGTCATCCGCGGCGTGCCTCCGCAGGGGCAGGCTCGCGGGCCAGTCCGGAACGCAGCAGGTCCAGCCGAAGCATCTTGGTAGGCGAAAAGGGTCCGCATGCCTAGGAGCCACCGCGTGAGAATCCTCGTCGTCGGGGCCAATGGCGCCCTGGGTCGCGCGACCGCTGCGCGTGCGCTCGCGCGCGGTTGGGCGGTCGACGCGGTCGTGCACGCGCGTGCGGACCGGCTGCCGGCAGGTCTGGGCCAGGTCGTGGCCGACACCGAGCTTGCTGTACTCGATCGCGCTGCCTACGACGCCGTCTGCATTGCCGCCGGCTTTGTCCCTTACGGGCACATGGACGCCGCGGATCCGCGCCTCATCGACGCCAACATCGCGCTTCCGCTGCGGATTTGCCAGGCGTTTCCCACCGCGCGCCTCGTCCTGGCGTCCAGCATCGCGGTGTACGGCGAGCCGACCGGCGTGCTGACCGAGACGTCGCCGTTTGTGCGGCCCACGCGCTACGGCCAGTCCAAGCTGGCGGGCGAGGCTATCGTGCGGCAGTATCCGGATCATGCGGTCGTGCGGTTCTCGTCGCTGTACGGTACGGGCATGGCGGGGGACACGTTTGTGCCGCGTATCCTGGCGACGGCGCGTGCGGGTCAGCCCATCACGCTTTTTGGCGACGGCACGCGGCTGCAGGACTACTTGCACCTGACGGATGCGGCTGGCACCCTGCTGGCGGCGGCAGAGGTCGCGGAAAATGGCGTGTTTTTGGGGGTGTATGGCGAATCGGTCAGCAATCGCGCAGTCGCCGAGCTGGTCGCCGCGGCGCATCCCGGCTGCCGCGTGCAGTTTGCCGGGCAGGACGCGAGCCCGTCGTTCGTGTTCGACGCCGCGCAGACCCGGGCTGCGCTGCGGTTCGCGCCGCGCATCGCGCTGGCCCAAGGTCTGCAGGAGATGACACGCCATGGGAACTGACACGCGGCCGGCGATTCTGGTCACCGGCGTCGGCGGCAACGTCGGGCAGGGCGTGCTGCGGATTTTGCGCACGCTGGACCTGCCCTTTCGGCTGGTGGGGACCAACACGTCGCTGCCGTGCGGCGGCACGCACCTGTGCGACGCGCTGCACAAGACGCCCGTTGCCACCGCGCCGGAATTTCTGGAATTCATGCGGGATTTATGCCAGCGAGAGCGGGTTGCGCTGATCCTGCCGTGCACGGACTACGAGGCCTACTACCTGGCGGACGCGCCCGGACTGCCGCCGGCTGTCACTTCGCCGCCGGCGACGCAGCGCGCGTTTCTGGACAAGCTGGAGACCTGGCAGCTGTGCGTGGCGGCGGGCGTGCCGTTTGCGCGCTCGTTCTTGCCCAGCGCGTATCCCGGCGGGTTCCCGGCGACCCTCGTCAAGCCCCGCGAGGGCCGCGGCTCGCGCGGCATCCATGTCGACCCGGCGGATCCCCGCGGTTTTGACGACAGCTTTGTTGTCCAAGAGCGCATTATCGGTCCGGAAATCACGGTCGCGTTCTACGTCACCCGCGCGGGACGCACGCACGGCTTCATCGCGCTGGAACGCGAGCTGGGCGCCGGCGCCACGATGCTCTGCACGGTCACGCACGCCTGGGACGCCGTCCTCGCGCCGCTCATCGCCACGTTTGTCGCGGCGTTCGGGGTGCGCGGCTCGTGCAACATCCAGGCGATTGTCCGCGCCAACGGCGAGATCGTGCCGTTCGAGGTCAACGGCCGCATCTCTGGCACCGCGTCCATCCGCCACCGCCTGGGCTTTCGGGACGTCGAATACGCCGTCCGCGAGCACCTGCTGCATCAGCCGCTGCCGCCGGTCGCCATTCAGGACGGGACGGCGGTGCGGCTGCTGATGGACGTCATCTATCCTGGCAAGCGCCCGGACGAGGTTCGCGACGCCAGTACGCCGCACGAGGTCTTTTGACATGGGGCCCCCGGCTTTCCTCTTCCTCGACGTCGCGGGCACGCTTGTCCACAAGCCGGGCATCGCGCCGGCGTTCCAAAGTGTGCTGCGTCCGGCGGGCACTCACGCGACCGACGCGCACCTGCTCGCGACGCACAAGCGCATGACGGAAGCCGTGACGTTTCCCATGGCGACGACGCCAGCTTTCTACCGGGAATTCAATGCGAAAGTCCTCCAGGCGCTCGGCTGCGATCCCACCGTTGCGCGGCTGGACGCGCTGGAGCGGGCCTGCGCGCACCTGCCGTGGCAGGCGTTCGAGGACGTGGCGGCGCTGCGGTCGCTGCCGGTGCCGCTCGGCGTGATCTCCAATTGGGACCAGCGGTTGCGCGCGCAGCTGGCGGCGATCGTGCCGCTGGAATTCCGCACGATCGTCGGCTCGGCGGAGCTGGGCGTGGAGAAGCCGGATCCGCGGATCTACCGCCACGCGCTGGCGCAGCTGTCGGTGCCGCCCGATCAGGTCGCCTTCATCGGCGACTCGCCGGCGCTGGATGTTGCGCCCGCGCTGGCGGTCGGCATGCGCGCGGTACTGTTGGATCGCTTTGATGTTTTTGCCGATCACCCGGGCGAGCGCGTCCGCACCTTGAGCGAATTCGCGGCGCTGCTGTTTCCCGACACGTCAGCGTGACGGCGGTGGCGCGTCGTGCCGGGCCTGGTCGTACTCCAGCGCCGCCACCGGCAGGAACCCGCCGTCATTGGCCAGCACGCGGGCTTCCGGCGCCTGGCGCACCACTTCGGCAAATTCCCGACCACTTCCGATGACATACAGCGTGCGGCGCAGGTGAAACGCCGCCAGCGTCGCCAGCGCATAGGAGGAATCGCCCGTGAGGATTTGCGTCAGCTGCGTGGTCAGCTGGCCCGGCGCGGCCGGCCGTTCGTAGTCCAGCAGGCTGTACACGCCCGTCGCGTCCCGGTAGCCGCGCACGCAGCGGTAGCCGGCGCGATGCAGCGCGAGGCGGGCATTCTGCGCACCCTCCACCATCTGCGTCGCCAGCGCAGGCGCCACGTCCGGACCGCGCAGTACCTGCACCAACTGCGCCATCCCCGCGGCGCGCTCGACGTGGCGGACATGCGATACCCACGGCGCAAACAGCGTGCCGGAGGCGAGTCGCACGCTGTCGTCGGTCGGCACGATCGTCCCCGAGCCGATGACGACCTCCACGCGCGCCACCGCGCCGGTACGCGCGCGATCGAGCAAGCGCAGCGCCGTCGGCCCGTCCTGGCGCAGCCACGGCTTGGCGGCCAGCGTCACCCGGACGCCCACGAGCGCCTGCAGGACCAGCGCCGCTGCGATGGCCCGCCGCACCCAGCGCCACGCACCCGTCCGCTGGGCCATCAGCCAGTGCGCGGCGAACACGATCGCGAGCGCCAGATATGGAATAATGTTCAGCAAACCCTTGGGCGTCGCGAGGTAGGGCGACACGATAATCCACCAGAACGGCGCGCCGGCCATCACCGGCACGACGATGGACCAGCGCCGCTCGCGCACGAGGACGACCAGCGCCACGACCAGCAGCAAGTAGGTCGCCACCGGGGCGAAAGTGATGTGCCCGACCAGCCAGACCGGCAAGCCGCTGCCGGAAGTCGGCGCCGGCAACCCCGCGGCACCGCTGAGGGTTTTGCGCAGAACCGCCAGAGATGCGCCCGATGCCGCCATCAGTCCCAGCGCCGTACTTGCCGCAACGACGCCGCAGATCGCCGCCGTGCCCAGCCAATCCAGCCACGCCCGTCGGCTCCGCGCATCGCCGCGAAACAGCAGCGCCGCCACGCCCAGACCTTCCGCCGCCAGGTCGCCGCGCATCCAGCCCGCCACGCCCAGCGCCAGCCCGGTCAGCGCCGCCCAGCGCCAGCCGGATCGCAGCGTGAGCAGCAGCGCCGCGCCCATCGGCACCAGCGCCAGCGTGTTGGTGTTGGCAAACCACGATCCCGCCAGGAATTCCGGCAGGAACAGCGCGATGAGCAGCGCCGTCTCCGGCAGCGGAACCTGCAAACGCCGCGCCACAAATCGCGTCAGCAGCGCGAAACCCAGCACCGCGGCCAGCGCCGTCAGCACGCTGTACAGCGCGAAGATGTCGCCGTGCAGCAGCTGCCAGACGCCGCCGAGTGCCACGTAAGTGCCTGAAGTTCCGTGAAAATTGTAGGCCAGCTCCGGGCAATGCGCCGGGTCTGTCCACCGCTGAGCCGCGCCCAACGCCACGCCGATGCCGTCCGACTCCACGGGCGAGAACGGCAGCGCGCCGACCAGCTGCCATGCGACCAACAGCCCGGCTGCCAGCCACAGCAGGCGTTGTCGCAGCGGCTCGGAGATGCGGGGGCGCGCGCCGGTCATGTCTACACACGCCGGCCGAATGCGAACATCACAGCCTCCGACGCCGCGGCGTGCCACCAGAGGTGCACGCTCGCGGGCCCAGTCCGAAATGCAACAGCTCTGCCAGGCGAATTCTGGTGATCGTTTGGCAACAGGCTGTACAGCTCCACGTTCGACTCCGCTGGCCCGGCATGGGCACTCGTCTTCCCGCCTGGCCGAGTCTGCGCTGGCCCGGGGCGGTCCGTCAACGCCAGCGCGCCATTGACGCGACCGGCAAATCGTGACACGAAGCGGCCATGCGCCGTGTGCTTGCCACCGTCCTGTTGCTGAGTGCCTGCCGCGACGATCCGGCCAGCGTGTTCGATCAGGCGCGCAACGCGCTGGCGGCCAAGGACGACGCGGCGTTCCTGCAGCTCTGTGAACCGCGCGCGGCAGCGCTGTTGACCGCGGCGCCGGCGGTCGTGACGCAATCCGGCCGCGTCTTCAAGGTGCTGCGCGATGGCCGGCCGACGGCGCGGCTGCTGCCCGACGGCGAGGTGGTGTCGGTGGCGGAAAACGGACACCGGGCGGTCGTCACGACGCGCTCGAAGAAGCCCGCGAGCCGTGTGCCGATGCTTCTTGTCGCGGGCCAGTGGCGCATCGACCTGCTGGAGATGCCGCAATTTGCCGAGGCGATCCAGCCGGAGCGCTGACAAAAGGCGGTGGGGATGAAGAAAAAGCTGTTGGTGGTCGCGGTGTTGCTGCTCGCGCTCGGCGGGGCGGCGCTGGCCTGGTACAGGTACGTGCGGGTGGAGTCGCCGCGCGAGGCGTGGCTGCGAACGACGTCGGCGGCGATGCTGGGCGACGAGCAGACGTTCCTCGCGGGTTTCACCGACCAGTCGCGACCGCTTGTGGCGGGGCTGCTCGCGCACGCGCGTGGCGAAGATCCCAAGCAATCCCGACAACATCCGTATTTCTACTTGGTCAGCGAAAACCTGGAGAGCGTGGATATCGACGGCGACACGGCATGGCTCAAGCTGCGGCGGCAGAGCGACACCGGCGCGGGCGCGAAGTACGACGTGCCGATGCAAAAGGTCGGCCAGACGTGGCAAATCGACGCGCTGCGGTTCACCGGCAAGGAGCGCACCGCGGCCAAGAAGTGACGCGTGGCGCTGTCACGTGACCGCTTGCCGTCACGTGACGCGCGGACGCGGGCGCGCGGCGGCGAATTGAGCCGAGCCTTCTGAAAACACAGGCGAATCTAAACACAGCGGATCCGCGGTGCTGACGGCGCCGGACGCGGCGAATCGCGTGCGGCAAGGCCAATCTGCCCGGTTGGCACGGTCCTTGCTTACTGATTTGTCACCGCGGTCCTCGCGGCACTTTCTGGGGAGTCTGCATGGCAAAGCACGGTCGCGGCGACACACGGCGTTTGGCACTTTTCGGCGCGCTGCTCAGCGCCTTGGCAGCCTGTGGCGACCCGAGCACGCTGGTCGGCGGTGCGCCGGACGATGGCGACGCGGCGACGGCGGCAGACACGGCACTTGCCGGTACCGATGCCGCAGCAGAGAAGCCCGACTTTGCGTCCGGCAGCGACCAGGCCAGCGGTGCGGACGCGACGGCGGACGCGATGACCGACGTGGCGGCGGGAACGGATGCGACGGCGGATGCGATGACCGACGTGGCGGCGGGAACGGATGCGACGGCGGATGCGATGACCGACGTGGCGGCGGGAACGGATGCGACGGCTGATGCGATGACCGACGCTGCCGACGTCGCCGGTGCCCAGCCGTGCCTGACCGCCGCCGCGGATTTCTGCGGCGACGACAACCCGTGCACCACGGACGGCTGCGACGCGACGTTTGGCTGCGTGCACCCGTTCAACACCGCCGCCTGCGCCGACGGCAACGCCTGCACGGAGGGCGACGTGTGCGCCATGGGCGCTTGCACCGCCGGCGCGGCCGCGAGCTGCGACGACCAAAACGGCTGCACCCAGGACAGCTGCAACCCGACGTCGGGCTGTGTCCACCTCGCCCTGGCCGCCACCTGCGACGACGCGAGCGCCTGCACCAGCGGCGACGCCTGCGCCGCCGGGAAATGCCAGGGCACCGCCATCGGCTGCGATGACGCCAACCCGTGCACCGATGACAGCTGCGACCCCAAGAGCGGCTGTGTCCACTTGCCCAACGCCGCCACGTGTTCCGATGGCGACGCGTGCACCAGCGGCGACGTCTGCGCCAACAGCGCCTGCGCAGGGACCGCCATCAGCTGCGACGACGGCCAGCTCTGCACGACCGACAGCTGCGACAAGCTCACCGGCTGCAGCCACGTCGACAACGCGCTGGCGTGCAACGACGGCAGCCTGTGCACGCAGACGGACGTGTGCAGCGGCGGCAAGTGCGTCGGCGGCGATCCGGTGGCGTGCGCGGCGTCCGATGGCTGCCACGTCGTGGGGAAATGCGACGGCAGCACGGGTATCTGCAGCAACCCCGCGGCCAGCAACGGCGCGGTGTGCGACGACGGCAACCTGTGCACAACGATCGACGGCTGTCAGGTCGGCGTCTGCACCGGCGGCGCGGCCGTGAGCTGCCCGGCCAAACCGTGCCAGACGGCGTCGTGCAACCCGCAAACCGGCGCGTGTGCGTACGCACCCGTGACCGACGCGACCCTCTGCGACGACGGCAACGCGTGCACGCAGCTCGACACCTGCAAGTCCGGCAGCTGCGTGGGCGCCAGCCCGGTCGTCTGCGCGGCCAGCGACCAGTGCCATGTCGCCGGCACGTGCGACTCCGCCAGCGGCAAGTGCAGCAACCCGAACAAGCCCGACGCGACGATGTGCAACGACGGCAGCGCGTGCACCCAGACCGACACGTGCCAAGCGGGCGTGTGCACCGGCGGCAACCCGGTGACCTGCACCGCCAGCGACCAGTGTCACAGCCCCGGCGCATGCGACCCGACGAGCGGCATCTGCAGCAACCCCAACAAGACCGATGGCGCCACCTGCAACGACGGCGAGGCGTGCACGGCCGGCGACGCGTGCAAGTCCGGCGCGTGCGCGGGCACCGTCAACTGCGACGACGGGAACGCCTGCACCGCGGACGCCTGCAGCAACGCGGGCGCGTGCACGCACACGGCCATCGCCAACGGCAGCTGCAACGACCAGAACGGCTGCACCACCGGCGACATGTGCGTCGGCACAAGCTGCGTCGGCGCCACGACGTGCGACACCAACGCCAGCTGCAGCGGCAGCGGCGCGACGGCGACCTGCGCGTGCAAGGCGGGCTGGTCCGGCACCGGCTTCGCCTGCGCGACCACTTGCGGCGATGGCGTCGTCGCCGGAACGGAAGGCTGCGATGACGGCAACGTCGCCAGCGAGGACGGCTGCAGCGCCAAGTGCGCGGTCGAAACTGGCTGGAGCTGCAGCGGCGCGACGAAGTCGACGTGCACCGCGCTGTCCTGCCTGCAGTCGGCCTTCATGCTGAGCGACACCGGCTTGTCCTCGACCGTCGCCGACTCGCCCGGCCACACCTACGGCGCGGCGATCTGGTCCAGCGCGTGCACGACCAGCCAGTTCAGCGTCACCAGCAACGGCATCACGCCGTACCAGTTCGTCGCCATCACGCCCAACGCGCTGACGGCCAAGACGCAGACGCACAGCTTTCCGCGCTATCCGGCGCTCAACGCCAGCGGCACGTACCAGGCCAGCATGGGCGTCACCGGCGTGACGGTGAACGGCCTGTCGATGTACGCCGCGACGGAAGCTGGCCCACAGAGCTATGGCGACCCGATCTACAACGGCATCGTCGATGGCTGCAGCGGTCACACGTCGCCGCAGGAGTACCACTACCACGCGCTGCAGATGAAGTGCCTGGTGGCTTCCGCGCTGACGACTGCGACGCCATGGCTCAATGCCGACCCGACGACTGCGCCGTCGCCGCTTGTCGGCTGGGCCGCCGATGGCTTTCCGATCTACGGTCCGGTCGCGTGCAAGGACGCCGACTGCACAACGACCGAAACCGTTCAGAGCGGCTACGCAAAGACCGGCAATCCAGCGACCTATGCGTTTTTGGCCTACACGTGGACCGCGCACCCGACTGACAAGACCTACCTGGACGAATGCAATGGCCGCGTCGAGCCCAACGGCGCGTACCACTACCATGCGACTTCCGCGTTTCCATATGTTCCCGCGTGCTTCAAGGGCACGCCGGGCTTCAAGGGCATGTACGCGCCCGCGAACACCGGAATGCCCGGCACGCTCCAGTAGAAGACCGCTCAGCCGCAAAAGAGGCCACCATGACGAATTTCATCAGGAAGAATGCGATCCTCGGTCTTTTTCTCGCGCTGGCTTCGGGCTGCGCGACTTCTACCGCTGCGGCGGGCGACGAGGCAGCGACGGGCGATGCCCTGGGCCCGGACGCAGCGCTGGACGCGGGTGACGGCGATGCCGGCTTGGACGCCGCTGCCCTGGACGGCGGTGCCAGCGACGCTGCAGCTGCCCCGGACGGCGCCGCCGCATGTCCACAAGCCGAGCTGCTGCTCGATGTCGCCCACGGCCAGGGCGCTGGCGGCAGCTACGCCAAGCCCACGCTGACCGGCGCATGCACGGATTCGACGTTCACGGCGACCAGCAATGGCATGCCGTTTTACACCTATGTCTCCATGACGCCCAACGCGTTGCAGCCGGTGAACCAGTCCTGGACGATTCCGCGCAACCCAACCGTCGCTGCGACGACGACCGCCGTGCCGTTGCTGGGCCAGGTGGGCTTTACCGTCGCGGGCTTGCCGTTCTATGGCCCGACCGAAGCGACGCAGCCGGCGAACCAAATCTATGGCGACCCGGTGTTCAACGGCCTGATGGACGGCTGTTTTGGCCACACGTCGCCGCAGGAATACCACAACCACGCGCTGGCCGTGAAATGCCTGACGGCGGCGGCGCTGGCGGTGGCTGAGCCGTGGACGCTGCCGGATCCCGCGGCGACCGAGCCATCGCCGATCATCGGCTGGGCGCTGGATGGTTTTGCGATCTATGGCCCCAACGCGTGTCTGGACGCCGCATGCCAGCAGGTCGTCACGGTCAAATCCGGCTACGTCAAGACCGGCGACCCGACGACCTACGCGTGGAAAGCCTACACATACACCGCCGCGCCGAACGACCCGACGGTGCTCGATGCGTGCAACGGCCGCGTCGGCCCCGACGGCACATACCGATACCACGCGACGAGCGGCTTTCCCTATATCCTCGGCTGCTACAAGGGCACGCCCGTCGCGAGCGGCAGCGGCAGTGGCACCGGGCCGGGCAATCCCGGCACCGGCGGCCCCTCCCCCTGCACGACCGCGGCTGACTGCACCGGCAAGTGCGGCGCGGCGGCCGGCTGTGGCTGCGAAAGCGTGGCTGGTGGCTCGTTGGGCTGCATCCCCACGTGCACCACCGACGGCGACTGCGGCGCTACGCCGGACGGCAAGGCGACGACCTGCAAGCAGGGCGTTTGCCGGCCATGAGGCGGATGGGACCGCGCCCGTGCGAGGCTTCGTCGTCCGGCCATGGCAGCGTCACGCTCCTGGTAGCATTTCTGCAGGATTTGCGCATGGTGCGCGTCCGGGTTCGGGGACTTGTCGGGGCGATCCGCGGCAAAACGGCGCGGTTCCGGCTTCGCCGGGGCCCTCCGCCCCGAGAAAATGGCCCACCCCGCCGAAGCGCCGGAGTCACCCGGACGCACGTCCACATGCGGTCCCGCAGCTTTGGCTGCGCCCGCCCCACCTTCGGCTGCCCGTTGGGATTCCT
>CAIYWC010000093.1 GCA_903929795.1 uncultured Myxococcales bacterium | reverse complement strand
CAGGCACCACGATGTCGTAATACCGCGACGTCGGGTCGGAATTCAGCAGCTTGCCGCACAGCACCGTCTTGTCGGTGAACAGCAGCTGATCGGCAAACGCGTCACGCTGGGCCGGCGTTTGCGGCACGCGGCGCTCCACGCTCTGCACGCGATCGCGGCCCACGGCGCGCTGCTCGCCCCAATGCTCCAGACAGAGAAACGTCGGATTTTCAGCGACTACGACCGCGTTCACGATCTTGCCGTTCTTGAGCTTGATGACGTCAAGACCGTCCTCCGGGCAGGTCGGACAGACACTCTTGACCTCGGTGAAGGGCAGCAACTCCTGAGCGGACGCGACGCGCGGCGCAGCGAACGCCGCAAAAAGGCTCAACAAAACAAGCGGTAATGAAATCCTCACGACACCCTCCGCACGCATTGGACGCGTGGCTCCACACCCTCCGCGCGGTGGCAGCCAGCGATTCACCGGCCGGCGCGCGGTTTGGGCAGAGGAGCAAGTCGCGTGCCAAGTCGCAGGCGAAGTGGCGAATTCCCTTGCGGCGAGGGATTTCCAGACTGGAAGCGCGGCGCTGACGGCGCGTTCACGGCTGCGCGTGGGGCGATTTCCGCAGCGGGGCGGGCAAAGCGCCACGTCGGACTTCGAAGGCACAACCGCTTGACAACTCCCTATTACAACTTACCTTTCCGGGGAGTCGCGCGTGCATGTCGTGTCCGCCGCGCGAGGTCGAGTCGCCGCGCGGCGCATGCGCCGAAAGCGGATCCCCTGAGTTTTGCGTCCACGCTTGGAGTCCCATGATCATCCCCATTTTTGGCGGCTTCTGCGCGCTTTTTTGCCTTATCGCCCGACGCTGCGGTCCACGCGCGGCCCTGCTGGGCGCCGCAGTCCTGGCCGGCTGCAGTTCCACGACCGGGGGCGCCAGCTCCAGCGCCGTTGCGCCCACTGTCCTGGCCGAGACCCCGGCCGATGGCGCCGTAAACGTCGCGCGCAACTCGGCCGTTTCCGCCACGTTCAGCGTCCCGATGGATCCAGCCACTTTGACGGCCGCGAATTTTGTGCTGACGACTGGAGGCGCCGCGGTTGCCGGCACGCTGACGCCCGGCGCAGATGGCTTGACGGCGACCGTCCGACCGGCCGTCGCGCTGCCCGCCGGTGCGACCGTGACCGCCGCCGTGACCACCGCCGTCCGGAGCGCCGCCGGCGTGCCGCTCGCGGCCGATTTCACCTGGCACTTCACGACCGGCGTCAGCAGCGACGCCACGGCACCAGTTGTGACCGGGACCCTGCCGCTCAGCCAAGCCATGAATGTCCCCACCAATGCGCCGATCGCCGTGACGTTCAGCGAGCCCATGGACCCGACGTCACTCACCGGCGGAGCGCTGTTTGTCAAGCAGGGCGAGGTCGTTCTCGCCGGCACCGTGACCTATGGCGATGGCGCCACCACCGCTGGTTTTGTCCCGACGGTTGCCCTGCCGGCCGATGCGACGATCACCGCGACAGTCAGTACCGGAGCAAAGGACCTCGCCGGCAACCCGCTCGCGGCCGCGTACGTGTGGTCCTTCACAACCGGCGCGACCGTCGCCAAAGGCCCGGCCATCGTGCAGCTTGGAACGGCTGGCGATTTTGCAATCCTCGCCAAGACGGGCGTCTCGACCGTTCCGGCATCGGCCATTACCGGCAACGTCGGCGTCAGTCCGGCCGCTGCGACCTACTTGACCGGCTTTTCGCTGGTCGCCGATGCCACAAACGTGTTTTCAACTTCGCCGCAGGTGACCGGCAAGCTGTTCGCCGCCAACTACGCCGCGCCCACGCCGATGACGCTGACAACCGCGATTGCCAACATGGCCGCTGCCTACACGGACGCGGCGGGCCGGCCGATGCCGGATTTTCTGGAGCTCGGCACGGGCGCGCTGGGTGGCCTGACGCTGGCGCCGGGCCTGTACAAATGGACGAGCACCGTGACAATCGCCACGGACTTGACGCTCGCGGGCGGCCCTGATGACGTCTGGATCCTGCAAACGAGCGGCGGCCTGCACGAGAGCGCAGCGCAGCACGTGATTCTGAGCGGCGGCGCGCAGGCCAAGCATGTCTTTTGGCAAGTCGCGGGCAGCGTGACGCTGGGCGCCAACGCGCATTTTGAGGGCAACCTGCTGTGCCAGACGGACGTCACGCTGCAGACGGGCGCGAGCGTGAACGGCCGCATTCTGGCGCAGACTCAGGTGGCGCTGCAGCAGGCGACGGTGACGCAGCCCGCGCCGTGACGTGAACACGCCGACCTCTGTCGGACACCAAACTTCCTCGGTCAGCGCTGTTGCATCTCGGACTGGGACCGCAAGCGCATTCCGAAGGTGGCACGCCGCGGATCGAGAACGCTTGATCTCGAACGTCGCTCGGAGTGAATCTGCTAGCCGACGAATTCGAACGCGCTGGCGAAGAAGTACGCCAGCTCGCGCGCCGCAGAAGCCGCGCTATCCGAGCCGTGGACCGTGTTCACGCCCTTGCTCTCCGCGTACAGCTTGCGGATCGTGCCGGCGTCAGCCTGCGCCGGGTCGGTCGCGCCCATGAGCTCGCGGTTCTGGGCAATCGCGTTCTCGCCTTCCAGGCAAATCAGCAGCACTGGGCCGGACGTCATGAATTCCACAAGCTCGCGGAAAAAGCCGCGCTGGCTGTGCTCCGCATAGAAGCCTTCCGCCTGCGCCGTCGTCAGGTGGACAAGCTTGGCGGCCTTGATCGTCAGGCCAGCGTGCTCGAAAATCGCAATAATCTGGCCGATGTGGTGGTTGCGCACGCCGTCGGGCTTGATGATGGAGAGGGTCTGTTCAATGGCCATGGGATAATCCTTATGCTTGTTGGTCATTCGCGGCCGGGGACAAGCCTCCGCCGCGGGTCGGGAAAAATAGGGCGATCGGAGGCGCTATTTCGGCTGCCACACTTTGAGCAGGGTCGACGCCAGATCGCCCGGGGTCGGCGCGACTTGGATGCCGTTGGCCTGGAACGCGGCGATCTTCGACTGGCCCGTGCCGGTGCCACCCGAGATGATCGCGCCCGCGTGGCCCATGCGGCGGCCCGGAGGCGCCGTCAGGCCTGCGATGAAGCCGATGACCGGCTTTTTCAGGTTGGCCTTGATCCAAGCCGCGGCTTCTTCTTCCGCCGATCCGCCGATTTCGCCAATCATGATGATGGCATGCGTGTCCGGATCCTCGGCGAAGAGCTGGAGCGCGTCAATGAAGTCCGTCCCCTTGATCGGGTCGCCACCGATGCCGATGCAGGTCGACTGGCCGATGCCGAGCGCGGTGAGCTGGCCGACCGCCTCGTACGTCAGCGTGCCTGAGCGCGACAACACCGCGACATTGCCCGGCTTGTGGATGTGGCCCGGCATGATGCCGAGTTTGCACTGGCCCGGCGTGATGACGCCCGGGCAGTTCGGGCCGATGAGGCGCGTCTGGCGGCCGGCGAGGAACTGCTTGACTTTCAGCATGTCCAGCACCGGGATGCCCTCGGTGATGGCGACGCAGAGCGCGATGCCGCAGTCGGCGGATTCCATGATGGCGTCGGCGGCGAACGGCGGCGGCACGTAGACCACGCTGGCGTTGGCGCCGGTGGCTTTGACCGCGTCGGCGACGGTGTCGAAAATCGGCACGATGTCGTCAAACTTGGTCCCGCCCTTGCCCGGAACGACGCCGGCGACCACGTTGGTGCCGTAAGCCATCGCGCCGCGGGTGTGGAACGCGCCGGACGTGCCGGTGATGCCCTGGACCAGGAGCCGGGTGTTCTTGTCAACCAAAACAGCCATCGCAGTTTCCTTCTTTTGGCCTTTGCGGGCCTCGCTTGCTGGTTTACGCCAAGCTGGCGGCGTACTTCTGCGCCGCGGCCACAGCCTTTTGCGCGCCGTCTTTCATGTCGTTGCCGGTCAGGATCGGCAGCCCCGAGTCCTTCAGGATCTGCTTGCCCAGCTCGACGTTGGTGCCTTCCAGCCGCACGACGAGTGGCCGATCCAAGCCGACCTCGCGGGCGGCGGTGACGACGCCCTCGGCGATCGTGTCGCACTTCATGATGCCGCCGAAAATATTGACGAAAATCGCGTGGACGCGCTTGTCCGACAAGATGATCTTGAACGCCGCGGTGACCTTCTCCGCCGTGGCGCCGCCGCCGACGTCCAGGAAGTTCGCCGGCTCGCTGCCGTAGTGCTTGAGGATGTCCATGGTGGCCATCGCCAAGCCCGCGCCGTTGACGAGGCAGCCGACATTGCCGTCCAAGTGCACGTAATTCAAGTCGTATTTCGACGCCTCGATCTCGCGCGGATCCTCTTCATCCAAATCGCGGAAGGCGACGATGTCCGCGTGGCGGTACAGCGCGTTGTCGTCAAAGTTGACCTTGCCGTCCAGCGCGATGATCGAGCCGTCGCCCTGCACAACCAGCGGGTTGATTTCCACCAGCGAGCAATCCTTGGCCATGTACAGCTCGTACAAGCTGGTCAGCGTTTTGACGAATGTATTCACGGTCTTGCCGCTCATGCCCAGCTTGAACGCCAGCGCGCGGCCCTGAAACGCCTGCACGCCCACGCGCGGGTCAATCCACGCCTTGTGGATGAGCTCCGGCGTGTTGTGCGCGACATCCTCAATGTTCATGCCGCCTTCCGTCGACGCCATGATGACGATCTTGCCGACGTCGCGGTCCAGCAGCATGCCGAGGTACAACTCGCGCTTGATGTCCGCGCCGCTCTCGATGTACAGCCGCCGCACCAACTGGCCTTCCGGCCCGGTCTGGTGCGTCTTCAGCTGCATGCCGAGGATGGCGCTGGCCTTTTCCTGGACTTCCGCTTTACTTTTGCAGACTTTGACGCCGCCGCCCAAGCCGCGGCCGCCCGCGTGGATCTGCGCTTTGACGACCCAAATCGGCCCGGGCAGCTTGTCCGCCGCCGCAACGGCTTCCGCCACGGAGAACGCGGGATAGCCGACGGGAACGGGCACGCCGTACGCGGCAAAGAGTTGTTTGGCTTGGTACTCGTGGATTTTCATGCTGGCCAGCCTGGGTAGCGCGGGGAGAGCCCCGATCGGGGGCCGCCGTGTACCATAGCTGCGCCCGCGGGGCAATCGGCAGAGCCAAAACGCGTCACGCCGCGGTCACGCCGGCTGGGCGTTGCGCTCCAGCACCAGCACTTCCACTTTGCGCCCCGCGCCGAGCGTCACCGCCCGCACAAACGTGAAACGCGGGTCCGCGCGCCAGCCGCGGTGGTAGAAAAACGCCAGCGGATGCACGAGCACAAGCCGGCCGCCCGGCCGCAGCGCACGGGCCACGGCGTGGCGCAGCTCGCGGTCGAGCGGGCCCCACGGAATCGGCGCAAAATAATAAAGCACCTCGCTGAACAGGCAGAGGTCATACGCGCCCGGCGCCAGCGCCGCCAGCGACTTCCGCAGGTCGCCCGCCAGGTTCTGGCCCGGCAGCCCCACACGCGCGCGCGCCCGCTCGAGCGCGGACTCGGCGGCATCCAGCAAGTCGATCGACGTGAAATGACTGCGCAAATGCGCCGCCAAGTGCGCCTCGCCGGAGCCAACGTCAAACGCCCGCTGGTACTGCTCCGCGCCAAGCGCGAATTCCACGACCTGCCGCTTGACCAAATCGTAGCTACTGCGCTCGTAATTCCACGGATCCGGCTTCTTGTAGAGCGTCTCGAAATGGTCCACGCCAAACGGATCGCCCAAGCCGAGCCACAGCTTCACGTGGCGTTTCGCGTCGGCAAAATCGCCCAGGTAGATACCAAAAAGCGAGGTGCGCGGCGCCTTGTCGGGGGTCGGTTCAGGCCGCAGGGAATCGTCTGGCATGGGCGAACTCGCGCGGCCAACGCGGTGGGCCGGGCCGCTACGATAGCCCAGAGTCAGTGGCAAACGCGAGTCCGCCACCCGTCAATCCGCCTGGACCGTCGCGGGCGCGGCCCGCAGCCACGTCCAGCTGATGACAACCTGCGCACCGACCGCCAGCAGCCCGTCCACAAGCAGCGCGTGTCGCACGCCCCACTGGTTCACCAGCGCGCCGGTCAGCAGGCTGCCCAGCGCCAGCCCGCCGCGCATCGCCAGCATGAACAGGCTGACCGCCTGGCCGCGCTGCTCCGGCGCCGCACCGGATTGCAGCAGCGTGTTGGTCGAGGTGTTGGTCACGCTCATCGCCACGCCGCACAGCACCATCAGCCCCGGCAGCACCCGCACCGACGGATTCATCGCGACCAGCACGAGCGCGGCGCCAAACGCGGAACCGAAGATCGTGGCGAGCCAGCGCCGGTCCCGGCCAGGCTCCACGCCGACCAACGCGCCCGCGACCAGCACGCCGCCCACGCCGAATGCGCCGACCGCGAGGCTGTATTGACCGGCGTCGCCCTGCAGCACGTTCTTGATGAGGACCGGCGTGAACGTGATCAGTGGCCCGCACAGCAAGCCGGAGAAAAACGTGGTGAGGATTGCGCCGCGCAGCTGCGGCACCTCCAGAATTCCGCGGAGGCCGGCGAACGGGTGACGCAGCGCGTCGGCGCTGACACGCGTCATGGAGCGGGGCTGCCGCGGCAGAATCCACAGCGCCACGCCGATGAACGGGATGTACGACACCGCGCTGACCGCAAAGCAGCCGATCGCGCCGACGCTCGCCATCAACACACCAGCCAGCGCGGGCCCCAAGACGCGCGACAGGTTGAATTGCGTGGAATTGAGCGCAAGCGCGGCCGGCAGCTGCGGCCGTTCGACGATGGTCGGCACAATCGACGTAAACGCCGGCATCGAGAGCGCATCCGTGATGCCAACGACAAGCGAGAGCGCGATGACGATCCACGGCGCCAGCCCGCCGGTCAGCAGCAGCGCGACAATCGCGATGGGGCACAGCATCTGCAGCGACTGGAACAGCGTGATAACGCGGCGCCGATCGGCGCGATCGGCCAGCACACCGCCGGCCAGCGTCAGCAGCAGGACCGGCATGCTCAGCGCAAACGAGTCAAGCCCGACAAGGAACGGCGACGCGCCCAGGCGCAGCAGCAGCCACGGTTCCGCGACCATCTGCGCCCACGAGCCGATGTTGGACAGCAGGCTGGCGAACCAGAACATGCCAAAACGCCGGCTCCGCAAAAGCGCGAGGGACTGGCGAAAAGTGGTTGCGGGCATGCGCGACCAACACGGGAGCTGAGGATCGGCGGCAGATCGCCCGGCGCCCAGCGCGGCGGGCGGGCAGTCTCGCCCCGGGGCACGATAGGGTCAAGGCGCCGTCAGCGCTTCTGGTACGTGCCGATCAGGACGGCGTGCGCCAGCACGTGACCTTCCATCGCCGCCAGCACGTCCGGCTTGGCAGGCACCGGCGAGAGCGCCAGGTGCGCGTCGAGCGCGAACAGGCGGAAATAATAGCGGTGCCTTCCGATCGGCGGACACGGGCCGCCCCACGCGGGTTTCTTCCAGTCGTTCAGGCCAAACCGCGCACCGGGAGGCAGCCCGTGGCCTTCCGGCAGGCCCGGGAGCTGCGGCGGCAGGCCGACGACCACTTCGTGCACCCACGTCATCTTGGGCGCCTTCGGGTCCGGCGCGTCCGGGTCGTCGACGATCAGCACCAGCGACTTCGCCCCCGCCGGCACGTCGTGCCACTGCAGCGCAGGCGCGCGATCCGCGCCTTGACAGGTGAACTGCGCGGGAATGGCACCCCCATCGGCAAATGCCGGCGATTTCAACTGCATCTCAGCTCCTGAAGCGGCCATCGCCGGAGCGCAGGCCAGCAGCACCAACACAGCAAACTGCCTGAATTTCCTGATTGGCGCGTCCATCACAGACTCCGCGGCACGCACCGCATGAGGCCAAGGTAGCGCGCCGTGCGGCCGTGTCCAGCGCCCGGATCCAGCTACGCACGCTCGCCGAAGTTCGAGCGGAAACGTCCGTCAGTCGCGGCGTGCCTCCACACGAGCACGCTAGCGATCCCGTCCGAAATCCAGCAGGCGTAACCGACGACCGTTTGGACTCGCAGCCTGGCTTCCATGCCTAGTGCAGCGTCAGGTAGAACGCGCCGCCGTCGCGATAGACCAGCAGCAGCAGCCGGCCGGCGCGCCCCGCCAACTTTTGGAAATCCGCCACCGACTGCACGGGACGGCGATTGACCTCCAGCACCACGTCGCCGGGCTGCAGCCCTGCCCGCGCCGCCGCCGTCTGGTCCGCAATGTCGGTGACCACCACGCCCTGGCCGATCTGCGGCGGCAGCTCGAACTTGTGGCGCGACTGGTCGTCCAGCGGCGCGATCGTCAGCCCGTCCAGCGCGCCGGCACCCAGCTTCTTGGGCGCCTGCGCATCCGGCGCCTCCGCCAGCACGACCTCCACCGTCTGCGGTTTGCCGTCGCGCAGCAGCTGTGCCTGCAGCTTGGTCCCCGCCGCGTGCATGCCCACGACGGCACGCAGCCGCCGCGGGGAATCCATGGACTGATCGCCGAGTTTCTGCACGATATCACCGCGTTTCAGGCCAGCCTTCTCCGCCGGGCTGCCGGGCTGCACGTCCGACACAAGCACGCCGGGGCCCTGGACGTGGAATTCCTGCTGCAGCTCATCGGTCATCTCCTGGATGCCGACGCCCATGAAACCGCGCGAAATCTTGCCATTTTTCAGCAGACCATCCATCACGCTGCGCGCCATGTTGGCGGGAATCGCAAAGCCGATGCCCTGACTGCCGCCGGATTTGCTGAAGATCGCGGTGTTGATGCCGACCAACTCGCCGCGGAGGTTGACCAGCGCGCCGCCGGAGTTGCCGGGGTTGATGGCGGCGTCGGTTTGGATGAAGTCCTCAAAGTCGACGATGCGCAAGTCCGCGCGGCTCTTGGCGGAAACGATGCCCATCGTCACGGTCTGGCTCAAGCCGAACGGACTGCCGATCGCCAGCACGACCTCGCCCAACCGCAGCTTCTCGGTTTCCGCCAGCGGCAGCGCTTTCAAGCCCTCGACCTTGCCCTCCAGCCGCAGCACCGCCACGTCCGAGCGCGGGTCCGTGCCCACGACTTTCGCCGTCAATTCGCGGCCATCGCTGAGCTTGACCTTGATCGTCGTGGCGCCGTCGATGACGTGGTTGTTGGTCAGAATCACGCCGTCGCTGGCCACGATGACGCCGGAGCCCAAGCTGTTGGCGCGCTCCACCTGCGCGTCGCCCTGCTCCCCGCGATCCGCGCCGCGCATGCCCCAAAAACGCCGCATCATGTCCTCGGGCGACATCTGCTCCTGCACGTGCACCATCTTGGTCGTGGAAATGTTGACGACGCTCTGCACCGCCAGCTCCGCGACGTCCGAGACAATTGACAGGCTGTTGGCCTCCGCGGTCTGCGCCAGCGCCGGGCGAGCCAGCGGCTGGGTCAACGGCACGCCCGCGGGCGCGTCGATCTGCGGACCCGCCAGGACGTGTGGTTGCTGCGCCTGCACGGCCGAGGTCGCGCCAAAACGCCACGCGGCAAAGACCGCCGCCAGAAGGGTCAGCGTCGGCAGCCAACGCCGCGACGCAAAAACTTGAAAACGCTGAAAAAGGTTCGGCTGGTTCATCCGTATTCTCCCAAGCTGGTGGCGGGATTGTCTGTCGCCCGCCCGGCGCCGCACGTGGGCGCGGTCTGGGAAGTCAACGCCGCAGGTCCGCGGTTTATTCTGGGGTCAGCCCGGCGCGCGCATCAGCCGCAGCTTGAGGCGCGCGAACGGCTGCTCGACCAGCCACCAGGACACGTGCGACGCCAGCAGGACAGCGCCGATCGCCACCGGCAGCTTGAGCGCCCACGGCCAGTGGGGGTGCAACGTGCGGATCCCGGCGACGGGCAGCTGGTGCCACACGTAGGTCGAATACGACAGCGCGCCCAGGTGCGCCAGCGGCCGCGCGTCCAGCCACCGCACCGCCCGATGCGCGTGGTGGGTCATGAGCTGCAGCAGCAGGATCGCCATCAGCAGCGGCTCTACAGCCAAGCCAACGCCCAGCAGTCCCGACCAACCGGGCTGCGCGTCGCGGCTCATCTGCCAGGCCAGCAGCACGAGGTTCAGCGGCAGGAGCCACAAGTGCCGGTGCAGCGTGTGGGCCAGCCGCCGCAGCAGCCCCGCGTGCAACGCCAGCGCCAGCCAGCTGCCGACGAGCACCTGGTCAACGCGCGTGTCCAGCGCATGGTAGAGGTAGTCAAACGAGACGCCGCGCTGCAGCGCCAGCGCCCGGTGCAGCCAGATCGCGGCGATGACCACGCCGACCCAGACGTGGCGCCGCACCCGCTGCCGCCCGAGCCACAGGAAAACCGGCGGCCAGAGCAGGTAGTACTGCTCCTCCAGCCCAAGCGACCAGCAATGGCTGACCGCGCTCCCGACCACGCCGTGGATCGCGTGGTACCAATTGGAAACATAGAAGAATGCCGCCCACATGACCGGCCACGCCAGCGGCTGGTGCAGCGCGGTCAGCACCGCGACTGACGCCAGCCAGTACGCGTAAAAGGCCGGGAAAATCCGCAGCGTGCGCCGGATGTAGAAGCGCTTGAGCGAGACGCGCCCCAGCCGGGTCTCCTCCGCCAGCAGTAGCCAAGTGATGAGAAAGCCGCTGAGCACAAAGAAGAACACGACCGCTTGGGCGCTGGGGGCCGCCCGCAACCCAAGGTGGTAGAACACGACGGTCCACGCGGCGATCGCGCGCAGGCCGCCCAGCGTGGGGATCTGGCGACGCGTCAGGCCGGCGACAAGCCCTTCGGGGAGCCCGTCCTGCCACGCGGCTTGCGGTGAATCTGTCGCCACAGGGCTCCGGTTCTGCGCGGCGCGCGAGCCAGCAGTGTCGCCGCGGCCGGAGCGAGGTGCAAGGTCTGGCGGAGCCCGGCCCGTCGGCAGTCCTTGACCCACCGCCGCCGCCAGCGCACGCTTGCCCCAAGGCCTGCGCTGCCACCCTCTGCCGCTTGGAACGATGACTGAGCCGATCCGCACCCTGTTCACCGGCCACGTGCCGACCGACCCGCAGCGGACGTGGGACGCTTTTGCCGACAGCGAGCGCTTTGGCCGGCTGGCGGGCATGGACCTGCACTTCGCGTACGTGCCCGCGCCGGACGGTGGCATCCGCCGCGAGGGGCGCCAGCGGCATCTGGGCCTGGAGCTCACCTGGGACGAAGCGCCGGTGCATTTCGACGCGCCGCGGCACTACCTCATCGTTCGGCACTACCACGGCGGGCCAGCCCTGCGCTACGAGTCCGAGCTGCACGTGACGCCGGACGCGACCGGGTCCACCGTGACGCTGGCATTTCGCTACGTGCCGCGCTCGGCGCTGCTGCGGCCGGCCGTTGCGCTGGACGCCGCACTGGTGGTGCGTCCACAGCTGGCGCGCGCTTTTGCCGCGATCCTGACGGCCCTGCAAGAAGATCGCCCGGTGCCCGATGCGCCGCCGCCGCCGCTGAATCCGACGGCCCAGCACAAGCTGGATACTGCGTTGGGCGAGCTCGCGCCGGACGTCGCCGGGCACCTGCGCACGCACCTCCTGACCGCGCCGCTGGCCGAACAGCTGCGGCTGCGGCCGCTGGCGCTCGCCCGCGCTTGGCACCTGCCGCCGCACGCCGTGACGGTCGGGCTGCTGCAAGCCGCGCAGGCGGGCGTGCTCCGCGCGCAGTGGGAAGTGATTTGCCCGTCCTGCCGGCTGCCCAGCGAGGCGACGCAGACGCTGGCGCTGACCCGCCGCCAGCAGCACTGCCTGGGCTGCGACGTGCGCTACGACGCCTCTTTTGCCGACGCCGTGGCGCTGACTTTGCAGCCGACGCCGGTGATTCGCGCGGTGCTGGGCAAGCTCGATTGCCTGTCCAGCCCGGCGCGGATGCCGCACGTCACGGGGCAAGTCGCGGTGCCGCCGCGGGCGGAGATCGCCTGGGAGGTGACGCTGTCGCCGGGCAACTACCGCCTGCGCAGCCTGCCGCCGCTGGACGAGGTGACGCTCGTGGTGCGGCCCGATGTGCTGCGGCAGTCCGTCACGCTGCTGGCGGGACCGCGCGTGCTGACCCCGCCGACGCTGCGGCTGGGCGCGGGCACCGTGACGCTCCGGGTGCGGTCCAAGCTGGACGTGCCGCTGGCGCTGCTGCTGGAGCGCGCGGATGTCGCGGCGGAGACGCTGACGGTCGGTCGCGTTCTGGAGTGGCCCGACGCGGTGCAGCTGCTGGCGCCGGACGCGCTGGAGCCGGGCCTCCACGCAGGGACGTGGACGGGTCCGGTGCTGGCAGTGCACGTCGCGCGCGGCGGCGCGCTGGCGGAGCGCGCGGTGGCGGATGCGGTGCAGGACGCGGGTGCACGCGTGGTGCAGGTCTCGACCGGCTGGGTGCTGGCGACGCTGCCGGATTGGCCGACGCTGGGGCGGATTGCGCCGCAGCTGGCCGGCGCGCTGTGGCTGCAAGTCGCGGTGGGCCAAGGCACGCTGGTGGAGCTGACGGCGGCGGACACGCGCGTGGTCGCGGGCGGGCTGCTGCAGAATCTGGTGGCCCTGGCGCACGAGGCGGAGCCGGGGCAGATCCGCGTGCTCGAGCCGGTGGCGGTGCCGCAGCTGACGGATTGGGCGGTGGCGGCTTCAACGCACGGCGCTGAGCTGGTCAGCCCGTTGGAGCCGCAGCCGCTGCCGCTGCCGACGCTGGTGACGCGGCCGCTGGCGACTGGCGACACGGTGGACGGACGGTTCGTGCTGGGCGACGTGCTGGGGCGCGGCGGTTTCGGCGTGGTCTACGCGGCGCACGACACGGCGCGGCGGGACGATGTCGTCGTCAAGCTGCTGCGGCCAGAGCTGGCGGACGATCCCACGCAAATTCAGCGGTTTTTCGACGAAGGCCGGCTGGCCTCGCGGCTGACGGGCCCGCACGCGGTGCGCGTGCACGAGTGGGGACTGGCCGATGACGGGCGGCTGTTCCTGGCGATGGAGCGGCTGGACGGTCTGGAGCTGAGCGACGTGCTCCGGCAGCTGGGGACGCTCGACCCGGTGCGCGCTATGCGCCTGGCCGTGCAGGCGCTGGAGGGTCTGGCGGAGGCGCACGACCGCGGGCTCGTGCACCGCGACATCAAGCCGGCGAACCTGTTCGTGACGCACCCCGGCGCGGCGGATGAGCGGCTGAAGGTGATCGACTACGGCATCGCCCTGGACCGGACCGGACGCGTCAAGCCGAGCGAGCCGGCGGGCAGCCTGATGGGCACGCCGCTGTACATGGCGCCAGAACAGGTGATGGGCGAGCCGCTGGACGGCCGCTGCGACCTGTACGCCGTGGCGTTGGTGCTGTACCAGGCGCTGAGCGGCCGTCTGCCGTTTGCCGGCGCGGACGTGATCGCGCTGCTGATGGCGCGCCTGGTGCAGACGCCGCCGCCGCTGGCCGATGTGGCGCGGCAGCCGCTGCCCCCGGGGCTGGCGGAGCTGGTGCTGCAGGGCCTGGCGCTGGCGCCGGGCGGTCGGCCGCACGATGCCGAGGCGATGGCGGACGCGCTGACCCGGTTGCTACCGCCCGCTGCCGAGCACGCGCAGTGGCGGGCGACCTGGCAGGCACAGCCGAAGGTGAACGCGGAGCTCGTCGAACAGACCACCGTCGACGCGCTGGCGTTCACGGCGGACACCTTGGCGGACGGTCACCAGACGATGCGCAAGTCGTAGTTGGACCACTCGCCAATGACGGCCTGACCGGTCGGCAGCAGCGCGATGCCCCACGGGCCGTTGAGCTCCGCGCCGATGGCGGCGCCGTAGTCGCCCAGAAAGCCGGCCTTGCCGACGCCGGCCATGAGCGTGATGCTGCCGTCCGTGGCGATCCGGCGGACGCGCTGGTCCAGGCCTTCGACGACCCAGATGCCGCCTTGCGAATCCCGTGTAATGTCGGTGATGTACGCAAACTTGGCTTTCTTGGCCGTGCCGTCCTCGGTGGTGTTGTAGCCGCCGGCGAACCACGTGACCGTGCCGTCGACGCTGCGCTTCAAAATGCCCGTGGTCGTGCCGCCAATCGCGGTGCCGCAGATACTGCCGGCAATCCACGCGTTGCCGGCCGGGTCGAACGTGACCGGACAGCCCGCCGCATAACCGTTGGTGTAGCTGCCGCCGCAGTAATAGAGCTCCGCGGTGGCCGTTCCGCACGCCGCGCCGCTGCCGCCCTCGCCGATCCACGCGGAGATGATGCCGGTTTTGCTGTCGATGACCCGGACGCGGCCAAAGCCGGAGTCGCTGACGTAAATGTTGCTGTCGGGTCCGACGGTGACGTGCGCCGGCTGACTGAATTGCGCATTGCTGGCCGCGCCGCCGTCGCCGTAGCCGGGGCTCGGCTGGCTGCCGCCTCCCGCGAACGTGGTGATGAAGCCGGTGGTCAAGTCGACTGCGCGGATGCGGTTTGCGCCGACGTCGTCGATGAGCAGGCGATTCTTGAACGGGTCAAACGCGACGTCGTACGGCGTGTTGAGAAGCGCGGAAGTCGCGGGGATGTTGTCGCTCTGGATGCCGCCGCTCGCGGCGCCGGCCACGATGGAGACCGCGCCGCCCGGGGTGATGCGGTAGATCAGCGCGAACGGGGCGTCGACAGCGTAGATCGTGCCGTCGGCGGTGACGTCGAGGCCGGCGATGGCGCCGGTTTGCGCGAGCGTCGCGGCGCCTGGCTTGCCGACATCGCCGGAGCTGTGGCCAGTGTTGAGCGCGGTAAAGATGTCGCCCGGGTTGAGCGCCAGCGCGGTCAGGGTCACGTCCAGCGGGCTGCCGAGCGCATCGTTGCCGTACAGGTCCAGCAGGCGGGTCCGCACGCGGTACGGCCCGGGCCTCAGACCCACGCGCACGCTCGTGCTGGCGATGCCGCCGCTGCCGGTGTCCGCGCCGTTCGAGTACAGCCCGACACCATCGTCCAGACCCGAGAATTGCACCGGAAAGCCCACGAGCGGCGTGCCGTCGCCGTCCAGCGCCGCCACAGTCAGCGGGGCACCGGCCGCCTGCCCGACGCTGACGGACTGGTTGGCGCCGTCGACGACCTGCAGCTGCGCGGGCTTGAACTGCTTGGGATTGAACTGGGCGACTTCGCGCACCGTCTTGGCACCCTCGTCGACGAACAGCAGGTCATTGCCGTGGAAGGCCAACGCCCAGGGCGCCTGCAGCGCGGTCTTGTTCGCCGCCGCACCGTCCGGATCGCTGCCCGCGACGCCCGTGCCGAGGACGGTGGAGATGCGCGTCGTAGCCGCGTCGATGCGCCGGACGCGGTGGTTGGCCCACTCAGATAGGTAGACATTGCCGATGCTGTCGATGGCCAAGCCGCTGATGTAGTTGATAATTGCCCCAGCCGCGGGGCCACCGTCCCCGACCGCGCCGCCGCTCTTGCCGGCGACCCACGTCACGGTGCCGTCGGGCGCGCGGCGCACCAAGCCGGGGCTGCTGTTCGGCAACCCGCTGCCGCAGAAGTATCCGGAAATGTAGGCGTTGCCCCAGCTGTCCCAGGCCGTGGTGCACGCGCTGACAAAATAGCCATCGGACTCGTCCCCGCAGCCGTAGAGCGCAAACGGCTCACCGCTGGAACAGCTGCCGCCAAACCACGCGGTGACGATGGTCGAGTTGACGTCCACGCGGCGGATGCGGCTGTGGCCGGTGTCGGCGACGTAGAGCGCCCCGTCGGGGCCGAGGCTCAAGTGGCCGGGCGCGGAAAAGCCGACTGCCAGCGCGGGGTTGCCGTCGCCGTAGTTGGGGCCCAGCGTCGTGGCGCCGCCGGCGAAGAGGTCGATCGTCTGCGCAGTGAGGTCGATGACGCGGACGACATCGTGGCCCGTGTCGGCGACGTAAAGCAGCTGGTGCGCCTCATCCAACGCCAGACCCTCCGGCCGGTACAGGTTGGCCTGCGCCGCCGGACCGCCATCGCCCAGGTAGCTCGTCGCGCCCGTGCCCGCCAGCACCGTCGCCACACCCTGGGGATCGACGCGGATAATCCGGTGGTTATAGCCATCCGCGACATAAAACGTGCCGTCTTTCGCCACCGCCAGATCCGCCACCTGCCCGACATGGGCCAGCGTCGCCGGCCCCGGCTTGCCGTCATCGCCGGTGACCGCCTCGGCGTTCAGCAGCGTTGCGACCGTCGCCGTCGCCGGTTCAGCCGCGTTCGCCACGACATCCAGCGGCGCCGCGCCCTTGACTCTGACGGTCCACACGTGATCGCCCAGGTCGCGCGGCTGGCGGGCGACAAACGTGAATTTACCTGTGCTGGCACCAGTTTTTCCGCTCGATGGCGTCGCGACCGCGCCCGGCGGCGGCGTCACCGTCACCGCCAGGTTGCCCACCGGCTGCTGGTTCGCGTCCAGCGCCTGGATGACAAACGGCGCGAGCACCGAGTCCATCGCCGTCTGCTGGTTGCCGCCGCTCAGCACGCCAATCGTGACGCCGTAGGGTTGGCAGACGCCGGCCTGGCAGCCCTTGGCGGGCCCGCACGGCGCGTCGTCGGCGAGGTTGCTGGCCTGGTCGATGCACACCGGCGCCTTGGTCGCGCAGTCGGTCAGGCCGACGTGGCACGGGTTGCCATCGGGCGCGCACGCGAGCCCGGGCGTGCACGTCGGGCAGGCAATCGGCGTGTTGACGCAGCCAATGCCGGGGTCGCAGCTGTCCGCGGTGCAGCCATCGCCGTCGTTGCAGTTCAGCACGCTGCCGCCGACGCACGCGCCGCCCAGGCACGCGTCGTCCTTGGTGCAGGCGTTGTTGTCGTTGCACGGGTCGCTGTTTTGCGTGTGGTCGCAGCCGCCGCTCAGGCTGTTGCAGACGTCCGTGGTGCAGGCGTTGCCGTCGCTGCACGGCGCCGGGTTGCCGCTGACGCACGCGCCGGCCTGGCACGCGTCGCCGATGGTGCACAAGTTTCCGTCATTGCAGGCAAAATTATTGTTGGCGTGTGCGCAGCCGGTCTTGGGCACGCAGACATCGCTGGTGCACGCGTTGCTGTCGTCGCACGCCGTGGGCGCGCCGGGCAGGCAGACGCCGCCGCCGCAGACGTCGCCCAGCGTGCACGCGTTGTTGTCGTCGCAAGCGCCGTCGATCGGCGTGTGGGTGCAGCCGCCGGTCGTGGCGTCGCACGCGTCGGTGGAGCAACTGCTGCCGTCGTCGCAGTCCTTGGCCGTGCCAAAACACGTGCCCTGCTGGCAGCCGTCGCCGACGGTGCACGGGTTGCCGTCCGTGCAGCTGCCGTTGGACAGCGTATGGACGCAGCCGGTTTTCAGGTTGCAGCCGTCGTCCGTGCAGGCGTTGCCATCGCTGCAGGTCGCGGCGTCGGGCAAATGCGCGCAGTTGCCGTCCGAGCCGCACACGTCGTTGGTGCAATCGACGCCGTCGTCGCAGCCGCCGGCGCAGGTGCCCTTGCAGTCGGCCGGGCAGCTGGCCGCGCTCTCGCCAAGCGCGCCGCACAGGCTGCACACGCCGTCGCCGCAAAAACCGCAGTCGACCGGACAGTTCAGCCAGTTCTCGCTCTTGTCGCACACGCAGTTGCCGCACTGCTGGCCGCAGTCCTGGGGGCAGCCGATCGGGCCGCCGTCCTCCGGTTCGCAGATGCCGTTGCCGCAGACTTGATGCTGGCAGTCGGCCGGGCACGCGAGCGGATTCTCGCCCTTGTCGCAGGTGCCGTTGCCGCAGGTCGTGCCGCAGTCCTGCGGGCATTTTTGCGGCGATTCGCCACACTGGTAACCGGTGCATTTGCCGTCGCCGCACGCGCCGCAGCAGTCGACCGGGCACTTGTCGGGCGACTCGCCCGGCGTGCATTTGCCGTCGCCGCAGATGGCGCAGTCGATGGAGCACGTCTCGACGGTTTCGCCGCAAAAGCCGTTGCAGGTGCCGTCGCCGCAGGTGCAAACGACGACGCTGACGTCGGCCGCCGCATCCACCCCATCCGCCGCATCGCTGGCCGTGTCGGGCGTCACGACAGCGGCGTCCGTCTGGCCAGCATCCGTCGCGGCATCGGTCGCGTCGACCGCGTCGGTTGCCGTGGGCACATCGTCCGGCGCTGCCGCGGCCGTGTCCTGACCGCACGCGGTTCACAGCGGCAGAACCATGAATACACAGCAGATCCGCAGCAAGGGCAAACGCAGCATGGAGCCTCCAACGCGTCGGGGACGCACAACGTGCCGAGCATGCCGCAAAAGCCCGCGGGGCACCATCGTCCGTGGGCGCAGTTGCCGCTGGTCCACCGCGGGCGTAGATTGCGCCGCGCACGGCCGAAGCGCCGCCGAGGATCGCCATGGATTTCCAGATGAGCCCCAAGTCGCGCGACTACCTGACGCGCGTCCAAGCCTTCATGGCCGAGCACATCGCGCCGATGGAGGCGGCCTATTGGCAAAAAATCGAGCACGCGCACTGGGGCGGCGATTGGACGCAGTGGCGCATTCCACCGGAGCTGGATGAGCTGCGCGCCAAGGCCAAGGCCGCTGGGCTGTGGAATATGTTCTTGCCGGATGCGGAGTTGGGCGCCGGCCTGACGACGCTGGAATACGCGCCGATCGCCGAGCATACCGGCCGGTCATTCCTGGCGCCGCTTGTGTTCAACTGCAACGCGCCGGATTCCGGCAATATGGGCGTGCTGTGGATGTACGGCACGCCGGAGCAAAAAGCCCAATGGTTGACGCCACTTCTGGCCGGCGAAATCCGCTCCGTGTTCGCGATGACAGAGCCGGATGTCGCGTCCTCGGACGCCACGAACATGCAGGCGACCGCGGTGGTGGACGGCGACACCGTCGTGCTGAACGGCAAGAAATGGTGGACCAGCGGGCTGGGCGATCCGCAGGCGAAAATCGCGATCTTCATGGCGCACACGCCGGATGCGGATAAGGATCGCCACCATCAGCACTCGATGGTGCTGGTGCCGCTGGACACGCCGGGCGTGAAAATCCAGCGCATGGTGCCGGTTTTTGGCGAATACGACGCGCCGCACGGCCACGGCGAGGTGCATTTTCACGACGTGCGCGTGCCGGTGACCAACCTCATCAAGGGCCCCGGCGCGGGCTTTGAGATCGCCCAAGGGCGGCTGGGTCCGGGGCGAATTCACCATTGCATGCGCTGCATTGGCGCCGCTGAGCTGGCGCTTGAGCTGATGATCGATCGCGGCATGACGCGCACCGCGTTTCACAAGCCCTTGCTGAATCTCGGCGGGAACCGGGAGCGCGTGGCCGACGCGCGGATCGCGATTGACCAGGCGCGGCTGCTGACGCTCTACGCCGCGTGGAAAATCGACCAGGTCGGGCCGCTGGAAGCGCTGACGGAAGTCTCGGCCATCAAGGTCGTGGCGCCGAACGTGCTGCAAAAGGTGGTGGATGACGCGATTCAAATCCACGGCGGCGCCGGCGTGTCGCGCGATACGCCGCTGACCGGGCTGTTCGCGATGGCGCGCTCGCTTCGGCTTGCAGATGGCCCGGACGAAGTACACAAGGGCTTGATTGCACGGGTGGAATTGCTCAAACGCGGCTACTTTCGCTGACCCACGGCGCGGTCACTCCTTGACCGTCAACCGCACCGTCAGCGCCACTTCGACGCCGTCCAGCGTGGCCTCGGCGACGCGCCGCAGCGGCACGGTCACGCAGTCCGTCAACGCAGCCTCGCCTTTGGATTCCAGCGCGATATCGGTCACATGGCCGTCGTGGATCGTCACGAGCACGACGACCGTGCCGCGCAGGGACGGGTCGGACCGCAGCGCGCGGTCGTACGCCACGCGGATCGCGACGCGCGCCCGGTTGAGGAACCCCGTGAGGTTGGCCGGATCGGCCTCGCCCTTGCGCACTTCCGGCGTCAGCGTCACTTCCGCGACAAGCACCGGGCTGACGCTGGACTCGCCGCCGCCGCCCGTGCCCATGCCGATGGCGCCTTGCCCGCCAGCGCCGCGCAACCCGATGCCGCCGTTTCCGGACGCCGTGCCACCCATCGACCGCAGCGCGCCCGCCTTTTGCACCCCCGCCACCACGCGCTGCCGGTGTTCGGCCGCCGCGGGCTTGGTCTGCTCAGCCGCACTGGGCGCCGGCGCCATGACCGCCGCCGGTCGCGTCGCCGCCTCGCCCGTTTGCGCGGCTTCCTGCTCGCTGTGCCGGCCCGCTGAAGCGGTCGTCGGCGCCGCCTGGTGGTCCGCCAGCGCCACCTGCGCCGCCTGCTGGGGCGCGCGCCAGGCCGCCGCCGAGTCCACGCGCCGCGATTGCCCACCTTCCAGCAGCCACAGCGCGTGGTTGTGCCGCAGCCGAATCGAAACCGACGCCTGGTCCGCCGTCACCACCGTGTCATCGGCCCACACGCTGTCGCGCAGCGCCAAGGACCGCGCCGCCGGCGCCTGAGCGCGTTGCGCCGTCACGTGGCCTTCCAGCGCCTCGACGGTCCCCGCCGCCGCAGCAGCGACCGGGGCCAGCGCCGGAGCCGGCGGCGGCGTCTGCGCTGTTTTGCCACACGCGAGCACGGCGACAAGCGCAAGCACGCGCAGGTCCATGCGACTTCTTTTGCGGCTCATGACTCCATCCCCAGCCGTCAGCGACGGACTTTCACGGCGCCAAAACCGCCGACAACGGGCCAATCTGGCAGTTTGCCCGGTCTGGCAAGTCCGTCAAGCGCGGCGATGCGGCTGCCACAGCGCCCGGGGACGCACGTTGGTGATATCAGAAAACACCATGAAATGATGCGTATATTCGATGACGTTGCGCGCTGTCGCCTCGCCGCGGGCTGTGATAAGCTGCGCGCGTGCCGAGGGCGGCTCGGCGGAGGGCCACGTCCGTGAAGTCAAGGATGTCCCTGCTGGCGTGCTGGATTCTGGCGGTTGCGTTGTCCGGTTGCACCGGCGCGAATGCGGCTCGGCGAGGAGCGGACGAGCTGCCCGATGCGCCGGACCGGTTTGTGCGGATGGAAACGCCGGGCCCTGGCAGCGGCAACGCGCAAAGCGACGAGCCGCCGCCGCCACCTCCGCCGCCACCGCCCAATGGTGCAGCGCCCGATTCGGATGGCGTCAGCAAGTCCACGCCTGATGACTCCGAGGCGGAGCGTGCGCAGGCGGAGGCGGAGGCGCGCGCGGCGCAGGAGCGCGAGCGGCAGTCGGCGGCCCAAATGCAGCGGACCTCGGGCTCGGAGCAAAGGGCGCGGCAAGTCGAGCAGCGCCGGGAACGGCAGGCGGAGTCGCAGCGGGAGCGTCAGGTCGCGCGTGCGACGACGAGTTCGGCGAGCCAGCAGCAATCCTCCGAGGCAGAGGCGCAGCTGGCCGCAGCGCTGGAACGCGAGCTTGCGCTGCAGGAGCAGCTGGGGCCGCAGAAGTCGGCCATGGCCGCGGAACACCGCGCAAGTTCGTCTGCGCCCGCGCCGCCTGACCCGCCCAAGGCCAGCAAGTCCGGTGCGCACAAGGTGATTCGCCTGGACGAAGTCGCCGTCATGGGCAAGCCGGTCAAGCGGTTTCCGACGATGGAGGCGCCTAGCGAGGTGGCGCCCGGCACCGCGTTCGCCGTTCAAGTCTCGCTGACCGAACTGCAGCTGAGCCCGGATGTGCAGATTCGCAGCGGAAAAATCAGTGAAGACGGGCGGTTGGAGCTCAACCTGAGCGAGAAGGCCGAGGACCAGACCTGGCAGCTGCAGGTCGCGCTGTCGGCGCCGGGGTTTGAGGTCATCGGCGGCCAGAACCTGCAGACGATTGCGCTGCCGGACGCGGGCGATTCGGCGCCGGCGCTGTTCCAGCTGCGGGCGCGGCCGGTCAGCGTGCCGCGGCTGCAGACGGAGCTGTACGCCACGTTCTGGGAAAAAGGCCGCTTTTTGGCGAAGGTGGCCAAGCCGATCGCGATTCTCGGCCCGACCGACGCGCCGGCGGTGGCGACGCGCGCCGTGCCCGTCGTGAGCGCCTCGGCCACCGCGCCGCCGCCGACCCAGCCGACCCAGCCGACCCAGCCGGCCAAGGTCCAAGCCGCGGGCGCGACGCTGGCATTCGACGCGCCGCCGCCCGATCTGACGCTGTGGGTGCTGGAAGGCCTGGATCCGACCCAGCCGGACGCGATGCAGATCCTGGTGCAGTCCCCGCATTTGCAGCCCGCCATGGCGACGCAGGCGATGCCGCAGGACTTGGACGCGTGGCTGCTGACCCAGTACGGCCGGTTCGCCTGGCTGGCCAACGCCGTGATGACCGACAAGACGGTCAACAAAGACGCAAACATCGCGATGCTGCACGGCTTTGGCCGCGAGCTCTACCGCCGCTTTGCGCCGCCGGCGTTCAAGACCGCGCTGACGGAATTGCAGCGTAAGCTCGGCGGCAATTTCAAGACGATCCAGATCTTCACCAACAGTCCGCGGCTGCCGTGGGAGCTGATGATCGCGCCGCTGGCGGGCACCGACAAGGAGACGGATTTTCTGGGCATCCAATACCAGGTCGCCCGCTGGCACATCTCCAACGACCAGAATGTCCTGGCGCGGCCGGCTGCGGCGCTCGCTTTTGACCGGTTGATGGTGGTCGCGCCGGACTATCAGGGCGCGCTCAAGCTGCCGGCGCAGGTCGCGGAAGTCGCGACGCTCAAGCGCTTGGCGCGCAAGCACTTTCAGGCCGTGCCGGGTACGCTGGACGGCGTGGGCGGGCTGCTGGCGGGCAAGAACGGCGCGGTGGCCGGCATCGTGCATTTTGCCGGTCACGGCGAGGTACAGCGCAGTGAGCAGCATACGCCGAGCTTCACGATTCAATTGGCAAATACCGCTCTGAATTTAATGACTTGGAAAGGGCTGTCCGGCCATTGGGGCGGCGCGCATCCGCTGATCTTCCTGAACGCGTGCGATGTCGGCCGCGCGGAACGGGTCGCGGGCTTCGTCGACGGCTGGGGACCGGCGATGCTGGAGACCGGCGCCAGCGGATACGTCGGCGGTTTGTGGCCGCTGGGCGATCGCGGCGCGGCGGATTTCGCGAAGCGCTTCTATGGCGCCGGCCTGCCCGACGGCAGTCGCATCTCAGTCGCGGACGCGGTGCGCCAGGCGCGGATCGGCTTTTACGAAACCGGCGATCCCACGTACCTCGCCTACGTGTTTTATGGCGACACGGCGCTGGTTTTGAGCGCCGGCGCGGGCCCGGACTGACGCTCCGGGCTAGGGCTCGCACGTCCCTCCGTGTTTCTCGTGGTAATCCTGATGGTAGTCTTCCGCCGGCCAAAATGTCTGCGCGCGCTCCACGGTCGTGACGATCGACCGCCCGGCAAACCGCGGCTCCTTGGCCAGCTGCCGCAGGAACTGCTCCGCGACGCGCTTTTGCTCCGCATCCGCGGCGAAAATCGCGCTGCGATATTGCGTCCCTTCGTCCGGACCCTGGCGATTGAGCGTCGTCGGGTCGATTTTGCTGAACAGCACCTCCAACAAGTGCCGGTAGCTCACGCGATCGGCGTCAAATTCCACTTCCACCGATTCCGCGTGGCCCGTGTCACCGGAGCTGACCTGGTGGTAGCCCGGACCCGCGGTCTTGCCGCCCATGTAGCCCGAGGTCGCCTCGATGACGCCGGGTGTGCGCTGCAGGATGTCCTCCACACCCCAAAAACAGCCGCCGGCGAAATAGGCCTTTTGCGCGTTGACCGGCTGCGATTGCGCGGGCAGCGGCTCGCCGTCGGGCACGAAGATCAGCGCCGCGGAGTTGAGGCAATAGCGCTTGCCCGTCGGCCGCGGCCCGTCGTCAAAAACGTGGCCCAGGTGCCCGCCCGAGCGCGCGTCCAGGATCTCCACGCGCGCCATGCCCCCGGAATTATCCGGTTTTTCGATGACGTGGTCGGGATCGAACGGCGCAAAGAAGCTTGGCCAGCCCGTACCGGACTCAAACTTGGCCGACGAGCGAAACAGCGGCAAGCCGCCCAGCGCCGAGATGTAGACGCCGGGCTTCTTGTTCTCCAGCAGGCCGCCGCAAAACGCCGGCTCCGTGCCCGCCCGCAGCAGCACGTCCCGCTGCGCCTGGGTCAGCCCGCGCGCCAGCCGCGCGACTTCGGCGGGCGACAGCGGCGTCACGTCGTAGCCGGAAGCGCTGATCTTGCGGTGGACATAGCCCGACGGCGGCGCGGCCTCGGCTGCGGGCACCTGCTGGCACGCAGCCAGACACATCCCAATAAATACAAATAGTTGACGCGACGACATGCGGACCTCCAGCGGCGCGCACAGCCCAAACTGGCCGGCGGCCCTATCCAGTCTGTTGTCGCAGCGCGTCCTGACAAGTGCGCGGCGCTGATGTCCTTCAATTCGCTACAGTTTATCGACCTGCCCAGGCGCGTGCAGGTGGACTCGCCCCGCGCGCACCAGCCGCGCGAGCGTGCGGCGCATGATCGGCTGTTCGCGTGCGGTAAAGCCAATCTGCCACGGCGGCGGCCACAGACGCGGCGTCTTGTTCATGATCGACGCCGGCTGCACGCTGTGTGGCAGACCCAGCACGTGGCCCAGCTCATGCGCCAGGACCCAGCGCATGGCAGTCTGCGACTCGATCACCCAAAAATCACTGCCGTTGCGCCATGTTACGCCCTTGCGCACCGCCTGGCGGTCCTCGGCGTCGGCCAGGTGCGCCACGACAAACCAGCGCAGCGGCGCCTGATGGCCGCGCTCCCCCAGCGCCGTGCGCTGCGCGACCGTCTGGATTTGCGTCAGCGCCGCGGGCAGCGTGTGCACCGCCACCACCTGGACGCCCGCGCCGATCGCCGCGAGCCGCTCATCCGCCGCCCCGATCTGGGTCTGCAGCCACGGGAGATCGGCAAAATCGCCGGGCAGCCACAAGTCCAGCGCGATGCACGACGCTGTTTTCACTGGACATTTTGGCAGATCGGCCGGCATCAGCGCCGCAGCGCCGTGCGCGAACGTCAAGACCAGCAGGATCGGCAGCGCGCGCAGCATCACGAACGCCAGCGTAGCGCAAAACGCCGCCGGCCGCCTCCGCGTGACACGGACGCCGCACATGCTACAGTCAGCCCGCCCGCGCGCCGGGCCTCCATCCGCACCCATTCGCGAGTTCACCATGATCGACAAGCACTTGCAGCACACGACGCTTCCCGACGGCCGTCCCGCCGTGCGCTTCACCGGCCGAATCCTGTTCCTCTACGAGGACATCGCGCTCATCCGCCGCCAGCTCGCCGGCGAAAATCTGCCATGGGATCCAACACTTCCGCTCATCGACAACATCTCCACCGACGAAATCACGCCCGGCTGGGTCTGCTTTTACTTCGACGAGACGCTCGGCGATTACAGCCTGGTCGGACTGCGTGGCGGCGCGATCGAGCGGGACAGCATCAAAAACGGCGACTTCGCGGTCATCGTCAGCGGCAAGTCCAAGGGCTGCGGCTCGTCGCGCGAGACCGCGCCGTTCTCGGAACAGGCCGCCGGCGTGCACCTGATCATCGCCCAGACGATTGAGAAAATTTACGGCCAAAATAGCCAAAACATTGGCCTTTTGACCTCACACGACTTTGGCCTCATCGGCCGCATCCAGGCCGGCGAGGCGATCCCGCTGGCAGAATTTGTCACCGGTCTGGACCCCGTGGCGCAGGAAATCGTGTTGCGCGGCGGGCTGTTTGCCTACAACACGGCGCGGCTGGGCGGTGAGATCCAGCCGCCGTCGCTGACCACGCCACCGCGGCCGATGACGCTGGTGGAGAAAATCATTGCCAAAAAGGTCATCGTGAACGCGAAGACCGGCCAGCTCGGCGTGCCGGCGGTCAAGCCGGGCGACGCGGTTTTTGTGCGGACCGATGTGCGCTTCAGCCACGACTACACCACGGCGATGGCGCAGGTCGCATTCAAGCAAGGCGTGGGCAGGGACGCGAAGGTCAAGGATCCGCAAAGCATTTTCGCGTTCCGCGACCACCTGACTTTTCTTTCGCAGGTCATGTCGGACAAGCACAAGGCGATGGGTCTGGACAAGCAGGCGGCGCTTTTGCCGGTGATCCAGCGGGAATTCTGCGCAGACCAGGGCATCCGGCTGTACGACGAGCTGGCGGACGGCTCGGGCAGCGAGGCGATCTGCCACAACGCGGTGCTGGAAGACATCGCGCTGCCGGGCGACATCGTCGTCGGCACCGACTCACACACGTGCACCGCGGGCGCGCTGGGGACTTTCGCGTTCGGCGTCGGCTCGACCGACATGGCCAACACTTGGTACACCAAGGACATTCGCGTGTCTGTGCCGGAAACGGTGCGGTTCCACGTCACGGGCACGTTGAAGCCCGGCATCGCCGCCAAGGACATCATCTTGCGCATCATGGCGACGCCGTTCATCAAGGACGGCAAGGCCATCGGGAAAGTGCTTGAATTCTGCGGACCTGGCATCGAGGCCCTGGGCATGGACGAGCGTGCGACGCTGGCGAACATGGCCGTGGAAGCCGGCGCGACGACCGGCGTGATCGCCGCGGATGCGACCGTCGTGGCCTATCTCGAGCGCATCCGCCCGGGCATCGACACGTCCGGCGTGGAATTTCTGCGCAGCGACGCGGATGCCCAGTACTTGGCAAGTTTTGAGATTGATCTCGACCACTTGGACCTGATGGTCGCGACGCCGGGCGACCCGCGCAACGGCGTGCCCTTGCAGGATCTGGGCCCACACGTGGCGATCCAGGTGGCGTACGGCGGTTCGTGCACGGGCGGCAAAATGGCGGACATGGATATGTACGCGTCGGTCCTGCGCACGGCGGTCGACAAAGGCCTGCACGTGGCCGACGGCGTGCAGCTGTTCATCCAGTACGGCAGCCAAAAGATCAAGGAATACGCGGTCCAACAGGGCTACCCGGCGATTTTCGCCGCTGCCGGCGCCAAGGTCATCGACCCCAGTTGCGACGCGTGCATCAACGCTGGCCCCGGCGTCTCGGCGCGGCCCGATCAGGTCACTGTCAGCGCAATCAACCGCAACTTTCCCGGCCGTTCAGGTCCGGGCAAGGTCTATCTGGCCAGCCCATTGGTGGTAGCGGCGTCCGCAGTGAAAGGGTACATTGCCTCGCCGGACGAATTGTAAGCCAACGGCGCGCGCGCCGCGGAGGGAGCCGCCCATGAAAGTCGCACACTTGCTGACGTTGGGGCTGAGCTTTTTCGCCTCGCACGCGCTTGCCGCGGACCTGCCGTCGGCGCCGACCGCGACGGCAGCCAAGCAGCCGACGGCCGCTGAGTCGATCGACACGGGATTGGAGGCGCTGGCACGCGGCGACAACTCCGCGGCGGTCGCGGCGTTTCGCTTGGCCGTCCACGCCGATCCCGACGACCGAGGTGCGCGGCGGTTGCTCGCGGATGCCCTGCGGCGCGTCGATCGCTGCCAGGACGCGCTGACGCAGTACCAGCTGCTGCAGTCGGCGGCGCCGGACGACGACGCGCGGCGCGGCGAGGTGGGCTGCCTGCGCCAGCTGGGGCAAAATGACACAGCGCTGCGGATTGTCCAGGGCGTGGCGGCGCGGCATCCGCCGCAAAACGGCCAGCTGGACGCGCTGGGCCAATGGGCGGCAGGCGAGCTCGCGTCGCTCAGCCAGACGCCCGCGACCTCCGCGACGACCGCGACGAACACGCCGCCGCCCGAGCAGCCGGTGGCCGCGGCGGATTCCGATTCTCCCGAGGCGCTGCAGGCGCAAGGCGACGCGCTCTTTGCCCAGGGCCGATTTGTCGACGCCGCGGCGTGGTTTGCCATGGCTGCACAAGCGGCGCCGACGGCTGAACGGCACTGGCGACTGGCGATGGCCAAGCTGGGCGCGGGCGATCTGCTGGCGGCGCTGGTCGCGGTGGACAAGACGCTGCAGCTGGACCCGACCCACGCGGGCGCCGTGAAGACGCGGCCGCTGCTGGCCAAATGGGTGCGCGAGCGCGGGTCGAGCGGGACGGCGGTGCCGATGGTGCCGCAAGGCCGGTCGATTCGGATCGCGGTGCTGCAGGCGTTGGCGGACGGCGACGACGTGCTGGCGCGCCAGCTGCTGCCGATTTGGCGCGTGGGTCCGGAGCGCGGCATCGTGTCGGAGCTGGTGCAGGCGGAGCTGTGGATCCGGGACAACCGGCTGGCGGACGCGGACAAGGTGCTGCGCGCGATCCTCGTCAAGAAGCCAGGTCACCCGGGCGCGCTCAAGGCGCTCGCGGAAGTCGTTATTTTGCGGGGCGAATTCCAGCAAGCGCGGGCGATGCTCAACCTGCCGGTGCTGCGCCAGGCGACAGGCCGCGATCCGAACGCCGACCTCTACCAGTTCATCCGGCTGCGCCACGCTGAATGGCAGCAGCAGCTGCGGATGGCCGTGGACCCGGGCGTCAAGCCGCTGCCGGCGGTGAGCCAGCAGCTGGCGGAATTGGCGCCGCCGCCGCCGCCACCGCCACCGCCGCCCGAGGCGACACCACCGCCACCGCCCGCGCCGGCGCCGGTCAAGGCCAAGCACGCGGCGAAAAAGCACGGCCATGACTTGCATCGGCCCGCGGTGCCCAAGGCGCTGATGACCAAGGTGCATAAGGCGTCTGGCAAAAAAGCCAAGAAAGCCACGAAATCCAGGAAGTAAGTGCAGCTCGACGGACGAACGCTCCTCGGCGACGGGCAGATAAGCGGCGCCGCGCTGTTGCCCCAGCCTGGCGGCGCGCTGCACCTGCTGCCGCACGCCGAGCTGACTTGGCAGCATGGACGGTTTACCGAGATCCGCGCGCTGCCCTCGCCGCCGCCGACGGATGCGCCGCTGCTGCTGCCCGGCTTTGTCGACCTGCACTGCCACTGGCCCCAGGCGCACGTGCGCGGGCAGTTCGCGGGCCAGCTGCTGCCGTGGCTGCGCGACGCGATTTGGCCGGCGGAAGCGGCGTTTGCGGACTTGGCCCTGGCGCGGCAGCACGTCCGGCAGTTTCTCGCGGCGATCACGCGCGCAGGGACGTGCGCGGGGCTGTTTTTCGGCTCGCCATTCGCTGAATCGACGCCCGTTTTTCTGGAGGAGACGCCGCGCGGCTTTTTGGAAGGGCCGGCGATCATGAGCCAAAACGCCCCGAAGGCGCTGCTGCGGCCGGCACAGGAGACGCTGGCGATGCTGCACGCGCTGCATAGCCGGCGCGTGGCGATTGCGCCGCGGTTTGCCCCGAACGTCGACCTGGCGGGGCTGCGGGCGTGTGGCGACGCGGCGCGGGCGACGGGCTGGCCGGTGCAGAGCCATCTGGCCGAGAACCGTGAGGAAATCGCATGGGTGCGCCAGCTGTTTCCGGACGCGCGCGACTACACCGACGTCTACGATGCGGCCGGGCTGCTGGGCCCCCGGACGGTGTTGGCGCACGGCGTGCACCTGGCGGATCGGGAGCTGGCGCGGCTGGCGGCGACCCGGACGCTGGTGGCCCACTGCCCGACGAGCAACGAGGCGCTCGGCTCCGGGCGGATGCCGATCGAGCGGCTGTGGGCGGCGGGCGTGCCGTGGGTGCTGGCGACCGACGTGGGCGCGGGGCCGAGCCTGAGTCAACTGCACGTGATGCAACGGTTTTTGTCGGTTCACGCGGGCCATGCGCCCGTGCGCGCGGGCGAGGCGCTGGCGCGGGCGACGGTCATTCCAGGCGCGTGGCTGGCGCAGTTTGACCCGCAGCTCGCGGGGCTGGGCACGCTGGCGGTGGGCGCGCCGGCGCACGTGGTGGCGGTGACGAGGCCGGTGGGCGCGCCGGACGATCCGGAGCTGCTGCTGCAGGCACTGCTGGCGGCGGGTCACGGCAGCCTGGAAGCGCTGCCAACGCGCGTCACGCTCTGGGGTACCGTCGTGAGCCAAGCGCAGTGAGCGACGCTGCCGCGACAGCGTCCACCCTCCGCCGCGTTGCACAGGCATGCTCGCCCGCGGTGAGCCGTCCCAAATCTCGCAGGTCCGCTTGGCGAAACTTGACGCGGCATTGGGTTCAGCGCGGATAGGGCGAGCGCAGTGCGGAAAAACACCCAGCCGCTGGCGCGTCACCTGGCGCGGCTGCTGCCCATCGGCCTCGCCGTCGCGGTCTAGCAATATCTGGCCACTTGGCACGGCATTTGCTTCACGTCGCCGCGGCCGGTTTTTCCGCCGGGTCCGGTGTGGGGTGCGCGATGTGGAAAGCTTGCTGGGCAGCTGGGGCGTTGGCCTTGGTCCTCGTTCCGGGTGTCGTGGCTGCACAGCCGCCTGGCGCGACCGTCCCGGTGAATCCGGCTGAGCCCGCGCCTCAGGATCCGCCGCCACCGCCCGCGACGCAGAAGCCGCCCGCGCCGCCATCCCAGCCGATCGAGCCGCCGCCGAGCGTGGGCAGTGAGCCGGTGCCGTCGCCGGCGCTGGAGGGGCAATGGACCTTCACGGACCAGTATGGCTGGCTGTGGATGCCGTATGACGCGGCCTACACGCACGTGATTCCCGAGTCGGCTCTGGCGTATAATTACGTTTATTATCCAGCATTTGGCTGGCGTTGGGTCGTCGCGCCGTGGGTGCTTGGCTTTGGCATCGCCCCCCGCTGGGGCGCGCTCGGTCCGGCGCGGTTTGCGTGGTACGCCCGCCCGTGGTTTCGCGTCGGCGCGCCCTATCGCCCGTTTCGCGGACCCGGCTGGGGCCACGCGGCGTTTGGCGGCCGACCCTTTGGCGGCCGTCCCTTTGGCGGCGGCGGCATGCGCCACCGGTGAGTTTGCAGCCGAGGCTGCGAAGAAGGAGCCCTGCAATGAACGTCCTGGAAGCCATCCACGCGCGGCGCGCCGTGCGCGATTATCTCGACCGTCCCGTGACCGAAGCTACCGTCAAGTCGCTGCTGCACGCCGCCGTCCAGGCGCCGAGCGCGATGAACCGTCAACCGTGGCGGTTCGCGGTCGTCCAGGACACGGTGCGGCTCAAAGTGTACTCGGATCTAGCCAAACAGCTGCTGTTGACCAACGCGGCGCTGGACCCCAAGACGGCGCACTACCGCGAAATCCTGACGGCGCCGGAGTTCAACATCTTCTACAACGCCAGCACTTTGGTCGTGATTTGCGCCGAACAGCGCGGGCCGTACGCGGAAGCCGACGCCTGGCTCGCCGCGGAGAACCTGATGCTCGCGGCGTGCGACGCCAGTTTGGCCACGTGTTGCATCGGTTTTGCGGTGGGCGTGCTCAATACACCCGCCGTGCGGCGTGAGTTGAACGTGCCGGCGGAAGGTGCCGCGATTGCGCCGATTATCCTCGGCTATCCGCGGGAAATTCCGCAGCCGGTGCGGCGCGAAGAACCGGCGATTCTGTCGTGGCATCGCTGAAGGGCAGCGCGCAATCGGAGCCGCGAGGATCCGAAGAATCCCTCGCCGCCGTGCAGCGTTACGCCGCCGCCGTGCAGCAGCCCACGGCGTTCAGGACGACCATCACGATCAGGCCAAACAGGGCGAACGCGCCGATCGCATAGCAGATCGTCCGCGCCGGCTGGAGGCCCTTGAGGTAAACCACCATGTGCAGGATGCGCGCGCCGGTGAACACGCAAAAGCAGATTTGCCCGCCCAGCAGGCAGCCGCCTTGCAGCGTGTAAATCAGGCCCAGCGCAAAAAACAGCGGCAGGCTCTCGTTCAGGTTGCGGTGCGCCCGCTGGACGCGCGCGACATCGGGGTGCTCGGCGCCGTCGATGAGCGTCGCGCCTTTGGGCGAGACCGCCGCATCTTCCGGATTCATCATCTGCTTGACCTTGGCGCGCCGCGCCGGCGTGATTGCCGCCAGCAGCAGCATCTGCAGCGACAAGAGCGCGGCGCAAATCGCGAAGAGCTTGGACAGCGGATCGGTTGCAAAGGTGTGCATGAACATCCTCCCCGGGGGACAAAATCGACGGTGGCCGGCGGTCGGCGTAGCGCCACTGTGCGCCGCGACTTGATCCAGGTCAAGTCCCGCCAGCCGCGGCGGCAAACGCGGGCGCAACATTGACACCAAACCCCAAAATCGAGTCTCCTACGCGCGCCGAAGTGGCCAAGAACGCGCCACAGGGAGTTTCACGTCATGGCCCTCACCCCCCGCGTCAAGAAGATCCTGTCCTGGTACGAGAGCGACAACCCCGGCACGCGCGCCAACCTTGTGCGGATGCTCAACCACGGCAAGCTCAAGGGCACCGGGAAAATGGTGATTCTGCCAGTGGATCAGGGCTTTGAGCATGGGCCGGCGCGGTCGTTCGCGCCCAACGCGCCCGGCTACGACCCGACCTACCATTTTGAGCTGGCGATCAAGGCCGGCTGCAGCGCGTACGCGGCGCCGCTGGGCTTCATCGAGGCGGGCGCAGCTGAATATGCCGGGCAGATCCCGCTGATCTTGAAGCTGAACAACTCGGACAGCGTCGGCGGGCCGTCGGACCCGTGCTCGGCCATCACCGGTTCGGTCGACGAGGCGCTGCGCCTGGGCTGCGCGGCGATCGGCTACACGATTTACCCTGGCTCCAACAACCGCAACACCATGTACCAGGACCTGCGCGAGCTGACCGAGGAAGCCAAGCGCAAGGGCCTGGTCGTTGTCACGTGGTCGTATCCGCGCGGCGGCAAGCTGTCCAAGGACGGCGAGACCGGCATCGACATCGCCGCCTACGCCGCGCAGATCGCCGCGCAGCTGGGCGCGCACATCATCAAGGTCAAGCCGCCGACGGCGCACATCGAGCAGGACGCGGCGCGCAAGGTCTACGAAAAATACAACATCCCGATCGCCACGCTGAGCGACCGCGTCCGCCACGTGGTTCAGTCCGCCTTTGCCGGTCGACGCATCGTGATCTTCTCCGGCGGCGAAGCCAAGGGCACCGAGGCAGTTCTCGAAGAGATTCGCGGCATTGCAGCCGGCGGCGCGTTCGGCTCGATCATGGGCCGCAATGCGTTTCAGCGTCCGGAGGCCGAGGCCATCGCGCTGCTCCACCAAGTCATGGCGATCTACCGCGACGCGCCGTAGCCGATGCCGAAAATCCAGGGGCCCGCGGCAATCCTGCTGGCCGCCCTGCTCTGGTCGACGGGCGGGCTGTTCATCAAGTGGATTCCCCTGCCTGCGCTGGCAGTTGCGGGCGGACGCGCCGCGGTCACGACCGTCTTCTACCTCGCGATCCTGCGGCCCAACTTGCGGCGCGCGCGCGTCTCGACCGCGCTCGCGTACGCGGGGATGATCCTCACCTTCGTCGGCGCCAACAAGCTCACGACCGCTGCCAGCGCCGTGCTCCTGCAGTACACCGGCACCGCCTGGGTCCTCATCGCGGGCTACCGGTTTTTTGGCGAAAAAGTCACGAAAATCGATATCTTCGCGGTGTTGGGCTGCCTCGGCGGCATGGCGCTGTGCCTGCTCGACGACACCCGCGGCATCACGTGGCAAGGCAACGCGCTGGGCGCCATTTCGGGCGCGTTCTTCGCAGTCGCGGTCCTCCTGATGCGCCGCGACGCGCAGGCCGGCAGCGAGTCGGCACAGGCGTCTGTCGCGCTTGGCAACCTGTTCGCCGCCCTCCTTGGCTTGAGCCTCGCCGGCGGCGATCTGGTCCACGGGCTGAGTTGGCACGCGGGCGCGGGCCTGCTGTGGCTCGGCCTGATGCAGATGGGCGCCGCCTATTTGCTGTTTCTGCGCGGTCTGCGCACGGTCACGGCGTCGACGGCGAGCCTGCTCTCGCTGCTGGAGCCGGCCGTGAGCCCGATTTGGGTCTGGCTCGGCACCGGCGAACGTCCGGGCCTGGCGACGCTGAGCGGCGGAGCGCTGATGCTGGGATCGCTTGCGCTCCGCGCGCTTGTGCAGCGCTAAGCCTGCGAAGTTTGTCGGACATCAAGGCCGTCCAGTCAGACCTGAGCGTTTCGGCGTGGACCGCGGGAGAACACCGCCGATGGCACGCTGCGGTTCGCGAACACCCGAATCGACAAGCGAATCGACGTGGCCGGGCACTGCGCGCGGAAACGTCAGGCCTCTTCCGCCACTTCATCGCCCGACGGCGCCGCGTGCGAAGGCTTGAGCTGCATCACGCGGCCGCGCTCCGACTCCGTCACGCTCTTGGGCTGTTTGGCCAGCGGCAGCGACAACAGCGCCAGCGCCAGGATAATCAAGGCCGGGGCGAAAAAGACCATGCTCATCGCCCATTCCTGCAGGTAGTTCAAGTTCATGATGCCCTCCACCGTACAACCTCGCCATCGGAGCGCGAGGCTCCGCCCACTTGGACGGTACTTGTAACGGGATGCCCCCCGGCATCCTCCCCAATCAGGCGCAGAAGCAGGCCCTTGCGGGGCTTGCCTCAGACGCCCACGTGCGCCCCGTGCGCATCGTTGGTGTCGGGGCTCGAAACCGGTCCAGCGCCATCGCCTTTGTAGACGAGCTGACCGAGAGCCACCGGAATTGCAATCTTGATCATGACAGTGAATGCCAGGAATCCGAGGCCGAAAATGCCCGCGGCGACCTGAACTTCATGCGCGGTGGGCGTATAGGCGTAAATTTCCCCCAGCGTGTCCGGCGTCAAGCCCGGAATCACCAGACCGATGCCTTTCTCAATGTAAACGCCAATGTACAGCAGAACGCATCCGACATTGAGCGTGAAGAAGTTCTTGCGCGTGGCCGGCACAAGAAACAGGACAAGCGCGATGACTGTGGCAACGACGCTGGTCCAGCCATAGAGCGCCAAGCCACGACCTTCGCCGACGCCGAAATACAGGTACTGCGTGTGGATGAGGTGGTGCGTGTCGCTGTAGAATTCCTTAAATACTTCTGCGACGAGGAAGAATAGGTTGAGGGCGATCGCGTAGGCCATCAGCTCGGCGATCTTCCAAATCGCTTCGTTCTTGATCTGCAGACCGAAGGCCTTGCGCAGAATCTGCAGCAGAATCAGGATAATCGCCGGACCGGAGCAGAAGGCCGAGGCCAGAAAGCGCGGCGCCAGAATCGACGCGTTCCAGTAGGGCCGACCGGCCAGACCGCTGTAAAGAAACGCGGTGACGGTGTGGATGCTGACAGCCGCGGGAATGGACAACAGGACGAGCGGCACGACAAAGTTGTTGTTTGGCTTGCGACCGAAGAATGCCGAATAGAGCAAATGCGAGACGATCGCCACGTTGAGAATCAGGTACATATTCAGCACCATGACGTCCCAGGAGAGCAGCGAGCGCGGAAAATTGGGCGAGCCGATAATGGGAAACAGGTGAAACGCGCGATCCGGACGGCCCACGTCCACGGCCACGAAGCCGAGGCACATGACGATGGCCGAAATCGCCAGGAGTTCGCCGATGATGGCGATTTCGTAGATCGGCCCCCAGTGATAGACGTAGGCCGGAATCACGAGCACAACGGCCGCCGCGGCAACGCCGACCATGAACGTGAAATTGCCGATGTAGAATCCCCACATCACCTGATCGCGCATGCCGGTCAGGATCAGCCCCTCCTGGTACTGGTGCGCGTAGCCCCAAGCGCCGTACGTGATGAGGCACAGCAGGAATGCGACCCACGTGTAGTAGGTCCGCGAGCCTTTCAAGGCGTGGCTGGCGGCACCGGTGACGAACTGAATAAAGTGCTGGAACATGAACGACCTCCGGTGCCGGTCAGATGCCAAAGAAGTAGAAGAACTTGGGCTGCGTATTCAGATCCTCTTTCAAGATGAACACGCGCTTGGACTCGAGGACCGCGCGGATTTCGCTCTTGGGATCCAACATGTTGCCGAACTTGCGCGCGCCCACAGGGCAGATTTCCACGCAAGCCGGGTAGCGGCCCGCGCGGGTGCGCTGGATGCAGAACGTGCACTTTTCGACCACGCCTTTTGGCCGCGGGCGATTGCCGAGCACGTGCGTGTTCGTGTTGACCTGATCCGCCGGCAGGTTCGGCTCGGCCCAGTTGAAGCGGCGCGCACCGTACGGGCACGCGACCATGCAGTAACGGCAGCCGATGCACCACTCGTAGTCGATGACCACGATGCCGTCGGGCTCTTTCCAGGTCGCCTGGACCGGGCACACCTTGACGCAAGGCGGGTTTTCGCACTGCTGGCACTGCACCGGCATGTAGAAATGGCCCTCGCGCGGGACTTCCTCGGGATTGTAGTAGGGATTGGCGTCGGACAGGTCGATGCCCTTGTCCTTTTCCATCTCCAGAACTTTGATCCACTGAATCGGGTTGTTGCGATCGCCATCCGGATTCGGCCGCGACTGGTTGTTTTCCTTGACGCACGCGTGCACGCAGCGGCGGCAGCCGATACAGCGCGACAGGTCCAGCGCATAGCCGAACTTCACGCCTTCGGCAGCGGGAGTCGCGCGCACATCCACGTCTTTCTTGAACTTTTTCTTGTAATCAGCTTCCAAGCGCTTGAGCAGCGCCTTCACTTCCGGCTGGGTCATCTCGCGCAGCCGGTGCGTCGTGAACTTCTCCAGATCCTCCGCGCTGCATGCCGCAGCGGCGGCGGCCCCGGCGACAATCGCGCTGTGCTTCATGAAGTTGCGGCGGCTCATCGACAATTTTTGCGCCGCGGCTTCGTCGGTTAGCTCCGGGCTGGATTCGCCCGCATGGCCGCTGCAGCTGTGCGTCTCTGGTTTCTCGGTCAACATAACGTCCTCCGTGCGTTCCATCGGATTAGCGAATCAGGTTCGGGCGCACCGGCGGCGCCTCGGGCTTGAGCGGCTTGAAGTGCGGCGAGTGCGGGTTGTGGCAGTGCACGCACAGCAGGTACTGCTTGTCGCCGTTCCACATGCCGGTCCGCTTGCCGTGAATGCCGGACTTCCAGTCGCGGAACTGCGTGCCGTGGCACTGCCCGCACAGCCGGTAGGACTCGTCGAACGTGATGGTCACGCCGCTCGCGAGGTGCAGCACGTCGCGGTTTTCCGCGTCGTGACAGTCCAGGCACCAGCGGTTCGCCTCGTCGTGGTGCAGATGGATGTTGGTGTGGTCATCCTTCAACTCGCGCCGCGTGCGGTTCGGCGGCTGGCTCTCGTTGTGGCAATCGCTGCACGGCCAGTATTCCTTGGACAACGGCGGCTTGGGCACTGCGTAGCCCTTGGCCTCCTCTTTTTGCCCGTGCATCGGATCCGGCGGCAGCCCCGATTGCGGCGGCGGCAGGTTCACCGGCCCGGAATGGCTGGGGTCCGGCAGGTCAATCGCGGCCTTGCCCGCCGGCGTGGACTGGCAGCTGCCGACCAGCGCAATCGCCAGCGGCACGACCAGAAACGCGCGAAGGAGCGGCTCAAACCGCGACGTGGGATTCTGTTGTGGCGACTCTGCGGCTGCCATGGCGTTCCTCGGGCCCCGATTCAGGCGGGCTGGCCCAGGACTTAAGCATCAAGCGTGCCAAGTTCGCAGCTCTTTGCTATTTACCTTTCACATCATTGACTTCAGGGCGTGTGACGCTGGTTCTTCTGGGGCATGACAGACTGCCAGTTTGGCAGTGCAAACCTGTCATGACCGGGCGCGATCGCGTGAATTCCAGCGCTTGCGCAGCATGACGGCCTGACAGGCATGGCAGTCAGCCGTCGGTCTCCAGGCCGTAGTCGCTCAGCTTGCGGTAGAGCGTGCGCTCGCTGATGCCCAGCACCGTCGCGGCCTGGTGGCGATTGCCGCCGACGCCCTGCAGCACGGCGACAATGTGCTCACGCTCCAGCGATTCCAGCGTGCGCATCACCGCTGATTCCGCGCGCTTGGCGCCGCGCAGGTGCCGTGGGAGGTCTTCGACCTCGATCTGGTCGCCGGTCGCCAGCACCGCCGCTGCTTCCACCGCGTGCAGCAGTTCGCGCACGTTTCCCGGCCAATGCCACGCGTGCAGGCGCGCCAGCGCGTCCGCCGAAAAACGCCGCGATTGGCCAAAACGCGCGTCGATCCGCGCCAGAAAATGCCGCGCCAGCGTCGGAATGTCGTCCGCCCGCTCGCGCAGCGGCGGCATTTCCACATGCAGCGTGCCCAGCCGGTAATACAGGTCGCTGCGGAACTGCCCGCGGGCAATCATGTCTTCCAGGTTGCGGTTAGTCGCTGCGACAAGTCGCGCGTCCACGTGGATCTCGCGTGTGCCGCCGACATGGCGAAAACAGCCGGTCTCCAGCACGCGCAGCAGCTTTTGCTGCAAGCCGAGGCTCAAGTCGCCGATCTCGTCCAGGAACATCGTGCCGCCGTCCGCGACTTCAAAAAGCCCGTGTTTGCGCTCTGTTGCGCCGGTGTACGCGCCTTTTTCGTGGCCGAACAGCTCGCTGTGCAGCAGGTCGTCGTGCAGCGTCGTGCAATCGACGACGACAAACGGTTGGCTGTGCCGCGGGCTGCCTTCATGCACGCGCCGCGCCACGACCTCCTTGCCCACGCCCGTCTCGCCGAGGATGAGCACGCTCGCCTCGCTCGCCGCGACGCGCTCGATCAGCGCGCGCACCTGGGCAAATGCCGCGCTGGAGCCGATGAACGCACTGGTCGACGGCGGCGGCTGCAAACCGGCGCGCAAAATCGCGTTGCGTTCCACCAGCCGCCGACGCTCCAGCGCTTTGTCGATGACAACGCGCAACTCCTTGATCGAACATGGTTTTGCTACGTAGTCATAGGCGCCGGCGCGCATCGCCGCAATCGCCGTGTCGATGGTGCCGTGGCCGGTCAGCACGATCGCCTCGGTCTGCGGGCTCACGGCGCGCAGCCGCTGCAGAACGGTCATGCCGTCGCCGTCGCCGAGGTGCAGGTCGAGGACCGCAGCATCAAAGCTCTCGTCCGTGCCCAGCACCCGCAGCGCGTCGCTGACGCTGGTCGCCGTCGTGACGCGAAAGCCCTGGTCCTGCAGCTCATCGGCAAGCAGCGAGCGGTAGACGTCATCGTCATCGACGACAAAAAGATGCGGTTTCATGCGGAGTTCCGTGGGCTCGAGGACGAGCGATCGGTCGTGGGGCGAATCGGGAAGCTGACGCCAAAAACGGTGCCTTCGCCCGGGCGCGTGCGCACGATCCGCAAGTCGCCGCCCCAATCGCGCGCGAGGTTCAGCGACACGAACAGGCCCAGGCCGCTGCCGCGCTGGCGCCGGCTGAAGAACGGCTCAAACACCTGCGTCGCGTCCTGCGGCGTGATGCCCGATCCGGCGTCCTCGACCTGCGCTTCCAGCTTCTCGGGCTGACCATCCGCGGCGGGCACGACGCTGAAATGCACCGTGACGCGGCGCCCCGGTTCGCTTGCCTCGACCGCATTGATGAGCAGGTTCAGCAGAACCTGTTGCACGGCGGAACCGTTGGCGAGCACCGGCGGCAGATCCGGCGCGGCGTCAACCTCGATAACCACGCCGCGGATCTGCGCCGTCGACCGGGCCAGGCGCGCCACCAGCTCGGCGGTCGGCTGCACGTCCACGATCTCGCGCTCGGGCGTCTGCCCGCGCGCCAGGTTCATGAATTGCCGCGTGATCGTGCCACAGCGCCGCACTTCCGACGCCGCCAGCTGGGCATAATGCCGCACGCGCTCCGGATTCGCCGGCTTCTCGTCCGTGCCGCAATTGCGGTCAATCGCTTCCAGACACGTGCCGATCGAGCCCAGCGGCGTGTTCAGCTCGTGCGAGATTCCGGACGCGAGCATGCCCACCGACGCCAGCCGCTGGTATTCCGCCAGCCGCGCCTCCGCGCTGCGCCGGTCCGTGATGTCGCGCCAGACCTCGACGACGCCGTCCAGCGCACCGTCGGGCGCGTACACAGGCGAAGCGCGAAGCTCCTCGTGGCGCGTCTGGCCGCCCGCATCCACGCGCGTGCGCAGGGCCGTCACGGTGCGCCCTGATTTCAGGCAATTTTCGCCCGGGCAATCCGCGACGTCGCAGCCGATCCCGACTTGGCCAGCGACGTGCATGCAGTTGTGGCCGAGGATCGCGTCGCCCTGGCCGCCGAGGCGCCGCTTGAACGCGTCGTTGGCGGCGATGACCTGGAACTTGCGGTCCATGACGACCATGCCATCGTCCACAGCGTTCATCGTCCGCTCGAGCTGCTTGCCCTGGCCTTCCACGCGCTGCAGCAGCTCCCGCACGGAGTCCACCATCGCGTTGAACGCGACCTGCAGGCGCGTCACCGCGTCGTTGCCGTCCACCGGCACGCGCTGGTTCAGGTCGCCCGCGGCGATCGCGTTGGCCACGCGCTCAAACCGGTACAGCCGCCGCAGCAGGAACCGCCGAAACGCCAGGCTGATGCCGCCGATCAGGATCAGGCCAAACAGCGCCGTGCCCACCGCCAGCCGCGAGACCGAGCGCTCGATGTGGGCAATCGTCGCGCCGACCGGCACGTCGACAATCAGGATGCCGTTGATTTTGTGCTCCGGCGCGTGGCAGTTGTAGCACGCCTCGCGGTTAGCAATCGGCTGGACCGAGCGCAGGACCGTGCCGTCGTCCATGTCCAGGATCGCCGAGCGCTGGCGATCCGCCGCGGGGTGCGCGTGGCACACCTGGCACGCCGGTTCCGTCACCTGGAACTGCCGCTTGCCAAAATCCGGGTCGCTGCTGAAGCGGACTTTGCCTTTGTTGTCGAGCACAAGGATGCGCTCTGACTCCTTGTCCGCGGCGAAGCTCTTGACCATGCCGGAGACCAGGCTGCTGTCGCCGCCTTCCAGCATCTGGTGGGTCAGCGCCAGGCGGACAAGCTGCGCTTCGCGGGCGGCGTGGCTGCGGGCCTCGGCCAGCATTTCCTCGCGAAACGCCAGGTACGTCAGGTGAAAGCCAAGCCCCAAGCCGCCGATGACGACGACGGACACCGCGAGGACAAGCTGCCAGCTGAGCCGTTCAAAGGCGAAGTAGCGCCGCATGGAGCCCATTCCTCGTTCTGGCACGCACGGCGACCGCGGGCGCCGCTATCGCCCGAAACCGCCGCGATTGCTGAATCCGTCCGGTCGGCTGCCCGCGTACCTGCCGATTTGGCAGGGATCAGCCGGCCATGACCGTACCCGCAGACGCGGGCCGCAGCAAGGGCGCGGTTGCCGAGTCTGTCACGGCGATGCCACACACAAGGCTGCCGGAAGGCTGCCCGCTGGAGACACTCGCCGGAGTTCGAGATCAAACGTTCGCCATTCGCGGCGTGCCTCCGGAGGAGCTCGCTCGCGATCCAGTCCGAAAGGCAACACGTCAAACCTGCGACTGTTTGGTCTCTCCGTAAGGCGTTCATGCGTAGGGCGGGTGCGTGCGAAAAGCGCGTGACGATCGCGGCTTTGGCGTTGCCGTCCGCCAACGGCGTCGCTACAGTATCGGGCAGGCCAGCGCACGCGCGGCACCCGGGGACCACAGAATTCATGCGTAATTTCAGGCTCGCGTCAACACTCGCCGCGATTTTCGCGATCGCCGCGTGCGGGACTGCCAAACCGGCCGACAGCAGCGGCACCCTCACGCTCGCAGACAGCAAGGGCAGCGGCGACACCTCCATCGGCGACGACGTTAAATTTCCCAGCAAAGACGCGGTCATCGACGTGAGCAGCGGCAGCGACGCGCCGACACCCGGCAGCGACGCCGACCTGGACACCGACAGCGGCCCCGACGGCAGCGGCGGGACCGACACAGCGGCGGGCAGCGACGCGAGCGCCGACAGCGACACCGGCACGACCACCGGCTGCGAATTCCCCGCCAACTCGCTGCAGGGCGAGCCGGGCACGAGCTGCACGAGCAACGCGGACTGCGACTCCGGCTATTGCGTGGACTCGCCCACCGGCAAAATCTGCTCGATGGCCTGCAGCAACTGCTGCCCCACCGGCTTTCACTGCAGCCAGATTCCCGGCAGCTCGGACACGACCTACATCTGCCTCGCGCAGTTCATCGCGCTTTGCCGGCCCTGCAGCACGGACGCGGAGTGCGGCGCGCTGAACGCCGGCTCCCTGTGCGTCAACAGCGGCGACAGCGGCAGCTTCTGCGGCGGCGCGTGCGACAAGGACGCGGACTGCCCGGGCGGCTACGGCTGCCAGCTGAGTCAGGGCGAAAAAGGCGCGGGCAAGCAGTGCGTGCGGCTGAGCGGCGAATGCAGCTGTTCCCAGAAAGCGATTTTTGACGGCGCGACGACCAACTGCGCGAACAAGAACAGCTTTGGCAGCTGCGCCGGTACGCGGAAATGCGCAATCAGCGGCCTGACGGCTTGCTCCGCCCAGGTGCCCGCCCAGGAAATCTGCAATGGCAAGGATGACAACTGCGACGGCCTGACCGACGGCAGCGACAGCGCCGACTGCGTGAACTACTGGAAAGATGGCGACGGCGACGGCGCGGGCGTGGGCGCGAGCCAGTGCACGTGCGCGCCCGTGGGCATGGCCACAGCCACGACAAACGGCGACTGCAACGATGACAACGCGGCCGTACACCCGGGCGCCAAGGAAATCTGCAATGATATCGATGATAACTGCGACGGCGTGACCGACGAGGGCTGTGACAAGGACGGCGACGGCTATTGCGACGCGGCGATGGTCATCGTGGGCTCGCCGGTTGTGTGCAAGTACGGCATCAAGGACTGCAACGACAACGACCCGAACGTGCACCCGAACGCGCCGGAAATTTGCGGCAATGGCATCGACGACGACTGCAACGGCGTGACCGATGACAATGCCAGCACGACTTTCTACTTGGACAGCGACGGCGACGGCTTTGGCAACCCCAAGGTGACCCAGCAGGCGTGCGCCAAGCCGGCCGGCTACGTGACCATTGGCGGCGATTGCGACGACAACAACGCGGCGGTCCACCCCGGCGCCGCGGAGATCTGCAACGGCATCGACGACGACTGCGACGGCGTGACCGACGGCGTGGATCTCAGCGGTTGCACGCCGTTTTTTACCGACAACGACGGCGACGGCGTTGGCGCCGGTTCCAGCAGTTGCCTGTGCAAAGCCAGCGGCCTGTTCACTGCGACGGTCGGCGGCGACTGCGACGACACCAACGCCAGCATCCACCCCGGCGCCGTAGAGCTCTGCAACGGCGTGGACGACAACTGCAACGGCGTTGTCGACGAGCCGGGCGCCGGCGGCTGCACGCTGTTCTACCCCGACGCGGACGGCGACGGCTACGGCGCCATCGTCAGCGGCGTGTGCCTGTGCGCGGCGGACGGTCTGAACAAAGCAACGAAATCAGGCGATTGCAACGACGCGAGCCCGGCGATTCACCCCAAGGCCGACGAGATCTGCAACGGCATCGACGACGACTGCGACGGCGTGACCGACCCGGCCAACGCAGAAGGCTGCAGCAATTTCTATCTGGACGGTGACGGCGACGGCTTTGGTACGGCCAGCGGCGGCGCGAAATGCCTGTGCGCCGCCAGCAGCCCGTACACCGCGCTGCTCGCCGGCGATTGCGACGACACGGCCAAGACGACCTACCCCGGCGCGCCGGAAATCTGCAATGGAATTGACGACAACTGCAACGGCGTGGTCGATGAAGGCGTCACGACGCTGTTCTACGTCGACGCGGACGGCGACGGCTACGGCGCGCCTTCGGTGTCCGTCGCTGCGTGCACCGCTCCGCCCGGCTACGTCGCGGACAACACGGATTGCGACGGCTCCAAGGCCAGCGTACATCCCGGCGCGGCGGAAATCTGCAATGGAATCGATGACAACTGCGACGGCGTGACCGATCCCGCTGGCTCCGGCGGCTGCACGACTTTTTACGCCGACGTGGACCTGGACGGCTACGGCGACAAAACCAGCGCGGGCCAGTGCCTGTGCAAAGCGAGCGCGCCCTACACCGCGACCACCGCCAGCGACTGCAACGACGGCAGCGCGAGCGTGCACCCCGGCGCGACCGAAATCTGCAATGGCATCGACGATAACTGCAACGGGATGGTCGACGAGGGCGTCGGCCAGCTGTGGTACCAGGACGGCGACGGCGACGGCTACGGCAACAGCGCCGTCAGCGTCCAGGCGTGCAGCGCGCCCGCTGGCTACGTCAGCGACCACACGGACTGCGACGACACGCGCGCGTACGTGCACCCGGGCGCCGCCGAGGTCTGCAACGGCCTGGACGACAACTGCAACGGCGCCATCGACGACGGCGTGACGACGCCTTATTATCAGGACAACGACGGCGACGGCTTTGGCTCCGGCGTGACGGCACAGGCGTGCAGCGCGCCCGCGGGCTACGTGAGCGTCAGCGGCGACTGCAACGACGCGAACGGCGCGATCCACCCCGGCGCCACCGAGATCTGCAACGGCGTCGACGACAATTGCGACGGCCAGATCGACGAAGGCGTCAAGGTCACCTACTACCAGGACAACGACGGCGACGGCTACGGCTCCGGCATCACCACGCAGGCGTGCAGCAAGCCCGCTGGCTACGTGGCCGTGCTGAACGGCGACTGCAACGACGCCAATGCCGCCATCCACCCCGGCGCCACCGAGATCTGCAACGGCCTGGACGACAATTGCAACGGCCAAACCGACGAGGGCTTGGCGTTCACGACCTACTACCAGGACTTGGACCTGGACGGCTACGGCAACCCGGCGGTCAGCAAGTCCGCGTGCAGCCAGCCGGCCGGGTACGTGCTCGACCACACGGACTGCCTCGACACGAACGCGAGCGTTCCTGGGCCAATCGAGCTCTGCGGCCCGGGGAACGCACCGAACGGCGTGGACGAGAACTGCAACGGCCAGACGGATGAAGGCTGCACGGCGGTTAGTTGCGCCGCACGGGCCTTGGAAGATTTCCACAGCGGTTCTGGCTGCACAGTTTCGGGCTGGACGGGTGGCGGCTGGTGCCGCTATGGCGGTTACGGTGAAGGCGGCTTCGGGATGGGATACTACGCAATTAGCGGCTACCCCAAGACGAACGGCACCACTGCCTCGTCCACAGCAAAGTACGACATTCTGGCGGGCGACAAGTTCGTCACCGTCGACGTGATGATGAACAACGCGCTGGACGACTACGGGACCATCGATCCGAACGCAAAAATCACGATGACCGTCTCAGACGGCACGACCGCCGCAAGCGCTGTCTACAGTTCTCCGTCCTCCCTGAAGTACAAGCAGTGGTTTCCGCTGAAAGTGGCGGTCGACCCGTCGTGGGTCGGCAAGAAGGTTTCGGTGAGCGTGAACCTCGTCGCCCCCAAGCCCAGCTACGCGACGAATCAGGGGTACACGTACGCAGGGTTCGGATTCGACATGCTGCGGATCACCTGCAACTAATCCCGTTGTCGTGCGTTATGGAGTTGCGTGAAGATACCTGCCCGCCGCAAGCGCGGTGCGGTACGGTGCCTGACGCAGGCGGCAATTCGCCCGCCGCATCGGAGGTTGCATGAAGACGACACTGTTTGCCGTTGCCCTGACCTGCATCGCCACCAGCGCCTGGGCGTCGCCGCCGCAGCACCGCAGCCACTTGAAAGGCGGGCTGCCGCCGGAGATTCGCCTGGCACCGCCGACGCCCGCCGCTGTCGGTCCGGCCACGGAATTTGACCCGATCGCGATCACGGGCCACTTCGACACGCCGCAGGTGTACTACGTCATCACGCGCGCCGTGCCGACCTGGAACGACCTGCAGCAGACCAAGGACTTTGTGCCGGGCATCATCGCCAACGCCACCAAGCGGCCATTCTGAGCAGACGCGGCCAAGTCACAAATTCTCAATCGATTCAATGCCCACCGCGTATTTCGAGTTCCGCCCGACGCGCCACGGCATGTCCCGCATCGCGTCCGAGGCATACGCCCGATCCGCCACCGCGCATTTGATCTCGATGACGAGCACGTCGACTGTGTGCGCCGGACGGCCCAGCCGCGGTCGCGCCGCGCCAAGCTGCGGCCACGCCTGCAGGTTGCGGTCCACCGTCAGCCGAAGCTTGCCGTCGCGCGAACCGAAATAGCTCCGCTCATAGCGGTTCACCAGCGCCGGCATCGGCCGCGCGTCCAGCAGCATCCGGTGCGGTCCCGGCAGGAACGGCCGCAAGCCGTCGCGCCAGCCTTGCCAGGTCCGCCGCGTCAGGTCAAAAGGCCAGTCCACGCGCGCGTTCCACTTCCAGCCGATGCTGTCCTTGCGGCATTTCACCTCCAGCGTCCCGCCATTTTGCCCGGCCCAGGTCGCGCCGTACCAGCGAAACCGCAGCTTGCGCCGCTCGCTGTCGCCGGCCTGGTTTTGCACGTACGCCTGCAAGTCGCAGGTGTCCAGGTAGACGTTGTTCACGATGCGATCCGGGTGCAACTCCGTCCAGCCACAGCGATTTGTCACCAGCCACGCCTGCAGCAGCGGCATCTCCGTCGGCGTGGCGACAAACTTGATCTCGTAGCGCACGTCCTGCGCCGGCGGCCACGAGCAAACTTCGACATTCTCAGCGAGAAAGATGCCGCTATTCATGGGGTTGCCTCGCCGCACGCCTGGGCTTTGCCCTCGAGTTCAATGGCCGCGCCGCCGGTGCACGCCGCCGGCCCGCGCGCCGTCACGTGAACGCCGCTGGCCTCCACGACGGCCGGTTTGCCGGAGCGCCCGGGCGCGTCGGTCGCCGTGAACGCGACGTCGCGCACATCGCCTTTGGCACCGACAACGCGCACCCACGCGCCCGCCTGCGCGCGCACCACCGCGGCCGCGTCCGACACCGTCGCGTTCGCCAATTCTGCGCGCCCTTCTCCGCTCGCCGTCAGCCACGCGCCGCGCAAGTGTTCGCCATGACTGGACAAAATTGCCAAGCTGCCATCGGTCACCGCCACGCCCTCGCCGCCCTGCGCCACCGTCAGCCGACCCAGCTGCACGCGTCCGCCGTCGAGCTGAATTCCGGCGCCCGGCACCTCGCGCACCACCACGTCCTGACCGCGCAGCTGACCTCCGACCACGCGTAGCCCGGCCAATTGTCCAGGCATTCCAATCAGCTGCAGCGCGTCCACCTCCACGTCGCCGTTCAGCCACACCAGCGCCGCGCCGGGCTGCCAGACATCGCGGCCCAGCCCGTTGGCGCCTGTCACGCGCAGGTGCTGCACGTGCGACTGGTGCGTGCCGAGCACCACGACACCGCCCCAGGCCTGCGACCCTTGCGCCGCCAGCTCCACCGGCGCGGCCGCCGTCCCAGCCACCGTCAGCCCGCCGCGCAGCACCAGCCACGCGCCCGGCCCCAGCCGCAGCTGCGCGCCCGCCGCCAGCTCCAGCCGCCACCCGTCCGGCAGCGCGACCGTCTGCGGCACCGTCCAGACGCCCGACGGAATTCGCAGCGCGTGCGCCTCGGGCAGCCCGGCATCGACGGCAAACGGCAGCGCGGCGTGGGCATCCGTCACCGGCTGCGGCAGGTAGACCGTCGGCGCCGGCAGCGGCGGTTCGGTCGGCACACGCTCCGCCGCGAGCAACCGGAGCGCCCGCTGGCGAACGACCAACCACTCGCGCTGCCAGACCGCCATCGCCAAGGTCGGCCAGATCCCGGCAAAATACCGCTCCACCCGCAGCTGGGCATCCGGCGCGAGCAGCCGTTCCGCGTCCGCGCGCAACATCGTCGTGAGCGCCGTCCGCAGCGGCGGCGAAGCCAGCAGCCGCGGCAGCAGCGCGTGCGCGTCGACCTGCGGCTCCGCGCGTTCCGGTGTCAGCGCCAGCACCGGCTCCAACCGCAGCGAGACCGGGTTCAGGTACCAGCGCAGGTTGTGCCAGGTCAGCGCGCGATCGGCCAGACCGGTCAACTCCGCCAGCGCGATGAGCCGTGCGGTTGCCTCCACGTCCAGCACGTCCTCGGGCGCGAGCACGCCCGCGCGCAGGCCATCCAGCCGCGCTTGCGCCCAGGCCGTATGCGCCGCCACCGGCGTGCCCTGCAGGCTGTGCGCGCCTGCGCTCCAGCGCGCCGCCTGAGGCTCCGGCAACCAGAGCCCCGCGTCGAGATCCATGCCCTGCGGCACGATCGCCGCCCAGCCCACCAGCGCACCCAGCGGCCGATGCGCCGCACGCAGCATCGCCTGCGAGGGCTGTTCAACCGCGACGGCGACGCCCCAGCGATCGTTGTTGGCCCGCACGCCCACGGCCAGCGCCCGCGGCGCCACCGCACCCACGCGCGTCAGTTCATGGTACAAAATCAGCTCCCGCAACAGCTCCGGCGCGGACGGATCCTCCAGCGCGAACGTGCGCATCCCGGCAAAGTCGCCCTCGCCATGCACGTCGACCAGCAGCCGGCCGAGCTCTGTCGGCGACCGGCTCTGTGGCGGGCCCAGCAGCGACAGCGCGACATCCTGCTGCGTCTCGCCCAGCCGCAGCCGCGCCGCCACCGTCCCCGGATCCGGCGCCGGCCGCTGGCCCTGCGCCCGCCACGCCAAGCGGCGCTCACGCAGCGACTGGAGTGCGCGAAAGTGAATATCCAGCAGCAGTTGCGGCAGGCGATCCGCGGCAGAACCGTCGATCAGGTTGTGCGCGGCGCCCAACAGCGTCCCGTCCGCCGCCACGCGCTGGACATCCAGCGCCCAGCCGATCACCACGCCGATCGCCAGAATCACCAGCGCGGCAGCGACCTGCGCCGACCGCTGGCGCCGCGCGGCATCCGGTGAGGCGTCGACTCGCATCTACAGGCTCGGCATCCAGCCCTGATCGAGGAGCGTCACCCGCACGGTTGGATAGTGCTGTTCCAGCTCCTCCGCCAGGCGCGCGACGGTGGCGATGTCGCCGATGTCGACAAAATACGTCAGCTCCATGTGGCGATGCTCCGCATCCATACGCCGCAGGTCGATGCGCTTGCAGTGGCGCGCGAGCACAGCGTTGACCGGTTCGACGACCGATGCAGCAGTGTGGCCTTCCCCCGCGTCCAGGCCGATGTTCACGTACAAGTTGCGCGAGGACAGCCGCCGCGAGCGCGTTTGGATGAGCGTCACCATCGCAAGAATGAGCGCCACCGCGACCGGCGTTTCGCGGCGAAAGTTGGCGCCCAATCCCAGCCCGATGGTGATCGACAAGAAGACGTAGGCGAGCTCCTCAGGCTCCTTGACCGGCGTGCGAAAGCGCACAATCGACAGCGCGCCGACCAGGCCCAGCGACAGCGCCAGCGAACTCTTGATGATGCTGATCAGCAGGCAAACCGTCAGCGCGATGAACGGAAACACGCGCGTGAACGTCTCGCGACTCGCCAGCGTCGCGCCAAAAGTGCGGTAGTGCAGCCCGACGCCGAACGCGAGGGCGCCGGCGATGAGCAGGTTTTCCGACAGTTCCAGCAGGGACAGCGGATTCGCTGCGTGGGCGGCTAACAGGCTCTGTGCTTCGTTCATGGCCTCGTCCCGGGTCGGCGCAAAGGGGCGACGGTGCGGTGGCAGTCGTCAACGCGGCTACTTTACGCGCGCTGGGGCAATGCCGCCAGATTCCTGACTTTTGCCAGCCGACCACTGCGCCCTTCTTTGGTCCCGCGCGCCCAATCTCGGGCGGCTCCGAAATCGGGATTGTTATCGCCAGGGGGTGCAGTCGCGCGAAAGCGGCGAGCACAAGGATGCAATTCCGGCTACGCCGGGGGCCTCCCGCCCCGGATTTTGCCTCCCCGCCGCAACGTCTCGGTGTCACCCGGACGCAACCACCTGATGCGGTCCCGCAGCTCTCGCTGCGCCGCCCACCCTTCGGCTGCGTCGGGGGTCCTTTT
>CAIYWC010000092.1 GCA_903929795.1 uncultured Myxococcales bacterium | reverse complement strand
AGGCCGTCGCGCCGCCGCTTGACCCGTCTCGGACACCGGTCCACACTGCCCCCGGCCAGCCCCGCGCGCGCATCGGGCGCGTCGATCCGGGCAGGCCCGCGCGCGAAACGATGGAGCACGAGGCAGACAGCCCAGCCGGCGATTTCATCGGGCACGCGCTGCACAAGCGTTTGCAAGCGCTGACCGAGGAGATCGCGGCGATCCGCGCCGGACAGGACCGCGAGTCCGTCCACCGCCTGCGCGTGGCCTCGCGGCGTTTGCGCCAGGCGCTGACGGTCTTTGCCCCGAGCCTGCCGCACAAACGCCTGGCCGGCTGGCAAAAGCACCTGCGCCAGCTCACGCGCGCGCTGGGCGAGGCGCGTGAGGCCGACGTGCAGTTGGACTGGCTGGAGCCCGTGCTGGCCAGTGAGCCGGAGATCCATGCGCGCCCGGGCATCGCCCGCCTGCACTTGCGCGTACTCCAGCACCGGCAACGCCTCGATTTCGACCTGACCGCCGCGCTGGATGCCTGGGAATCCAGCGAAACGACGGCGGAAATCAGCGATGTGCTGCGCCACCACGGCGTGCGCCCGCTGCCGGACGCCGCGCGCGCGGTGACGGAGCGGGTCGACGCGATGCGCGCGCTGGCGTCGTGTCTCGACGACGTTGAGCAGGTCGACGAGCTGCACGCCATGCGGATCGCCGCCAAGCGGCTCCGCTATACTGCGGAACTTTTTGCGCCGCTATGCGACGACCAGCTGGAGCCGGCGCTGCAGGACTTGCGCGCGCTTCAGGCGCTGCTGGGCGACGTGCATGACTGCGACGTCTGGCTGGCGTGGCTGCCGCGCTTCTCGGCGAAGGAACTTGCGCGGACGCAGCGGTATTTCGGCCACGCGCGGCCTTTTGGCCGCCTGAGACCCGGGCTGGCGTACGTGGCGGCGCAGTGGCAGCTGCACCGTGAGGCGCAATTCCGGGCCTTGACGGCGTTCTGGCAGCGCTGCGAGACGCAGGACGTCTGGGGAAAACTGCTGGAAACTATGGCGGATTTACCCAGCCACATCCGCTGACCGGCGCCCCCTACCGCAGCTTGCGCCACGACCGCAGGAAATTGCCGCCCAGCACCTTGCGAATCGCCGGCTCCTGCCAGCCACGGCGCAGCAGCGCATCCACCAGCTTGACGTGGCCGTGGCCGTCGCGCATGTCCTTGGGCGGCACGACCGCGCCGTCATAGTCCGACCCGATCGCCGGCCCGTCCTCGCCCGCCACCTTCACGATGTGCTCCAGGTGCTCGGCTACCATCTCGCAGTCACGCGGCCCGCCCGGGCGGGACATGAAATTCGCGGCGTAAATCACGCCGATCACGCCGCCCGACTTGGCGATCACCTCGATTTGCGCATCGTCCAGGTTGCGCCAATGCGGCACCACGCCGCTGACGCCCGTGTGGGTCGCGATCAGCGGCAGCGCCGGATCGTGCACTTCCACCGCATCCCAGAACGACTGCGGCGCGATGTGCGCGAGGTCCACGAAGATCCGCGCACGGTCCAGCGCCCGCACGATCTCCTTGCCGCGCGCGCTCAGGTGCGGGTTCTTGCGGTCGGTCGCCGGGCTCGAGGTCGCGCCGTACACCGAATCCGTCAGGTGCACGATGGTCACGCGCGTCAGCCAGCGATCCGCCAGCCAGGCGTCCAGATCCGGCGCACCCGCCAGCGCGTTGCCGCCCTGCAGCGCCGGCAGCACCGCGTGCACGCCCGCCGCGCGCGCCCGGTCATACGCGTCCGGCGTGCTCGTGATGACCATCCGCCCGTCCGACGCCGCCACCATCGCCTCGTACCGCGCGCGATTTTTCTGCAGCACGGAGAAGCGCTTGCGCTCCGATCGAAACGGGTTCGTCGTCAGCGACCACATCGCGCCCGTCACGCCCTGCTCGTCCATCCGCGGCAGGTCCACATGCCCGAAATAATAGCCATTTAGCGTGCCGCGGCCGTGGTGCTGCAGCACGTCGTAGCCCCACAGCCGTACCGGGATGAACGTGTCGACGTGGAGGTCGATGACGTCCGCATCCAGGCACAGATCCAGAGCCCGCTGCGAGACGCCGAGTTGCTGCGCTGTCGTTGTGGTCTTCATGGTCCGCTGGGATAGCAAGAAGTGCTGCGGATGACAACCACCGCGATGGGGTTGACGCCCCGCCCGGGCAGGGGCACAGTGGCTCACGGGGCGAAGGCGAGCTTGAATCAACGGTTGGAGATGGCGCGGCGCGCCGTTTGGCTCTGCGTGTTCGCGGCGATCGTCGCGTGCAGCGGTCCGTCCACGGCCAGCACCGACGCGGGCGCGAGCGCGGCGATCGACGCCGTGATCTTCACTTTTGCCGATGCCTCGGGCCCCGATGCAGCAGCCACGGACGCCGCTGTAGGAACCGATGCAGCCGCCGATGCCGACGCTGGAACGGACGCCTTTGGCCCAGATGCCGACGCGGGAACCGATGCAGCCGCCGATGCCGACGCTGGAACGGACGTCGCCCTGGACGCGGCCGTTGACGCAGCCGCCGATACCGCGCCCGACGCGAACGCGGCGCCGGATGTCCCGGACGCGCCGGACGTGACTGTGCCGCCAGATGCGGGTTGCGTGCCCGGCTTGTGTCCGCCCGCCGACGCGCCGTGCCAGGTCGCGATCTGCCAGCCCGACGGCACCTGCGGATTCGCGTCCGCCGCCGACGGCGCCAGCTGCGACGACGCCAACGCGTGCACCGGACCGGACAACTGCCAGGCCGGCGCGTGCATTGGCGCGGCTACCAGCTGCGACGACGGCAACACGTGCACGATCGACAGCTGCAAGGCCGCGATCGGCTGCATCCACGCGTTTGACAATTCGCCGTGCCAGGACGGCAATGGCTGCACAGTGGGCGACGAGTGCGTCAGCGGCGCGTGCGTACCCGGCGCGCCGGTCGTCTGCACCGCCAGCGACGCGTGCCACGCGGCCGGCACGTGCGCTCCCGCCACCGGCAGCTGCCCGTCGCCCGGGCTTCCCGACGGCACGTCCTGCGGCGCCACGCAGGTGTGCATGGCCAGCGCGTGTGTGTTCGCGGACGCCCTGCCCGCCGGAACGCTGGCGTGGTTCACAACGGCGGATTGCCCCAGCGGCTGGGACGTGGAGCCGCTCGCGGTCGGCCGCACGGTCGTCCCCAGCGACGCGGCGGGCAACGGCCAACTCGACGCGACAGCGCTCTCGCCCGGCGAAAATCGCGTCCACGGCCACAGCGTCAGCGGCTCGATCACCACGAATTCCGTCAGTTTTGTCGGCATCGGCAGCTGCTGCAACGCCGGGCTCAGCCCGGCTGGCACGTGGGACGTGAGCGGCAGCGCGCTACCGGCGTCTTCCGGCATCCCGTACGTCCAACTCCGCGCATGCAAGAAAACGACCGCGATTGCTTTTGGCGACGCGCCCGCAGGCCTCGTCGCATTCCTGGACGGCAGCGGGTGCCCAGACGCCTGGACCAGCGCGGCAGCCGGCTTGCTGCGCTTCATCGTCGGCACCCCGGCAGGCGGGACGACCGGCGCGACGTTTGGCGGCACTTGGGCCGCGGTCCACAGCCACAGTGTCAGCGCAAACGTCGTGCTCGCCAGCCACGGCATCGCGCTCGCGTCCGGCTGCTGCGGTGGCGGCTACGCGGCGGCGGGCACGTTCGGCTTCAGCGCCACCAGCGACGGCGGCAGCAGCGGATTTCCGAGCCTGCGGCGCCTCGCGTGCACCGCACCCGGCGGCAGCGCACCCGGACCGGTTCCCAGCGGCTTGGTCGCGTCCTTCACCGCCAGCAGCTGCCCCAGCGGCTGGAGCCCCGCCACCGCTGCCGCCGGCCGCTTGGTCGTGGGCGCCGCCGATGGCAGTGGCGTCGGCGTGCAAGTGGGCATCCCGCTTGGCGATCAGGAAGATCGCAGCCACAGCCACGGCGTTTCGCTCAACCTCCAGCCGCCGGTGAAATCGGTCGCGGGCGCCAACGGCGGCAACGGCCAGGCCGCCGACAACGCAGCGACCGAAGCGTCCAGCCAGAGCGGCGCTGCGGCGTCCGGGATGCCGTTTGTCCAGTGGCAGGCGTGCCAGAAGGACTGACCGCGCGGAGGCGATTGACATCTGCGCGCCGTTGGTCCGTGATCCCGCTCGGATCGTCCTGGAGGCCGTGATGCGCCGTTTCCTGCCCGTTTGCCTGTGCCTCGCCGCCGCGTGCGGCCAATCGACCGCCAGCTCCAGCGACGCGACCGTTGCCGCGGACGTGGCTGCCGACGTCGATCAGCCGCCGGTTCCGGCCGATCCGGACTGCAACCCAATCGTCGGCAACGACTGCTGGAGCGGCTGGCCGTCCAACTTTTGGCTGCAAGCCGGCGCGACGCCGCATCTGGACCTGCCCGCGGCGAAGATGCCGGCGAATTCAGACGGCAAACTTGTGGACGTGACGGAGTGGAACCGGCGCGACGGGTTCTCGCCGAACTCGCCGATCGTGGTGCTGCTGCCGACGCCGCCGACTGCGACGCTGCTGCCGGACGAGACGCGGCCGGCGCTGACGCTGACCGCGGATCTGCCAATCGTGCTGCTGGACGCGAAGACCGGCGCGTTCATCCCGTTCATGGCGGAGCTGGACGCCAACGCGGACGTGCCGGCGCGCCAGGCGCTGCTGATTCGCCTGTGGACGCCGGTGCAGGAGAACAGCCGCGTCATCGTGGCGCTGACCGACAAGCTGCTGGACGGCAAGGGCCAGCCGTACGCGCCGACGGCGACGTTTCAGCGGCTGCTGGCGGGCAAAGCGACCGGCTACGCGCGCATTGACGGGCAGCTGGCGGATTGGCAGGCGGACCTGACGGCGATCGAGAAAGCCGGGCTGGCGCGCAGCCACCTCGTGGCGGCGTGGCATTATGACACGGCGTCGACGACCTGGACGCACGCGCCGGCGCTGGCGATGCGCGACGCGCTGGCGACGGCAGTGGGCCAGACGGGGCTGGGCTATCACATCGACATGGTTGAAACTTCGACGGAAACCGCGGCGCTGCTGCCCAATTTGCCGTCGCCAACGGTGGACAACCGCGTGGTCATCCAGGAAATGCATCCGGACGTGGCGCTGCGGGTGCGGGGCACGTTCCAGGCGCCCCTGTACCTGACTGGCACGGGCGACGACGCGACTCTGAACTGGCAGGGCAATCCGCCGGCGATCGTTCAGAACGGGCTGGTGACGCGGCCGTTTATCCTGCTGGTGCCGCCCAACGTGTTCGCGCGCCACAAGCCGGCGCAGCTGATGTTGTACGGCCATGGCTTTTTGCGCGGCGCGTGTAAGGAAGGCTGCGTACAGCCGGGAGACGCTGAATTCTTTCCACATTTTGTCCATGCGGCGGGCGTCGTGTCCATCGGCACGGATTGGTGGGGTCTGGCGTACACGGAGCTGCCGCTGGCGGTGCAGGCGGGCAACGATTTTTCGCTGCTGACGCGCATCACCGACAAGCTGGCGGCAGGCGCGGTCCTACCGATCGCGCTGACCCGCATGGCGACGGGCGCGCTGGCGAACGATCCGTGGCTGCAGTTCGACCCGGACAAGAAGCCGCTGATCGACAAGGCGCAACCGCTTGTTTATTATGGAAATTCGCTGGGCGGAATCATGGGCACGACCATGTCCTCGCTGCACCCAGACCTGACGCGGATGGTGATGAACGTCGCCGGGGGCGGCTGGTCGACCCTGCTGAACCGCAGCTCCGATTTCGCGCCGTTTCTCGGCATTATCAACGGCGTCTACCCGGACAAGTTCAACCAGCAGCTGCTGTTTGCGATGTCCCAGTCGCTGTGGGACCTGTCGGACCCCATCAACTTTGCCGACCACGTGATCAAGACGCCGTTTGCCAACACGCAACCCAACCGCCGCGCGCTCTGGCCCATGTCGATGGGCGACAGCCAGGTCGCGAACCTGACGTCCCAGATGCTCAACCGCGTCGCGCAAGTGCCTGTCAGCCTGCCGGTTTTTGAAGTCTGGCCGCTGAACTTGACGACCGCGGACGTGCCGGTCGCGGGCAACACGTGCCTGCAGTGGGACTCGGAGCGCGGGACGCATCCACCGGGCAACGGCACCCGCGAGACCGACAACCTGGCGCACTACGCGACGCGCTGGATGCCGGAATTCGAGCAGATGATCTGGCGTTTCCTGTTTGATGACGGGCTGGTGGAGCAGCGCTACTGCCTCGCCGGCGGCCGCGATGAGGACGGCAAGCTGCCGTGCAACTTGAAGGAGGTCGTGCCGATCACGTACGACCAGTCGCCGCCGCTGCCGGTGATTCCGCCGCCGCCGATCCCGTAGCGCGCGCCGGGCAACCGCTGGCCGCAGCAGCACAAACCGCAGCTGCCCTTGCCGGGGCAGCGCGCGCTGGCTACACCGCTGCTGGGAGGTTGCATGGCAGGTCCTGGGCAGTCGCGGTCGCTGGAGCAGCTGTTCGCCAACAACCGGGCGTGGGCGGCGGCGATGGTCGCGCGGGACCCTGCGTTTTTCCACAAGCTCGTTGCCCAGCAAGTGCCTGAATTCCTGTGGATCGGCTGTTCAGACAGCCGCGTCCCGGCCAATGAGATCGTCGGTTTGCCGCCGGGCGAGCTGTTCGTGCACCGCAACATCGCCAACGTCGTCGTTCACACGGATCTGAACTGCCTGTCGGTCCTGCAATTCGCCATTGATCTGCTGGGCATCAAGCACGTCATCGTCTGCGGGCATCAGGGCTGCACGGGCGTCCATGCGGCGCTGACCAAGCGGCGCGTCGGTCTGGCCGACAACTGGCTGCGCCACGTGCAGGACGTCGCGACCAAGCACGCCGGGGTCCTGGACGCCGGGCTTCCGGAGCGCGAGCGCCACGATCGTCTGTGCGCGCTGAACGTGATCGAGCAGGTGAACAACGTGTGCCAGACGACGATTGTTCAGGAAGCCTGGGCGCGCGGCCAGGACCTGACCGTCCACGGCTGGATCTACGGCTTGGAAGACGGCGGCCTGAGCGATCTGGGCGCGACCATCAGCGCGCCGGACCAGATGGCGCCCGTGCTGACCGCGAGCCTGCGACGCCACGGCGCACGCGCGTAACGGCACCGCATCGGCTCACCGCGGCGCGTTGTCGTCGTCGACCGCTACGCGATCGCGTCCAGCCGACTTGGCCCGGTACAGCGCAGCGTCGGCGCGCTCGAGCAGCGCGTGGATGCCCTGCTCGCCTTCGGTCAGCGCCGCGATCCCGATGCTCACCGTCACGCCGGTCCCGTCCAGCGCGTCCAGCTGCAGATCGCGAATTTCCTGCGCCAGCCGCCGCGCGGTCGTTTCCGCGCCCAGCAAGTCGGAATGCGGCAGCAGGATCGCGAATTCCTCGCCGCCGATGCGCGCCAGCACGTCGTGGCCGCGCAGCTGCCGCTGGCAAACTGCCGCCACGGCACATAGGACTTCGTCGCCCGCCGCGTGGCCAAAACGGTCGTTCACGCGCTTGAAGTGGTCGAGGTCCAGCATCAGCACGGTCAGCGGCCAGCCATAGCGATGGGCTCGGCCGATCTCGTTGGCGGCGACCGTGTCCAGCTGCCGGCGGTTACCGACGTGGGTGAGCGGGTCCGTCGCGGCGTCTTCGCGCAACCGCGCATTCGCCGTCCGCAGCTGCGCCTGCAACCGGTCGTTCAGCAACAGGAAAAAACCGTAGGTCATGAACACGCCGCAGGCTGCGCAAGCCGCATACAGCGGCACCGCGCTGCGCATCGCGAGCACCGGATCGCTCAGCCTGCTGGTGCCGGCGTATTGAACGGACCGCGCGAACTGCCCGACCAGCGGCATGGCCATCGCCACGAACACGTACCAGGTGCCCAGCGACCACGGACGCGGCGCGCGCAAGGTGAGCTCCTGCCCCAAGCTGCCCGCAGACCAAAGCATCGCCAGGCCAAAAGCCACCACGCGTCCAGGCGCCCAGGCCAGCTCATGGGTCGACCCGTCCAGCGCCCACAGGAGCGCCAGCGCAACCCAGCACACGAGCGGCGGCAGGCGACGCCAGAACGGCATCGGCGGGACTTCGTAGAGGCTGCGCACGGCAAGGTGCAGCGAGTGGGTGCCGTAAATCAGCAGGCCATTCGCCATCACGACCGTCAGAATTCCCGGCGCGACGCCGCGTTGCGACAGCAGCGCCATGCTCACGCCCAGACACGCGTTGCCGATGCTCCAACGCCCCATGCCCGACGCGACCGGCCACATCCGCGACGCCGGCAGCGTCACGAGCGTCAGCGCCACGAACTCGATGGCCAGCGCAATGAGCAGGGTCTGGGGATGAATCGGCGTCATCGTGGATAAATTTAGCCCACCAGCGGGCGGCGTCCAGTCTGGCGCACATCGCGGCGGAACGCCACTTGCCGCCTCGGCCGCGAGCGCGCAAGATCGCCAGCCTTGGAGGTCGCCATGTTGCACCGGATCGCGTTGTTGCTCCTGATTGTGTGCGTCAGCACAGCCGCGTACGCCCGCTCCGGCGGCAGCATGGGCGGCGGCAGTTTCCGTGGCCGTTCAGGCGGTTCCAGCTTCGGCGGCGGCAGCAGCAGCGGCTCGTTCTCCTCGCCGACGTTCGGCGGCGGCAGCAGCACGCGGTTCGTCCCCGTCCCGGTGCCGATCGGCGGCTCGCGCTACTACGGCTACGGCTACGGCGGCGGCTCCTCCGGCGGCGGCGGCTGGCTCGTCCTGCTGTTTCTCGTCGTCATCATCGTGGTGATCGTGATCGTCGCGCGCCGATCGCGGCGCAGCGGCGGCGGCGGCGGCGGTGGCGAAAGCGCGGAGGACAAGATCCAGACGGCGCGCCTGCAGCTGGGTCTCCAGATGCAAGCCTGGCCGCTGGTCGACCGTCTGGACGCGCTGGCGCGCTCGGCAAATACCAGCGATTCCAATGGCTTGGCGAATATGCTCGTGCAGTCGCTGGCGGCGATCCGCCACTACCTGTTCAACATCGAGTACGCCGCCGCGGAACAGAAGTCGGCCATGGAACCCATTGAAGCTGAACGGCAATTTGGCCGATGGACCGGCGAGGCGCGCCTGAGCTACGACCGCGAAGTCGTGCGTTCCGACAAGTTTGGCGTGCAGGAACAGCAGCGCGAAGTCGCGACGGACGGGATCCACGACGAGGACGGCCAGCTCGCCGTGGCGGAATTCTTTGTGGTAACGCTTGTCGTGGCGACGCGCGGTTTCGCCTTGCCTCTGGTCCACAACAATGCGGATTTACAGGCTGTTTTGACCGCGCTGGCCGGTCTGACGGGCAGCGACCTCGTCGCGCTGGAGATCATCTGGTCGCCGGCGTCGAAGTCCGACGCGATGAGCCGCGAGGACATGGAGACGACGTTCCCAGCGCTGCGGCAGCTGTAGCCCGTTGATATCCTGGCCCGGCCGGAACCGCTTGAGCCGCAAGGCATTCAGCACGACACTGACCGAGGAAAACGCCATGGCCAGGCTGGCGAACGCCGGCGACAGCAGCCAGCCAGTCCACGGAAAAAGCACGCCTGCCGCCAGCGGAATTCCCAGCAGGTTGTAGCCAAATGCCCACGCGAGGTTCTGGCGGATGTTGGTCATCGCCGCCCGCGACAGCGCCAGCGCGTCCGCGACCGCGTTGAGATCCGTGCGGATCAGCGCCAAATCCGCCGCCGCCGTCGCCACGTCCGCGCCCTGGCCCATCGCCATGCCCACGTCCGCCGCGGCAAGCGCCGGCGCGTCGTTGATGCCGTCGCCGACCATTGCCACCACGTGGCCTGCCGCCTGCAGCTGCCGCACCAGCGCAAGCTTGGACTCCGGCGACGCCTGCCCCAGCTGGTGCACAATTCCCAATTGATTCGCAATCTTTTGCACGACCGCCTGGCGATCGCCACTCGCCAGCCACAGCTCCAAGCCGCTGCGCTGCAGGCGCGCCACCGCCGCTGCCGATGTCGCCCGGAGCGTATCCGCCAGCGTCACGACCGCGAGCGCGCGCGCGTCGAGTGCCACGACCACGACCGAAACCGCGTCCGCGTCCGCTTGCTGCAGCAGCCCGGCGACCGGCGCCAGGTCGATGCCCTGCGTCGCAAGCCACTCTGGACGCCCCGCCCGCAGCACGCCAAGCGCAATGTGCGACATCACACCCTGCCCTGCAAATGCCTGAACTGTCAGGTTTTCCACGCCGGTGAGCGCCTGCGCGTCGCCCCAGCGCACGATCGCCTGGGCCAGCGGATGTTCGGACTGCCGCTGCGCCGCCACGAGCCACCGCGCCAACTCCGGCGGGGCGTCCGGCAGCGGCTGCCAGCGCACGACCGCCGGCCGGCCCTCCGTCAGCGTCCCGGTCTTGTCCAGCACCAGCGCGGTGACGTGCACGCCGCGCTCCAGCGCCGCGCCTGACCGCACGAGCACGCCCAGCTGCGCCGCGCGGCCAATCGCGACCATCACGGAAGTCGGCACCGCCAGACCCATCGCGCACGGGCACGCGATGACGAGAATCGCGATGGCGGAAGAAAACCCATGCGCCAAAGGCTGTTCACTGGAAAACAGCAGCCAAAAGATGACATCCAGCATCGCAAGTCCCAAAACGACGGGCACAAATACCGCTGCGATGCGGTCGGCCAGCCGCTGGACATCGGGCCGTGCCGACTGCGCGTCCTCCACCATGCGCACGATGCGCGCGAGCGCCGACTGCTCGCCCACCGCCAGCGCCCGCACCGTCAGCGCGCCTTCCGTGTTGCGCGTCCCGCCAAAAACCCGCGCGCCGGGCTGCACCACCACCGGCAGCGGCTCGCCGGTCAGCATCGCGACGTCCAGCGCTGACTCGCCCGCCAGCACCACACCGTCCACCGGCAGCGTCTCGCCCGGCCGCACGCGCAGCACTTCGCCAGCCAGCACGTCGGCCAGCGGAACGTCCAGGTCCTTGCCGTCGCGGATCACGCGCGCCGTCGTCGGCTGCAGCGCCACGAGCGCATCCAGCGCCGCGGTCGTGCGCCGCTTGGCACGCTCTTCCAGCCACCGCCCCAGCGCAGTCAAGCCCAGCACCCACGGCACGGCGTCGAACCAGCCCTGCGCCGGCAGCCCATGCGCGACAAACCAGCGCGGCGCGACGGTCACGGCCAGTGAAGCCAGGTACGCGGTGCCCGTGCCCAGCGCGACAAGCACGTGCATATCCGCGGTCTTGCGACGCAGCGCGGCCCAGGCAAGCGCAAACGCCTTGCGCCCGGTGCCAAAAATCACCGTCGAGACCAGCGCCAGCAGGATCCAGCGCAGCGCGTCCGGATCCAGCGCGTACAGCTGCGGCAAAACCCGGTTCAGCGCGTTGTCCAGCGGGTGCAGCAGCCGCATCGCCGGGTCCGCGTGGTCGGTCATCAGCGGCATCGCCAGCAGCATCGTCGCCGCGCCCACCGCGAGCGTCCAGGCGATCCGCAACGGCTCGCGGCGATCCGGTGGCGGCGGCGGCGGGCGGGTCAGCGTCTGCGCCCGCGGGGCAACTGCCGCCTCGTAGCCCAGCGCGATGACGGCCTGGATGAGCGCGTGCGGGTCCGTCGCCAGCGGGTCGTAGCGCACGTCCGCCCGCGCGAGCAGCAGGTTCACGGTCGCCCGCTGCACGCCGGGCAGCGCCGTCAGCGCGCCCTGGATCGACGCCACGCACGACGCGCACGACATGCCGCCGAGCGTCAGACGAATTTCCGCAGTTGTTTCAGGATTCTGCGCCGGCGGCGCTGGTCTTTCAGGCTCCGGTTCGGGCTCGCCCGCAGCTTCCGAGCGCGCCTGCCCGTCGGACGCTTCATACCCCGCCGCAACGACCGCCGCGACCAGCGCGCTCGCCGGCACACCCGCGTCATGCGTCACGTCCGCGCGCCCCTGCGCCGCGCTCGCCCGCGCGTCCGTCACGCCCGGGATCGCGCGCAGCCCTTTGACCACCCGCGCCTCGCAGTGGCCACAGGTCATGCCAGCGACCGGAAACGATGTGTGGATGCTCATGATTTTCCTCTGATTTTGCGCATGGGTTCAGTTCACGACGATGAGCCGGCTGGCGCGCCTTCCGCTGCGCGGCAACCGCAGGCGCTGCCAGACAAATTGCGGATCGCCGCGGCCTTGAATCAAGAACCACGCCGCCAGATAGCCGCCGAGGTGGGCAAAAAACGCGACGTGGCTGCCGCTGACAAACAGCAGCAGATCGACGCCGAGGCAGACCGGCGCAAGCCAGCGTGCCTCCAGCGGAATCACCAGCATCAGCTGCACCCGCGCGTTGGGCTGCTGCCAACCGTACGCCGCCAGCAGCCCGACAACCGCCGCCGAGATCCCAACCGTCCCCGCCGGCTCGCCGCCCAGCACGTGCACCGACAGCAGCTGCCACAGGCTCTGCAGCCCGCCGCCGGCGAGCACGGTCAGCAGCAAAAACCGCAGCGTGGCGCGCGTTCCGCGGCGTTTTTCAAACTGCGGCATGAAATAGTACAGCCCGATGCAGTTGAACAACACGTGCAGCGGGTCGCCCAGGTCATGGACAGCGCCGTACGTCAGCAGCGTCCAGACGCGGCCATGGCTCAGCTGCGCCAGTGACAGGACAAACCCGTAGGCATAGAAGTCCCAGACCGGCTGCGCGTGCGCGAGGTTGATCGCGATGCCAAAAAACAGCTGCAGCGCCAGACACGTCGCCATCGTCGCAAACGTCACCGGCCCCAGCCGACGGCGGAGCGACACAAGCCAAGGCGGAAGACGAACCACGGGCACCTCCGTACGCCGCCAAGGTAGGCCCAGCGGCGGCGGCGCGCAAGGATGCCAGCGCGGGGACGACGTGCTACACTGGCGGGCAGGAGACCGGAAATGACCCAGCCTATCTGGAAACCTATTGAGATTGCTGACGATCTCGTGGGTCAGGTGCATGAGTTGCTGCTGGCGGGCGCGCCGGACCACGCGCTGGTTGAAGCGCTGGAGCGCGATGGCGTGCGGCTGCCGACCGCGACGCGCGTGGTGCAGGAAGTCCGCGCGACGACTGGCCAGCCGCCGCAGCCGCAGACCGACGCGACGACCGTGTACGGCATCGAAGTGACCATGGCACGGCGCTGGCTGCGGACGCTGCAACGTCAGGCGGCGCCTACGCTTTTGCAGGACGCGCTGATGCAGCATGGCCTGAGCCCGGCGACGGCGCGCGATCTGGCCGACGAGCTGCTGGACGACTGCCGGCGACAGGACGACCGCCAGGGCGCGCGGCTGCGGCGGCTTGGCGTGCAAGGGATGGTCGCGGGCGCGCTGTTCACGCTGTTTTTCGCCGGCGTTGCGCTGAACGGCTTTTTTGGCCCGGGCGTCCAGTCGATGGCGCAGTCGGAAGCGCGCTGGAACGCGATTACCGCCGCGATGACGCTGGCGCTGACGACCTACTCGGCGCTGCTCTGGCACCGCCACCGCGACGCGCGGCCGTGAGGGCAAACCACGATGCATGACGGCCGAATCGCCCTCCTGACGCCGCCTGCGCTGCTGCCCCGGATCGTGCGGCAGTCGCTGCTGCTGCGCGGTGCGCCTTGGAGCGTGGCCTGGAGCGCGGATCTGGACGCCGCGGTGCGCGCGAGCGAGGCGCTGCAGCCGGCGCTGGTGACCGCGCTGGAGGACGCGCTCGCGGTACAGCCACAGGCGCACTGGCGCACGACGATCGACGCCGCAGGGACGCTGTTTGCCGTCGCTGTGCACGTTCCGGCGCGGCGGATCGCCTTGGGATCACCGCGTTTTGGCGCGGAGCAGACAATCGCCTGGGCGATGCGCGATCGACCCGACGATGCCGCGCCGCTGCGCACGCTGCTGGACGAGTGGCACGCCGCACGCGCCGATCTGGCGCCGCGGGTGATCGACACCGTCGCGGCGGCGACGGGGCTGGACGCGCTGCTGGATCGCCACCGTGCGCAGTGGCCGACTTTGCTGAAACAGCTGAATCATCGCGCGCTTCTGGTGCACGCGCAGACCCAGGCCTACAAGCCGCCGCTGATGGAGCGCCTGAGCCAGGACGGCCTGGAGGCGTGCGCGCAGTCCGCGGTGCTGCGGATTCACCTGCTGCGGTTCGTGGCGGCGCTGCCATCGCTGGACCATGACGTGGTCGGCCACGAGGTCGCGCGCCTGCTGCGCGAAACGCTGGGGAATATGGCCCGCGATTCCGCGCAGTTGCGTGCGGATGGCGCCACCGGAGAGCACGCGCCGCTGCCGACGTGGGTCGAAGGACTGTGCCGGCTGGCCTGGCGCGTTCTGCCCGTTCTGCCAGCGATGTGGCTCGCAAGCGCCACGCGCGCGGGCGTGCGCAAGCTGGCGAGCTATTTCATCGCCGGGCAGACGGTTCAGCAAGCCGCGCCGACCCTGACACTGCTGCGGACGACGGGTCGCGACGCGACGCTGGACCAGCTGGGCGAGCTGGTTGTGTGCGAAGCTGAGGCGGACACGTATACGGAACGCGTGCGGGCGCTGCTGGACGGCGTGGCGGCGCTGGCACCCAAACAGCGCAACCAAGTGGATTTGCCGCACGCTCACGTGTCAGTGAAGACCTCGGCGCTGTGCAGCGACTTCAACCCGGATGACCCCGACGGCACGTGGCGGCGCGTGGGGCCGCGGCTGGTGGGAATCCTTTTGCACGCCAAGCACTTGGGCGCATGCATCCAGCTGGATGCCGAGCATCGGAGCGTGCGCGACCTGAACCTGGAGATGCTCGACCGCGCGCTGACGCAGACGGCGGAGCTGCACGACTGGCGCGACGTGGGCATCGTGGTTCAGGCGTACCTGCGCGACGCGCCGCAGCATGTCGAGGCGATCCTGGCGCTGGCGCGGCGCCGCAAGCAGGTCATGCCGCTGCGGCTCGTCAAAGGCGCGTACTGGGACGCGGAGACGACGGAAGCGGCGGCGCACGACTTTCTGGCGCCGCAGTGGCTGAACAAGGCCGAGACCGACGCGATGTTCCAACTGCTGACGATGCGCGCGCTGGACGCGGCGGATGCGGTGCAACTCTGCGTCGGCAGTCACAATTTGCGCGATCACGTGTTCGCCCACGAGGCGCGCGCGCTGCTGTACCCGCACGCGCCGCCGATCGAACACCAGGTGCTGCACCAGAGCTACGAGGCGCTGTCCAACGCGCTGGCGCAGCAAGGCTGGGCGGTGCGGCATTACGTGCCGGTCGGCAGCCTGCTGGTGGGTATGGCATACCTGGTGCGGCGGATTCTGGAGAATAGTTCGCAAGTTGGCGTGCTGACGATGGCGCGCCACGGCGCGGATCTCGCCGCGCTGCTGCAGATGCCGGGCGACGCACTGGCGGCCCAGCCGCTGGCGCACGACGACCTGAACGCGGCTGACCCGCTGGACGCGCTGCCGCCGTTTCGCAACGTCGCGCCGGCCCGGCTTTATCTGCCGCCGCACCGCGCCGCGCTGGACGACGCGCTGCGCCACCAGCGCGCCGTGGATCTGCTGCCGGCGGAGCTGCTTTTCCCGCGCCACGGGCCGCGCGAGCCCTGCCCGTCGCCGTCGCAGCCGTCGCGGATTTTGGCCGAGATGCGCCAATGCGTGCAGCCGGACGTGCGCCCGGCGGTGGCACGCGCGCTGCGGACGCCGTGGCTTGCGTGGCCGGCGGCGCACCGTGCGGTCGCGCTTCTGCGGGCGGCGGAGCGGCTGCGGGTGCTGCGGATGGACGCCGCCGCGCTGGTGGCGGCAGAAGCGGGCAAGGCGCGGCTGGAGGCGCTCGGCGACGTCGATGAAGCCATTGATTTCATGCAGTTTTACGCCCGCGAGGCGCTGCAGCTGCCGGCCGACGTGCAGCCGCTGGGCGTGGTGGCAGTGATCGCGCCGTGGAATTTCCCGCTGGCGATCCCGACCGGCATGGTCGCGGGCGCGCTGGCGGCCGGCAACGCGGTGATCCTGAAGAGCGCGGAACAGACGCCGCTGTGCGCGGAATTCCTGGTGCAGGTGCTGCGCGACGCGGGCGTGCCGCCGGACGCGATTCAGCACCTGCCGGGCGACGGCATGGAGGTCGGCTCCGTGCTGGTGGCGCATCCGTTGGTGCACGGCTGCGCGTTCACGGGCTCGGTCGACGTGGGGCTGACGATTGGCCGGCAGATGCTGCACAAGGGCCACGGCCGCGCGCTGCACCGCGTGGTGACGGAGATGGGCGGCAAGAACGCGATCCTGGTCACGTCGACGGCGGACCTGGACGAGGCGGTAAGCGGCTGCCTGAGCTCGGCTTTTGGCCACGCGGGGCAAAAATGCTCGGCGGCGTCGCGGATCCTGGTCGATCGGCGGCTGATGGCGAGCTTCTGCGCGCGGTTTGGTCAGGCGGCGGCGGAGCTGGTACTCGGCAAGGCCGAGGCGCCGGGGACGCGCGTCAACCCGGTGATCCGCGAGGAGGAACGCGACCGGCTGCGCGAGGCGGCGCGGCAGGCCGTGGCGGAGATCCGCGCGCTCGGCGGCGCGGTGCTGGTGGACCGCAGCCGGGAAGACGTGGACGACGCGTGGACCGTCGGCCCGGTGGTGCTGGCGTTCGCTGAAAGCCAGATCCCACCGGTGAGTCTGGCCCATCGCGAGCAATTTGGGCCGATCGTGCACATTATCCCGTTTGACGACTTGCCGACCGGCGTGCGGATCGCCAACGAGACACCGTACGCGCTGACGGGCGGCGTCTTCAGCCAGTCGCAGGCGGACATCGATTTTGTGGTAGCGGCGCTGCGCTGCGGCAACGTGTATGTCAACCGGCCGATTACCGGCGCGCGCGTGGCGGTTGAGCCTTTTGGCGGCTTCCAGCTGAGCGGCACTGGGCCCAAGGCCGGCGGGACGGGCTACGTGCAGGCATTCACGTACGCACCGGTGGCCCCCGGGCCGCTGGACGCGCAGACGCTGGCGCTGATCGACAACCGATGTGGCCAGCCGGCCGAGCGGCCCCGCGCGCTGCCGCCGCTGGACGACGCGCGCCTGCACCCGCTGGTACAAGCGCTGGCGGAGGGCGAAGCGACGCGGCGAATCCCCGGGCAGGAGACGTTCACCACCTGGTCGCTGCCGCGCGGCGCGACGCTGGTGCTGACCGGCAACGCGCACCCGCTGGCGGGCACGCTGGCGCACGCCCAGGCCGCGCACGCGATGGGCAACCCCGTGACCGTGCTGGCGCTGTCGGACGGCGCGCTGGCTACGTGGCGCACGCTGGACCGCTTCGCGCTGGAACGCGTCAGCGACATCGCCCGGCTGCAGGAGCTGCTGAACGCGCCGCGCTGGGCGACGGTGATTCTGGATGGCGACGCGACGGATTTTGCGCCGTTGGTGGAGCTGGTCGCCCAAGTGCCGACCGAAGCGCGCGACGTGCGGCAAGTGCTGCTGGGCGCCCAGGCGACGCCGCCGCTGCCGGAGCTGCTCAAGCTGCACGCGCACGCGCGTACGGTCGCGGTGCATACGATGCGCCACGGCGCGCCTTTGGTGCTGTGAGTGGCGAAAATCCTTGACAAATCGGAGCTGATCGCCGCGATCGTCGCCGCGCTGACGGCGCAGTTGCGCGAGACGGTTGCGGCGTTGCAGCAGGCCCAGGCCGGCGCGACGGATGCGGAGTCGCGGCCGGAGAACAAGTACGATACGCGGGCGCTGGAGACCTCCTATCTGGCGGCGGCGCACACGGAGCGCGCGGAGTCGCTGCGGCGCGTGCTGGCGCAGGTGCATTTCTGGCGGCCCGAGTCGCCGATGGCAGCGGTCGGCCCGGGGGCGCTTGTGGCGCTGGCGGGCGAGCGCGTCCCGCCGCTCGTGTTCCTCACGCCGTTTCCAGCGAGCATGACGCTCGACTTCCGCGGCCGCGCCGTGCAAATCGTGACGACAAACGCGCCCTTGGCGCTCGCGTTGGCCGGCAAGCGGGTCGGCGACGGCGCAACGGTGCGCGTGGCGGGCCAGGCCAACGAGGTCGAAATTGCCGCCATCGACCCGCCCATCGGCTGACCAGCCGCAACTTCCGCCCCAGGTGCCGACCATGTCCGATTCGCGCGTGCAGCCGCTTCCGCCCCTCCGCTGGCAAATCGTGCTTTTTGCCGCACTCCTGGCCGCTGTGAGCGCCGGCGTGGCGCAGCAGTACGAGGCGTTCACGTTCCTGCACGGCGACGGCGCATTCTACGCGACTATGGACCGGTCGATCCTCGAAGGCACGCTGAAACAACGCGATTTTCAACCGAATTCCTGGTACGAAAAGCCCATGGGCTGGAACAATGAGCTGGACCAGGGCTGGAGCAACATGTCGCAGGGCCGCGACGGGACTTGGTGGCCCAAGCATCCGATTTTGCTGCCGATTCTCGGGCTGCCTCTGTACTGGCTGCTGGGCCCGGCCGGCGCGCTCTGCACCAACGTCCTGCTGCTGGTGCTGGGGCTGTGGAGCGCGGCGCGGCTGGCGTCGCGGCTGGTGGACCCGACGGTGGCGGCGCTGACGGCGCTGAGCTTTGCCGCGCTGCCGGTCATGACCCACAGCGCGTACAGCTATTCCAATGACGTGATGTACGGCACGCTGACCGTGGCCGGCGTGGACGCGTTTGTCGCGGAAACTTTTGGCTTTTCCGGCCTCCTGCTGGGACTCGCGCTGTGGGCCAAGCCGACGCTGGCGCCGTTTCCCGGGCTGCTGGGGCTGTCGCTGCTGGCGCGACGCCAGTGGCGCGCGGCGCTGGCGATGGCGCTCGGCGGGCTGGCACCCGTGCTGGCGATGCTTGTGCAAAATACCTGGATGTTCGGCGGGCCGCTGACGTTTTCTTATGACCGGATCCTCGTGACGCGCGGCGGGCGGCCGGCGCTGGAGGCCGCAAGCGTCAAGATGCACCGGCCGCTGTGGGCAGGGCTGAAGTCGGTGTGGCAGGACCCGGGCGAGGGCCTCGTGACGCGTGTTTCCTGGGGCCTGGGCGCGCTGCTGGGCGTGCCGTGGCTCGGGCGTCGGCTGCCGGTGATTGGCGCGACTTTTCTGATCACGCTGTGCGTCTACTTTGGCTTTTATGCCAAATACGAATACACGTACGCGCGGTTTTACCTGCCGTGGCTGTATGTGTCGGTTGTGCCGGCCGCCCTGCTGGTGCAAGCGCTGGCGGACGCGGGCGCGCGCGTGGCGCAGTGGCCGCGGCGCTGGCTGGTGCCGCTGGCGTTGCTGCTGCTGGTGGGCGTCGTTGCGACGACCGCGCTCGGCCGGCGGCCGCAGACGCGTTGGAACGCCGTGCGCGCGATCGGCCACGCCAAAGTGGAGCGCGGCTCGCCGCCGAACACCATTCCCTGCGATTTCTTTAACCTGCGCTGGGCAAAATGGGAATGCGCGCAGGTGGATCACGAGCCATGGCAGACCTGGGGCCTGGCGGAAAATGACCAATGCAAGCTCGATGACGCCAGGGAACCGCAGGCGAGCCAGCAGCCGTGGCTGTGGCTGCATCCGAACCCGGACGTGGCGCGGCGCATCACCTTTGACCACGTGCCGCCGGGTCAGTTGCGGCTGCGGTACGCGCTGGGGCCATTGTCCCGCAACCGCGGCCTGCGCTTTACGCTGACGACCGGACCGACGCCGCCGCAAGCAATCGCGATTCCGGACATTGGCGTCATCCACACGGTCATGACGGCGACCCGCGACGGCAAAGTCGTTCTGGAAGTACCAGAACAGCCGCACGATTGGCGACAATTCTGCGTGCAGCTGGATGTACTTTAACGGCTATTTCTTGCCCGGCGCGAGGTTGCGGTACAGCGCCCACGGCCCGTTGCGCACCACCAGTTCCACCTGACCGCGCGCCGCGCCAAACGGGTTGCGCGCCGGATTGGCGTCGCGAATCAGGAAATAATCGTACCAATAACCCTGCTCCGCCATGGTAAAGACGTCAGGTGTCCACTCAAATCGCGGCGGCACCTTGGGCGGACCGCCTTCATCGGGAAACAGCACCGGCGACTGCGGAAAATTGGCGAATGAGAAGTTGGCCATCCCGCCGCGCTCGACCGTGTAGTACTGGCCAAAGTGCAGGAAGGCCGGCCACTTCATGACCGCACTCTGCGGCTGGTAAATGAGCGACATCAAGCGCTTGCCGTGGTCCGCGTGGGCCAGCACCTCGTGGATCGGTCCGGCTTCGACCGTGAAATCGCGCGCGCGCTTGGCGTGCAGTCCGGACATCGTCAGCGCCAGAATCGTCGCCGGAATCACCAGCGTCATGGCGCGCAACGGCGTGGATCTGCGGGCAAAAGCCGGCAGCGCAAGCAGCGCGACGGCCGGCGCGAGGCGGTCGGAAATCGGCCAAATCCACTTGTAGGAAATGGGACTCGCCAGATAAATGAAAAAAGCCGCGGCGAATAAAGCTTCCGGCACATGCGCGCGCAGGGTCTCGCGCATGGAAAGCGTCCGGCGGTGCAGCGTGTCGCGGCCGATCACCCACACAAGCGCCACAAGAATCAGCCACGCCGCGAGAATTTTCTCATCCGCGTCATCCGGATACGCGTCCAGCAGGAATTCCGGAAAGGACGTGAAGCGCTCCAGGAGCGGCTTGAAGCGGATGTCGACCGGCGCCACATTGCGGCCGCCGAGGCCTTTGTGCCACTCCTCCGCGCCGGCCAGAATCAGCGACTGGCTGAGCCACCACGCCAGCGCGACGCCGACGGGCGCCAGGTGCAGCGTTTGCCGCCACCAGTGGCGCGGATGCCAGCCGCGCGCGCCGAGCAACACGGTGACGCCCGCCAGCGCGCCATACAACACAAACGCCAGCGCGTGGTCATAGAACAGCAACGTGCTCACAAGAATCAGCAGCACGAGCCCGCGCCAGGAGAACGCGTCCAGCAGCTCCTGCAGCAGCGCCAGCGCCCAGAAAACCAGCGGTAACGCCGTGACGTAATTGGCAAACCCCATGAAAAGAAATGGGTTGAACACGAACGGCGCCGCCAGCAGCGCCACGCGCGGATCGCGCCCGTGCGCGCGCAGGAGCGCGGCGATCGACAGCGGCAGGCCGACGGCATACAACGAAAAAACCACGCGCGCGGCGGTCTCGAGCGGCATCAGGTAAGTCAGCCAATCGACGAGGAAATACCACGCCAGGTACTGCGTGCGGCCCAGCTCGATGGCAAAATAATGCGACACACCGTACGCCGGATCGTTGTAGCTGTGCAGGACGCGCACGGTCGCCAGGTGCTGCGGCAGGTCCATGAATGGCAGCAGCCCGGACGCCCACAGCGGCCACACGCACGCGGCGAGCACGAGCAGCCAGGCCAGGGCGGTCAGCGGCTCGTTGCGGGCGCGGGCGAGAAGAGCGGAAAGCGGCACGGGCGGACGACCTCGCGAAAGGGCGGCAAGGCTACCAGAACGCCGCGGCGGGCGAAATGGGGGCTGCGGCGCGGCAATCTCCTACCGCAGCGGCCGCCAATCGCCCACCAGCTGGAACGCCGCCCAGTAGAACGGTTTGCGCGTGCGCGGCTGGGCCAGCAGCTCCAGTTGCGCGCGGCGCAGCGCCTCGCTCCGCCCCTCGCCCGCCGAGAGCTTGCCGTAAAACGACGTCATCAGCGCGCGCGTCGCCTGGTCGTCGACGCTCCACAGGCTCATCAGGACCGACTCCGCGCCGGCAATCGCGAACGCGCGGCGCAAACCGTAGACACCAAAGCCGCCCGAGACGTCGCCCAGACCGGTGTTGCACGCCGAAAGCACGACAAGCTGCGTCCCCGCCAGATCCAGGCTCATCGCCTCCAGCGCCGTCAGCGCGCCATCGTCCGAGCCCGAGCGCCGCACGTTAAAGCCCGCGAGCGCAAGTCCGGACCGGAGCAGCGGATTCTCAATATGCGCCAGCGGCTGGTCGTACCCCGCCAGCGCGTTGCCGGGCGGCGCTGTCGGCGGCTGCGGCAGGAAGTAGCCATGCGTCGCGAGGTGCAGAATCCGCGGGCCGTGCAGCGCGCGCAACGCCGCCTCGGTCGCCCGTGGCCCCGTCAGCAGCTTGGCCTGCAGCAGCGGCGCGACGGCGTCGGCCTCCTCCGCGGTGCCTTGCAGCGGGCTGAAATGCAGCGCGGCAAAGTCCTTGGCCTGCGAACCGCGCGTCGCCGCATGGTCCGCCGGCTTGTCGCCGCTGGCGTCAAAATCCGGGTCCGCCAGCACCCACGCATCCGAGGGCGGCGGCACTGGCGGCCGAGGCCGCGCCAGCTCCCGACCGCTCCCGAGCACCGTCACCGTGTGCCGCTCCAGCACCCACCGGCCGCCCGGCTCCGTCAGCACCGCGAACGGCAGCAGGGACAGCGCGTCGTCGGGCGCAATCAGCCACTGCGCCGCATCGGCGAGGTACGGCCGCAGCGGCGTCAGCAGCAGCTCGGACAGCTCCTCCGCCCGCACGAGCGCGTCGTCGCGTTTGGCGGATCCCATCGCGGCCCGCATTCCGGTCAGCGCCGCCTCGATCGTCGCCGCGTCGCCCAGGTCCACGCCCACGGGCTCGCCCGCCGTCCGCAGCACGTAGGCCGCATAGCGCGGCAGCTGGGCCTCGCCGGGCGGCGTGAATTTCAGGAATTCCACAAGCACCGCGTCCTTGGGCACCGCCGCGGCCACCGCCGTCGTCGTCGCCACCGCCAGCCCTGCGCGATACCCCGGGTTGCGCCGCGCCAGCGCCGTTTCCTGCGCGTCGATCGCCGCCTGCAGCGCGTGGAGCCGGACCGCGTGCGCCTGCGGGTCTTCACCGTCCAGCCCGCGCAACGTCACGGTCGCGAGCGCCGCCCGGCTCGCCGCCAGCTGGTCGAACAGCGCCTGGTCCGCCGGTTCCAGCCGCCGCCGGGTCTGCGCCATGGCGTCTGCCATCGCGTCCACCGTCAGCCCCTTGCGCCGCAGGATCGCGTCAAAAGCCAGACGCGCCGCTGCCTTGTCGCCGCGCAGGTGGTCCAGGTGCAGGCTCACGGTCGCGTAGAGGTGCGCCAGCTGCTGGGCCACCAGCGCGACTTTTTGCTGCTCGCCGCCCAGCCCCAGCCAGCGCTGCAGGTGGCGGTCAAAAGTCGCCGCCGCGGCCGTGCGGGCCGCCAGCGCGCCTTTCAGGTCGTTTTGCGCCAGCAAGATGTCGGCACGCTTGGCCTGGGTCTGCGCCAGCGTCAGGGACGCCGGGCCCGCGGTTTCGCGCTCCAGCGCCTCCGCCTTGCGCAGCAGCTCCAGCGCCGCTTTGGGCTTGCCATCCGCGACTTGGAACACCGCCTGATTGAACCAGTTTACCGCGCGCGACGGGTGCCGCGGCGGCAGCAGCCCGTCCTCGATCGCCGCCGCCCGCGCCGCCTCCTGCCGCGCCTCCGCCGCGTGGCCCAGGGCATAATCCGCCGCCGCGAGGTTGCTCAGCGCCGAGGTCGTCCGCAGGTGCTGTTCGCCATACGCCGCCCGCGCGATGTCCAGCGCCGTCCGCCACGCCATCCGCGCCTGCGCGAATTGCCCGCGGGCGTACAGCAGCCCGCCCAGCGCGTTCTGGATGTCGCCCACGCGCGGGTGCTGCGCGCCCAGCCCAGTCTGGGTCCGCGCCAGCGCATCGCGCAGGAGCGGCTCCGCGTGCGCGAAATCGCCCAACTGCACGAAATACTGCGCCAAAATCAGCAGCGTCGCCGCGGTGTCCGGATGCGCGGTCCCCAGCGCCTTTTGCCGCACCGCAAGCGCCCGCTGGCAGAGCGCCTCCACCTCGCCGTACGCGCCGCGCTCCAGCGCCAGCCCAGCCAACGCGTCCAGCACGAACGCCACGTCCGGGTGCTCCGGACCCTGCGCCGCCTCGCGCATCGCCAGCGCCTGCTGCAGCGCCGTTTGCGCCGCGGGATAGTCGGCCCGCGCCCGCGCCAGCGCCGCCTCGTGGTACAACACAGTCGCGATATCCGGATGCGCCACGCCTTCGGTCGCCTCCAGCATCGCGCGCGCCTGCTGCAGCAGCTTGTGCGCCTCCGCCCCGCGCCCCTGCTCCGCCGTCACGTTCGCCAGATTGACCAGCGCGCTGGCGATGAACGGGTGGCGCGGCCCCAGCGTCTTTTGGTAGGCCGCAAGCGCCTCGTCAAACAGCGCCTCCGCCAGCTTCGGGTGGCCCAGCAGGCGCTCCAGCTCGGCGAGATTATTCGCCAAAGTCGCCGTCCACGGGTGCGTCTTCCCCAGCGCCGCGACGTCCATGTCGTAGGCCGCGCGAAAATCCGCCGCCGCGCCCAAGTAGTCGCCCATCGCCTGCCGGGTCGTCGCGCGGGCCTGGAGCGCGGTCGCTACGTACGGGTGCCGCGGCCCGGCAATCGCCACAAACGCCGCCACCGCCCGGTCGTGCAGCGGCAGCGCCTCGGCGGGCTGGCCCAGCAGCCGCAGCATCTCGGCCTCCGCGTTCCAGCAGGTCGCCACCGCCGTGTTCTGCGCACCGTACAGCTGGACGTAGACCGCCTCCACCTGACGGTACAACGCCAACGCCGGCGCGGGCTTGCCCAGCATCCGCAGCAGATCCGCCCGCCGGTAGCGCGCCGTCGCCAGCACCGGATTGTTGGGCGGCTGACCCGCCAACAGCGCTTCCGCGTTGGCAAAAGCATCCGCGGCTTCCGGCAGGTGGCCAATCGACCGCTGCACTTCCGCCTGGTCGCTCCACGCCGCGCCCGCCTGCACCGACTGCCGGCCAAACTGCGCCTCCGCGAACGTCAGCGCCTCGCGGGCCAGCGCCACCGCCTCGGGCGCCCGCCCTTGCGCCAGGTAGCCCTGGATTTGTGCGCTGGCCTGCTGCAGCTGCGTCGCGGCTTCCGGCAGCGGCACCGCGGCGCGCGCGGGCACGGCCAGCCACAGCGCCATCAGCAGCCAGCGCGCCAGGCTACGGGGCACCGGGCGTTCCCTCGGCGGCTTTGCCGGTCGCCATGGGCCAGGTTTGCAGGGCAAACGCCGCGTCATCCGGTTCGGCGACGTCTTCGGTTTCACCACGGGTCGCCACCGCGGGCGGCTCGCGCGCACACGCCTGCGCGCTGGCCAGCAGCTTCTGCGCTTGGGCGCGGGCAGCGGCGGGCACGTCATCTGCCAGGCATTTTTCCAACAACTCTGAGGCCTTGCCGCATTTTTGCGCCCGGCGATACGCTTGCCCTGCGGCGCACAGCACCTGCGGATGGTTGCAGAATTGAAAGCTGATCACGTACGCCGGCGCCGCTTCCCAATAGCGCTTTTTCTGGAACAGCCGCTGGGCCTCGTAGAACGCCTTTTCGGCTTGGGCTACATCCGCACACGTCGCCACTGCGCGCGCCGGCGCAGGTGCGGGCGCGAGCGCAACCGGCGGAACGATCGCCGGCGTGGCACAGGCGACCAAGGCGGCTAGCGGCAGTACGGATCGAACGGATCGCATCCCTTCCTCTTGTTCTTGCCCTTGGCCGGACGCACGCCAAACGTCGGCGGCGGCGGGATTGTCGGCTCAGGAACGGCCTGGATTTGCGGCTCCGGCCGCGCTGGGCGCGGCATGGCCTCCGCGGACGGCGGCGCGTCCGGCGTCTGCGTGGCTCCCGGCAGCGCCGAACCCGGTGCGCTCGCCGCCGGCTCGTCGATCAGGCGCCGGTGGTGGGCGTACAGCAGCGCGATGACCACCAGCGACACCATGATGACGCCGATCGCCGCCAGCGTCAGCGCCCGGTTGCGCGCCAGCCGCGCCTCCAGCTCCGCGCGCGTCGGCGGCGGCCGCGTCCCTGGCTTGGGCTGCAGCGCCCGCGCATCGACGGTCTCGCCGTTCACGGTGATCTGCGGCATGGACGCCGCCACCGTCCGCTCGTCCACCGTGACTTGCGGAATCCGCGACGAGCTGACGCGCACGACCATCTGCGAACCCGAGACGTGGCCGCGCTTGCCCATGAGCGCTTGGCGCATGGTCGCCGAATCGGGAAAGCGGTCCTCGGGCAGCTTGGCCATGGCGCGCTCAATCGCCGCGATGAACGGGTCGGACAGCACCACGCGCGCGCGGTCCCGCAGCGGCGGCGGCGGCGCATTGACGTGCTGGTACAAGGTCGACACCGGCGTGTTGCCGGCAAACGGCGTCGTCCCCGTGACCAGCTCGTAGAGCACAACGCCCACGCTGTAGAGGTCGCTGCGGCGGTCGACGGGCAGCCCCTGCGCCTGCTCCGGGCTCATGTAGGACGGCGTGCCCAGCACCTGGCCGGTCTGCGTCAGCGCGTTTTGCGCCGCCAGCTCAGCCGAATGCGCGATGCCAAAATCCAGCACCTTCACCGTCGAGTCATCGCCTTGGACTTCGTGCAAGAAGATGTTGTGCGGCTTGATATCGCGGTGGATCAGGCCTTTTTCGTGCGCTTCCGCCAGGCTGCGCAGGACCGCGTCGCCGATCGCCAACGCCTCCATTTCCGTGAAGACCTCGCCGCGCGCCAGGCGATCGCGCAGTTCGTCGGCCAGCGTGCGCCCGTCCAGCAGTTCCATGACCAAGAAACACGCGCCGGTCTGGTCCTGACCGAAATCGAAGACCCGCAACGTGTTCGGATGGCCCAGCCCGGCGGTCGAGCGCGCTTCCAGAAAAAACCGCTGAAAGACCACGTCGTTTTCGCCGCCCGGCAGCGCCAGCACCTTGACCGCCACGTCCTGGCCGGTGCCGATGTGCTGGCAGCGAAAGACCGCGCCAAAGCCGCCGCGGCCGATTTGCGTCAGGATCTTGTATTTCCCGCCGATGAGCGTGCCCGGCGTCAGCGCCGTCAAGTCGGCCTTGACCGGGCGCGCCACGAGCGTCGCCATGCCGTCCACAGGACACCGGCTTTCGTCCGTTGTTTGACCGCAGAGCGGGCATCGGCGCAGAGCGGAAGTCATCATCTGCCGGTACGAGGCACAGCGCCACGCGCAGTAGACTAGTGGCGGACCGGGCCGGAATGCAAGACGCTACTTGACGTTGCGCACGACCGCGTACAGCGGCCGCAGCGTGACTTTCAGCCCCGGCAGCGCCTGCAGCGCGCGCACGGTCGGCGCCCGATCCGCGGCAATTTCGGGCGGACACTTGGCCAGGTGCTGCTCGCCGCAGGGCCAGTGGTGCGCCGCCCACAGCATGTCAAAGTACGGGACGACAACGGCGTCCGCATCGCGCGCCAACAGCGCCTGGACGCGCGGCACAAAGCCGGGATCCACTTGCAGCATCGGGAATTCCAGCAGCGTCGGCGGCCACGCCAGACGCGCCTGCGCGAGGTTCTTGTCGCCGCCGATATTGTACGCCCGGAGGTCCAGCTGCGATGCAAGGTAATTGATGATAAAGTCGTTGCCAAACGGCAGAAATACCACGCGTTCTTGTGGCCTCAGGGTGCCGCGCAGGTCGTCGAGCAACTCTGCATCCAGCTGCCGGAGGTCGGCGCGATAGTCCAGCGCCACGCGCCATTTCTCCACAGGTTCCGGCAGGTTCAACAGCACAATGCCAATCAGCACGAGATAACGCCGACGCGCGCCGGGCTGGGCCAGCCACAGCAGGATCAGCAGCCAGAGTCCCAGCGCGGACAGGCCCATCCACCGGTAGCTGGCGCGCATATTCTTGAATCCCGGCAGGTGTTTGGACAGCAGCGAGGTGCCCGTCTGCGGTCCTGCCAGCTCCGGCGGCATCAGCGGGTCGTGGCGCGCCTGCAGGCTCACCGGGCGGAGGTCATGGCATTTCACGGACGGCCCCAGCGCCATGTAGCCGCCAAACAGCGCCATCGCCCAGAATGCCAGCGCCAGCCGGCTGCGCGCGCGCGTGCGCCACCACGCCCAGGCGCCCGCGAGCAGCAGCGGCAGCACGAACGTTGTCTGCCAGACCGACGCGTCGCCAAATTGCTCGATGACTGAGCGCGGCTCGCTGTAACCGACGAGATCCGCTAGCCAATGCGTGCCCCGGGTCGGCAGGACCAAAAAGCGCAGGTCGACGCCCCAGGCGCGAAAGGCCTCCATCGGCTCGACGTAGAACTCAGTGCGGCCGACATACGCGCGGTACAGGCCAAACGCGACAAGCAGGCTGACCACGTGCGCCGGCACGCCCAGACGCAGCAGCTGGCGGCGCAGCGGCGGTTGCGCCCACGCAGTCCACGCCAGCAGAAAAGTCGCGCCGACCGCGAAGCACATGAATGTGTAGCCGTCCATGAAGACAGCGACGACAGCCGCCAGCGCGTAGGCAAGCACAACGCGCACCGCCGCGGGTCGGGTCAGCAGCGGCGGACGGCACAGCGCGAGCGGCGCCACGAGGTAGGTCGGAAGCAGGGCAAAACCCATCGAAAGCATGGAATAATGCGCGTGATTCCACACAAGCGGCAGCGTCAACCAGGTGGCCGCTGCAAGCGACGCGACCGGCGGCGGGAGCTGCAGCAGGCGGGCGGCCCGGCTCGCACCGACAAACGCCACGGCGAGCCACAGGCAAATGACGAGCGCGTAGGCGTCGCCCGGGTGCATGCCCGCGGCGATGCAGAGGCCCGCGGGATACGCACCGGGCAGGCCAAAAACGATGGGCGCGGGTGCAGGAAAGCCGAAATTGTGGGCGTAGAGATTCAGCAGACCGCCGCGGGCAAACGACGTGCCAAAGCCGGTGATCCACAGCGCCTGACCCAGCGTGGGCATCGCCACGAACGGCAGCGCCGCGTGAACGCCGAACACCAGCGCGAACAGGCTCAGCGCAATGCAGCGGTCGCGCCAGCGCGGCGCGGGCTTACGCGTCACGGTTTGGCCCCGCATCCGGCAGCGCCGACGCGAGCGCGAAATAGCCGAAATCGCCCACGACGTTCACCAGCCGGCCGAGCACGATGGCCAGCAGCAGGTCCGCCTGGCGAAAGTGGTGCCCCAAGAGAAACAGCAGCGCAGCCTCGCGAATTCCGCCACCCGCCGGCGCGCCCGGCGTCACAAACCCCAGCAGCCACGCGAGCACGAATGCGCCGCCGACGACCGGCGCAGTCTGCGGATCGAGCGCGTGGTGCTGGGCGAGCGCAAGCACGCTGACAAAGACGCTGGCGTTCAGGGTCAGCAGCGCGAGGTGGCACAGCAGCGCCTGCTGCAGCGGAGGGCCAGACGCCCGGCGCGCCAGCCAAAGCGCGACGAGAATCGCGGGAAGCGCAATCAAAGAGGGCACTTGCGGCACAAGCAGCGGCGCGGCGACCAGCGCGTACAGCGCGCCCACGGACGCGAGCAGCCCGAGCTCCCACAGCACCGAGCGCGCGAGCGGGCCGCCCGGCAGACCCGCCGCCAGCCCCAGCGCCTGCCGCCCCGCGAACTGCAGCACGTTGCCGGGCACGTACCGCCCCAGCTGCGAGACGCCGTGCGTGCGAATCGCCCACAGCGGCCGCACGCGCAGGTCGACCACCTGCAGCAGCCGCCACCAGGCGAGCCCGAGAAAGACGTTCGCCAGCCCCGAGATCAGCGCCAGCGCGCCGAGCCCCGCCAGCGTGCCGCCCGACAGCCGCACCGGGTCGATCTGCGCGGCGTAGGTCCGCAGTCGCACGACGACGAAACAAACCGCGACGAGCCCCAGCGCGAAACCCAGCGCGTTCAGCGCCGGCTTGAGCCACGGCCGGCGCGTCACTTCAGTCATCGACGCGTCGGTCTGCGTGCAGACGCACCAGCTGCTCGGCGGTCCGCTGCTGGCGAAACCGAATGTCCTCCAGAAGCGCGCGGTTGGCCGCCAGCAGGTCGGCGAAGAACGCGACGAGCACCGTCTGGAAGCCCACGCTCAGCAAAACGCTCGCCAAGATCAGCGACTGCACGTGGCCATTGCCGTGCCCGGCGAGGTACGCGATCAAGAAGCGAAGGCCGATCAGAAAGCCAGCGCCAAACAGCGCGGCACCAAGGGTGCCAAAAAAGCGAAAAGGTCGATAAATCACGAAGATGCGAATGATCGTGAACATCCCGAGCTTGACGTAGGAGCTCGCGCTGCGCATCAGCCGCGACGGCCGGAGGTCGGGATTCACGCGGACCGGCACCCAGGTGATGGCCATGTTCATCTGGCCGGCCTGGATGATGGTCTCGAGCGTGTAGGTGTAGTCGTTGAAGACCATCAGGCGCTGCGCCGCGGTGCGCGAGATGGCGCGAAAGCCGCTGGGCGCGTCAGGAATCTCCGTACGGCTGGCGACGCGTACCACCCAGCTGCCCAGCAGCTGCAGCGCGCGTTTGACCAACGAAAAATTCTGCATGTTTTCAATGGGTCGCGCGCCGACCACGATCTCAGCCTGGCCGGCCAGCACCGGAGCGACGAGCGCGGGGATGTCCGCCGCGTTGTACTGGTTGTCCGCATCCGTGTTGACGATCACGTCCGCGCCCGCGGCCAGGCTCGCGTGCAGGCCCGTCATGAACGCGCGCGCCAGCCCCTGGTTGCGCGGGTGCGTCACAACGTGATCGACGCCGAGATCGCGGGCTACCTGCGCCGTACCATCGCGGCTGCCATCGTCGATGACGAGCCACTCCACGCGGTCAAAACCCGCGACCTGACGCGGCAAAGCGGCAAGCGTGACCCCAAGCGTCGCCGCCTCGTTGTAGCACGGGATTTGGATGATCAGCTTCATACCCAACGCCTCGCACACGGAATCCGGCGTACCGCAAGCCAACCGCCGGGAATTTCAAGTCTGCCCGTGACGGCCAACACGGTCAAGGCAACCAAAGCGTCGGACACACGGTTGGCAGCGCGTAGACCCGCCAGGCCGCGTTCGCATACTGCGGTACTCCCGGCAGGTCCGTCCGGCGCACGAGCAGCCACCGCGCGCCAAAGCGCTCCGCGAGCTGGCAGTACTGCGCCGGCGGCAGGGCCTCGAAGCGCTCGTCCAGCTCCACCGGCAGCGCGTAGCTCCGCTGGGCCAGCGGCCCCGGTCCCGCCAACGCCAGAATCCGCGCGTACCACGCCAGCGTCCCCGCCTCGCCCGGCGGGATCTGCTTGAACGTCACGACCACCGGGCGGCCAGTCAGGTAGCCCGCCGCCTCGTGCGCCGGCGACGTCAGCAGCAGCGCGCGGTCCGGTTGCTGGCGCAGCCAGGCACACGCGGCGTCAAAAGCCAGGCCCGCTTCTTGCGGCTGCACGTTCTGCCCACCGTTGGGAAACGCTCGGAACTCCCGGATATCGGCGGCAAAAGCCGTCAGCGCCGCGCCAATCGCCAGCAGCGCGCCCGCGAGGTGCGCCGGCCATCGCAGCCACGCCGGAAGACGGCGCAGCAGCGGCACGACGACCAGCAGCAGCCCGAGCAGCAGCAGCAGGGACGCGCCGACGCGAAACGGATACGTCGCCAGGAACCGGTGCGTCGCCGCCGACTGCGCCGCCACAACGCCCAGGACGCACGGCACCAACGTCGCCAGCGTCGCGCGCGCGAGCAGCCGCGCATCCGCGCGCCCCGGCCACAGCCGCTGCGGCGCCAGCAGCCCAGCCAACAGGAGCCCAATCAGCCACTTGGCGCTCGCCGGCAGCGTCCAGGTCGTCGGCAGCAAGTGGTGCGGCGCGCGCAAATCCACGTAAATCCATGCGAAATCCGGCTGCGTCGCGTGCGGCGAGCCCATCGCCGCGGCAGCGCACGCCAGGCCAAAGAGCGCGGCGAGCAGCCACAGCCCCGTGACCTGCACGACCGTCCGCAGCGGCGGGCGCGGCGGCGTCGCCAACACCGCAAGCGCAATGGCAAAAGTCGCCCAGCCGCCGACGAAGATGTGCAAGGTCGTCGCAGCGCCCAGGTAGAGCGCGGCCCGGCGCAGCTTGGCGTCGGCCCCGGCGTCCAGCGCGTACAGCACCAGTGCGTAGGCAAACACTTTGGTCTCGAACTGGCCAAACAGCCACTCGCCGGCAAAGAGCGACTGGCCAAACCACACAAAAATCGCTGCCAGAATCAGCGCTTCCACCACGCGCACGCTGAACCGCGCCGCCAGCCGCGCCACCGCGGCGGTCAGCAGCCAGAACCCCAGCACGCGGCCGACAATCGCCAGCGGCACCAGCCGCAGCGTCGCCGTCAAGGGCCAAATCAGCAGCTGAAACGGCAGGCGCGGCCCCGGCGGCTGGCCGAGAAACCAATCGCCCGGGACATACTGCGGATCGGCAAGACGCCGCGCGGCCTGCAACGTGTCGATTTCATTGCCGCTCATCGGCCGGTGCGCGGCAAACTGCAGCACCGCCAGCACGAACAGCGCGAGGTGCAGCGGCGTCGGCAGGCGCGAACGCCAGATTGCAGTTTGCCCGGGTCGGCCGGCCATGGCGATTGCGCTCCTGAACACGGCGACCTTTCGCAGGTCAGTCCTGTTGCGTCTCGGACTGGGCTCGCGACCGTGCGCCTCCGGACGCACGCTGCGGATCGAGCATGGTCGACCTCGAATATCGGTCGGCGTGGAGGATGCGACGTCTGGGCAGCGGGCGCGGCGGCGCGCCGGTCAGTCTGCCGCGCGGCGGATCGGGCGTCAACCGCCCCGCACACCCTTGACGCGTCCCGGCCGGCACCACAGACTGCCACCGCGGCGCGCATCGCCCGCGAGCCTGCCCATGGACCGCCTCCTGCTCGTCGATTTGCTGCGCACCGTGAGCATCGGGCTGGTGCTGGCGGTGCATTTGCACGGCTCCGGCCGCATCGACACGCACGCCAGCGCCCGCTGGAACGCGCTGGCCGAGAACGGCTCCTATGGCGTCTACGTCTTCTTTGTCCTGTCCGGCTTCCTGATTTCGCGGCAGATTTTCGCCCACGGCTTTCGCCAACGCGCGGACGCCGTGCGCTTCTGGATCCGCCGCATCGCGCGCATCTGGCCGCTGGTCGCGCTGACCTGCCTGACCGGCGCCGTGCTCGTGACCTGGCTGCCAGACGGTCCCGCCACGGAATTCTGCTTTCGCCGCGTAGATAGCCGGTTTGACTATGCTTTTTGGTTTTCCATCGCCACGTTCACGCTGAACTGGCTGCGCATCCTCCGCTCGCACATCGTCGGCGGCTGGGGCCTGCACTGGGACATCCTGTGGTCGCTGGCGATCGAGGAGCAGTTCTACCTGGTCTACCCGCTGCTGGTTTTGCTGGCACGGCCGCGTTGGAAGCTGGTCGCCGCCCTGGTGGGCGTTGTGCTCGCGGGCGGCGCGTTTGACCTGTTCCTGTACGGCCAGGGCCGGCGGTCCTTTCTGTGGCTGACGACCAATTCTGCCATGGGTTTCGCGAGCTTGGCGCTCGGTTCCCTGGCGTGGCTGGTCCATGCGCGCGTGCGGATTCTGCCGCGCGACAAGCGCTGGCCGGGGCTGGTGCTGGGCGCGGCGATGGCGGTGGTGACCTACCGCAGCCTGAGCCTGTCGCAGCCGCTGAATTGCATCGCGGGACCGCTGGCGTTGAGCCTGGGCGTGGCGCTCACGGTGGCGTTTTGCGCTGACCTGCTGGGAACTTACCGCGAAGGCGAGCGGCGCAGTTGGCTGGCGCTGCCGGGCAAGCTGAGCTTCGCGTGCTACCTGCTGCACCCGCTGGCGCTCTGGCTGCTGTGGCAGCCGCTGACCGGTCAAAATGTCTGGCTGGCGTTTGCGGCGCTGGGCGCGGCGACGGTGGCTTTGGCGCAGATCTCGTGGCAGCTGTTCGAGGAGCCCGCGCGCCTGGCGATCGTCCAGCGGCTGCTGCCGCGCGTTCCGGAGCGTTGACGCGGCCATGGCGACCGACGGCCTGACATCGCTCTTGCGCATCGGCAGCTTCGTGCGGTTCTGGTTCGCGCGGCTGTGCGGCACGACGGCCAGCCAGATGCTGATGGTCGCGCTCGGCTGGCAGATGTACGACCTGACGTCGAGCGCCTGGGATCTCGGCCTGGTCGGGCTGTACCAATTTGCGCCAGCGCTGATCTTGTCGCTGCCGTCCGGCCACGTCGCGGATCGCGTGCACCGTGGCAGGATCATTGCGGTTTGCCTCGGCGCCCAAGCGCTGACGGCGGCGATCCTGGCCCAAGCGGCGCACGCGCACTCGGCCTCGCGCGAGCTGCTGCTGGCGGTGTCCGTGCTGCTGGGCACCGTGCGCGCGTTCCAAATGCCGGCGCAGCAGTCGCTGGTGCCGCTGCTGGTACCGGCGGCAGTGCTGCCGCGCGCGATGGCGGTCAGCATGTCCGGGCTGCAGCTGGCGATCATCGGCGGACCGGCGCTGGCTGGCGCGATTTTCCTGGCCGGGACCACGGCGGTGTTCGCGACCTGTGCGACGCTCTCCGCGCTGGCGTGCGCGCTCGTGCTCGGCGTGCGCTACGAGCACGCGCCGCACCCGGCGGAGCCGCCGACGGTTCGCAGCGTGCTGGCCGGGCTGCACTTCATCTGGCAGCGGCCGGCGGTGCTGGGCGCCCTCTCGCTGGACCTTTTTGCCGTGCTGCTGGGCGGCGCGACGGCGCTCCTGCCGATGTTCGCGCGCGACATCCTGCACGTCGGGACGCTCGGGCTGGGGCTGCTGCGGGCGGCGCCGGCGGCAGGCGCGCTGTTGATGTCGATCGCGCTGACGCACCGGCAGGTCGAGCGCCGCGTGGGTCGGACGCTGCTGTGGGCGATCGCGCTTTACGGCGCGGCGACGCTTGTGTTTGGCATTTCGACGCACTTTTGGCTGTCGCTCGTGGCGCTGGCGGTGACCGGCGCGACCGACATGGTCAACATGGTGATCCGCCAGTCGCTGGTCCAGCTGGAGACGCCCAACGCGATGCGCGGCCGCGTCAGCGCCGTCTCGTCCATCTTCATCGGCGCGAGCAACCAGCTGGGCGAGTTCGAATCCGGCGCCACCGCCGCGCTCTGGGGCCCGGTCGGCTCCGTTGTCGTCGGCGGCTGCGGCACGGTCCTCGTCGCGATCGCGTGGTGGCGGCTGTTTCCGGCACTGGCGCAGCGCGACCGGCTGGCGACGGAGGACGAGGATAGCCCGGCATCCGCCTAGAATCGCGCCGCCATCCGCTCCACCACACCGGGCACCCCGTCGATCGCGTGCACTGCGCCCGCGTCATCCGTGACATCGCCGCTGTACCGGCCGAAGTGCTGGGCGTAGTCCAGCGCGGCCACGCCCCAATTGCGCTGCTCCGTCTTGGCGCCCTCGGCCGTGAACCGCAGGCGAATGCGCCCGGCCCGGTCCGCGAGGCGGTAATCCCCGAAAACGCCTTCCTGCGTGAATTCAGGCCTTTGCATCAGCATCAACCGACCCTCGACCCACAGCGCATCCTCGCCAGGCCGGTCCTTGGGCGTCATCTGGTCGACCACGTTCAGCGCCACGCACTGGCCCGCGCGCGATAGCCCCACGAACGTGCCCCACTGCCAGCGCGAGCGGTACGGGTACCAGGTCTTTTGCTCGTCCAGGTTGCCGAAATCCCGTTGAGGATCAAACTCTACCACGGTATCGCCCAGCCGCAGGGAGCCTTGCAGCCGCAGCGGCGACTTGTGTGTGTAGGTGTGGTGCTGCGGGCCGATCGGCAGGCTCACGACCAGCGGCGCGACCGTCCGGATGTCCTGAAGCAGCGCGAAATCCGCTTGTAATTCAGGAATTTCCCCGCGCGCCCGCATGCGCACGCGTACCGTGTGGCGGCCGCGCGCGAGGTCGTGGGCAAAGTGCAGCCCGTCGGCACCCAGTGCGCAGCGGCTCTCGCCTTGCCAGAGCGTCTCCGGCAGCCGCACCTGACCCGGCAGGCCAACGACGAGCCACTCCCATTTGCGTCCCGTCATCCGGTCAAACAGGTACACCGTGCCGCTGGCTGCGTATTTCGCGTCCTGGATGATCATCGCACCGTAAAACCGCGGGTGATCAAAGGCAAATCCCACCCACTCCTTGAGGCGCAGCCAGCGCAGCGGCCGACCCAGCGCGCCGCCGAAGGTGTCCGCGTCCAACAAGTTCACGCTGCGAAACGGCTCGCGGAAAAATCCCGCATGAATGCGCCCATTTTCAACGAGCGCCGGCGGCGTTTCCTGAATCTGGGCCATGGGTTACACCGCGAAGTCCAGCACCAGCAGCAGCGAACTGAGTGGCGGCGGACACCGCCTCCGCGCCACAGGCTAGCCGACGCACGCCGCGCCGGCAACGTCCACCGCGCTCACTTCGCGTAGATCTGGTCAAACGTGCCGCCGTCGGCAAAGTGCTTAGCGTTCGCCTGCTTCCAGTCGCCCGCGACCTGCTCCAGCGTCGCAAGCTCCAGCTTGGGAAACTTCGCCGCGTACTTCGCCAGCACCGCGGCATCGCGCGGCCGGTAGTGGTAGCGCGCGACAAGCTCCTGGCCCTGCGGCGTGTAGAGGAACTGCAGGTACGCCGTCGCGACCTCCAACGTGCCTTTCGCCTTGGCATTTTGCTCGACGACCGCCACGCTGGGCTCGCACAGGATCGACAGGCTCGGGTAGACGATTTCGTACTCGCCCTTGCCGACCTCGTCGCGCGTCAGGATTGCCTCGTTTTCCCAGGTGATGAGCACGTCGCCCTGGCCGCGCTGGACAAAAGTGATGCTGGCGCCGCGCGCGCCGGTGTCCATGATGGGCACGTGCTGGTAGAGCGATTTGACAAACGCGCGCGTCTTCAACTCATCGCCGGCATTGGCCTTTTGCGCCCACGCCCACGCCGCCAGATAGTTCCACCGCGCGCCGCCGCCCGTCTTGGGGTTGGGCGTGATGACCTTGATGTCGCCCTGGACGAGGTCCGGCCAGTCCCGCACGCCTTTTGGATTGCCTTTGCGCACCACGAACACGATGGTCGACGTGTACGGCGCGCTGTGATCCGGCAGCTTGCTCTGCCAATCCGCGGGCAACCGGCCAGTCCGCGCGGCAATTTGGTCGATGTCGCCCGCCAGCGCCAGGGTCACCACGTCGGCGTTCAGGCCATCGATGACGGCGCGCGCCTGCTTGCCGGACCCGCCGTGCGACTGGTTGAACTTCACATCCTGGCCGGTCTTGGCCTTCCACGCCTGGGCAAACGCGACGTTGACGGCCTGATACAATTCGCGCGTCGGGTCGTAGGAAACATTGAGAAGCTCCAGCGTTTTCGCGCCATTGGCGTGGTCAGCCGGCTTGCCACATGCGGCCAGCGCGAGCGCGAGGAAGAGGGCAAATCGCGGCGAAAGTAGGCGGGACATGGGCGCTCCGTGCATCGATCCGAGGATGCGCTGCCAAGTCTACCGCACATTAAATGATTGTCTATCGGTAAAGTATGGAATTGCACAGTTCCAGGCCCACGGAGCGGCCCAGCCTTGACAGCCCTTCTGCACAGCCTACCTTCCCATACGTCGGTCGCGGGCCGGATGGCGTGTCGGCAACGCATTGTTTTGTCAAGCCAAATCGCCGCAACCCGACGCTGTTGGCGCGTACCGGCAATTTGCCGATGGCGGGCCGACAAAAAGGAAGCCTCCATGAAAATTTCCGTGATTCGTCCGGCACTTATCGCATTCGCGCTGCTGCTGGGCTCCGGCGCTGCCCAGGCGGCGGACATCGGCTCAAGCAAGAACTTTGGCGTTGGTCTGGAATTCGGCCACGGCCCGGGACTGTCCATCAAGTACGATTTCGCGCCGAATCACGCCGTGCAATTCGGCATTTCTGCCTTTGACTACGGGGAGTACCGGCTCAACAACGGAAGTTACTACTACGGCTACGCCTACGGCTATGGCGGCTTGCTCGTCCACGGTGATTACCTGAATACCCGCGCGGCCTTATACCAGTCCCGCGCCTTCGACTTGCCGTGGTACTGGGGCGGTGGCTTGGATCTGGGTGCAGGCTCGGGCGACGCAGCTTTTGCCGTCCACGGCAATCTGGGCTTGGCGATGCAGTTCCAGCCGCTGCCGATTGACGTGTTTCTCGAGTGGACCCCGCGGCTCTGGGTGGTCAATTTCGTGCAATTCCACCCGTTTGACTTGAACGCCGGCGTCCGCTTCTGGTTCTGAGCGTCGCGCGCGAACTCGCAGCCGCGGACGGATTTCGACCCGCGAAATCCAAGTTTCAGGCCGGCGTCGCTAGCGCGCTCCCCTAAACCGCTCCGCGGTTTACGGCTCCAGGTATTCGCCGCCGGGGCCTGGCGCGCACAGAATTTCGCTTGCGCGATCCGGTTTTGGGGTCGGCGTCGCTAGCGCGCTCCCCTAAACCGCTCCGCGGTTTGCGGCTCCAGGTATTCGCCGCCGGGGCGCTTACTTCCCCAGGAACTGCGCGGTCTCGGTCGAGCCTTCCAGCGCCGTCGTCGAGCTCAGCCCGCCCGACACAATCTGCGCCACGGTGTCAAAGTAGCCGACGCCCACTTCGCGCTGGTGCTTGGTCGCCGTGTAACCGTGCTTCTCTGCGGCGAATTCTTCCTGCTGCAGCTGCGAGTACGCCGCCATGCCGCGAGACTTGTAGTCGTGCGCCAGCTCGAACATCGCAAAATTGAGCGCGTGAAAGCCCGCGAGCGTGACGAACTGGAACGCGTAACCCATCTTGCCCAGCTCGATCTGGAACTTGGCGATGGTCTCGTCGTCCAGGTGCTTTTTCCAGTTGAACGACGGCGAGCAGTTGTACGCCAGCATCTTGCCGGGGAATTTCGCGTGCATCGCATCGGCAAAGTGCTTCGCGTCCGCCAGATCCGGCGTCGACGTCTCCATCCACACCACATCCGCGTACGGCGCGAACGCCAAGCCGCGCGCGATGGCCATCTCGATGCCGTTGTTGATGCGGTAGAAACCTTCCGGCGTCCGCTCGCCGGTGCACCAGCTCTTGTCGTACGGGTCAACATCGCTGGTCAGCAGCGTCGCGGAATCCGCGTCCGTCCGCGCAACCAGCACCGTCGGCACGTCCAGCACGTCCGCCGCCAAGCGCGCGGCGACCAGCGTGCGGATGAACTGGCTGGTCGGCACCAGCACTTTGCCGCCCAGGTGGCCGCACTTCTTCTCGGACGACAGCTGGTCCTCAAAGTGGACGCCCGACGCGCCGGCGTCGATCATCTGCTTCATCAGCTCGTACACGTTCAGCGCGCCGCCAAAGCCGGCTTCCGCATCCGCCATGATCGGCGCGAACCAGTGGTGCTCGCCGCCCTTGCCTTCCGCCCACTCGAGCTGATCAGCGCGGGTCAGCGCGTTGTTGATGCGCCGCACCACCGCCGGCACCGAGTTCGCCGGGTACAGGCTCTGGTCCGGATAGGTCTGGCCCGAGAGGTTCGCGTCCGCCGCAACCTGCCAGCCCGACAGGTAAATCGCCTTCAGGCCAGCGCGGACCTGCTGCACCGCCTGGCCGCCCGTCAGCGCGCCCAGCGCGGCGACATAGGGCTCGGTCTTCATCAGGTTCCACAGGCGTTCAGCGCCGACGCGCGCCAGCGTGTACTCGACCTTGAGCGAGCCGCGCAGACGCAGGACGTCCGCCTCGGAGTACGGGCGAACGATGCCGGCCCAGCGGTTGGGCGTGTTTGACGACGATGCAGGTGCGTAAGGAGCCATGAAAATCCTCCGAAAAATCAATTGTTGCAGCGCGCGGCTAGACCTGGATGAGGTAAGGATACGCGCCGAGGGTGAGAAAATCCGCCAGTTCGGCCGCGGTCGACCATTGTGCGAACAGTTGCGCAGCCAGAGCAAACCGGCCGTTTTGCCAGCGATCCGGACCGACCTCGGCCTGAATCACCAGCAGTTCCTGGGCCAGCGTCGCGTCAAACAGCGCCCGGTCGACGACGCGGCCGTCTTCCAGCTGGGCGCCGTGATGCAGCCACTGCCAGACCTGCGTGCGAGAAATCTCAGCAGTTGCGGCATCTTCCATCAGGTTGTACAGCGGCACGCAGCCATTGCCGCGCAGCCACGCCTCGATGTAGTGGATGCCCACGCGGATGTTCTCGCGCAGCCCGTGCTCCGTGCGCTTGCCCACCGGCACCGCCAGCAGGTCGGCGGCGGTCACCGGCTGCGTGTTCGGCGTGCGGTCGATCTGGTTGGGCGTCGGCATGCCCGCGTCAAAAATCGCCTTGGCAATTGGCACCAGCGCCGGATGCGCGACCCACGTCCCGTCGTGCCCGCCGGCGACTTCGCGCAGCTTGTCAGCCTCCACGCGCGCGATCGCCGCCGCGTTCGCCTCCGGGTCGTTCTTGATGGGAATCTGCGCCGCCATGCCGCCCATCGCGTGAATGCCGCGCCGGTGGCACGTCTGGACCAGCAGCCGCGTGTAGGACGCCATGTTGTGCTGCGTCATCCCGACGTCCTTGCGATCCGGCAGCACTTTGTCGGCATGCGTACGCAAGGTCTTGATAAAGCTGAAGATATAGTCCCAGCGACCGCAGTTCAGGCCGGCGGAATGGTCGCGCAGCTCGTACAGGATCTCGTCCATCTCAAACGCCGCCGGCAGGGTCTCAATCAAGACGGTCGCCCGCACGGAGCCCTGCGGAATGCCGAGCGTCTTCTGGGCCAGCACAAAAACATCATTCCACAAGCGGGCTTCCAGGTGCGACTGCATTTTCGGCAGGTAGAAATACGGTCCTGTGCCGCGCGCCAGCGCCTCGGCGGCGTTGTGGAAAAAGTACAGGCCAAAATCAAACAGCGAGGCCGAGATGGGCTTGCCGTGCAGCGTGACGTGCGCTTCCTCCAGGTGCCAGCCGCGCGGCCGTACCAGCAGCGTCGCGATTTTCTCGTTGAGCTGATAGGACTTGCCGCCTTCCTGGGCAAAGCTGATGGTCTTGCGCACCGCGTCCGCGAGGTTGATGTGGCCGTCGATGTTGTTGTCCCAAGTCGGCGCGTTGGCGTCCTCAAAGTCCGCCATGAACACGCTCGCGCCAGAATTGAGCGCGTTGATGACCATTTTGCGATCCACTGGACCGGTGATCTCGACCCGGCGGTCGCGCAAATCCGCGGGAATCGCCGCAACGTGCCACGCGCGCGCCCGGATGTCCGCGGTTTCCGGCAGAAAATCCGGCAGCCCGCCGGAGTCGTACTTCGCCTGGACGGCCTTGCGGCGCTCCAGAAGTTCGCGGCGACGCTGACCGAAGGTCTGCTCCAGCAGCGCGACGAAAGCCAACGATTCCCGCGTCAGGATACGCTCATAGCCTGGACGAAGCGCGCCGAGAACGGTCAGGGTCGGGGTGGAAGATGCGGTCTGCGTCAGGGTCATTTTCGGCCTCCAAGCCGCGCGCATTGTTTACAACCTGAGGCATCCAGTCAATAGATGCCGTCGTTTCACCGTGTTGACCGTGTAAAGTCCGTCGTGTAAAGTCGCGTCAAGGTGTAAACGTTGTAAACTCTGGCACAGGAGCAGGCGATGGCGGACGGACAAAAACCCAGTGTTCAAGGCAAGCTGCCCGCCGCGCAGGGCAAACTCGGCGCGAAGATCCGGACGCTGCGGCGCAAGGAGCAGATTTCGCAGGCCGAGCTGGCACGACGCCTTGAAATTTCAGCCAGTTACCTGAACCTGATCGAGCACGACCAGCGCGCGCTGACCGCCGACCTGCTGATTCGCCTGGCGCAAGTGTTGCCGATTGACCTGCAGACGCTGTCGGGTCGCGCGGAGCAGCGGCTGTCGGCGGATCTGATGGAGGCGTTCTCCGACCCGTTTTTTGACGGCCACAACCTGATGGCGACAGAAGTCCGTGAAGTCGCAGAGCAATCGCCCAACGTGGTTCGCGCCATCTTGGCGCTGTTCGAGGGCTGGCAGGCGTCGCGCAACCTGAACGAGACGCTGGCGTCCAAGGTCTACGCGGACCAGAACTTGCCGGGTGTGGCGGCGTCGCGGCTGCCGTCGGAGGAGGTGAACGACTTTGTCCAGGCGCACATGAATTTTTACCCGGAGCTGGAGGAAGCGGCGGAAAGCCTGTGGCGTTCCGCGCACTTGCAGACCGACGACCTGAGCGCGGGCCTGCAGCGCGTGCTGACGCGCGACCTGGGCGTGGACGTGCAGGTGCACCGCTCGGGCGCGCGACCGGTGCCGCTGCGACGCTACGACCCGGAGCGCAAGGTGCTGCACCTGTCCGAGATGCTGACGGCCCACAGCCGGCGATTCCAGATGGCCGTGCAGATCGCGCTGCTGCTGCACGCCGATCTCGTCGATAAGCTGAGTGATGACGAGGTGTTGACGTCACAGGAGTCAAGGACTTTGGGACGTCTGGTGCTCGCCAATTACTTCGCGTCGGCAATCGTGATGCCTTACGAACCGTTCTTGGAGGTAACCAAGCGTGAACGCTACGATATCGAGCTACTCGGCAATCGCTTTGGCGCCGGTTTTGAGCAGGTCTGCCACCGCCTGACGACGCTGCAGCGGCCGGGGCGTGAGGGAGTGCCGCTGCATTTTGTCCGCGTCGATCTTGCCGGCAATATCTCCAAGCATTTCAGCGCGTCCGGCATCCGGTTCGCGCGTTTCTCCGGTGCCTGCCCGCGCTGGAACATCCACGCGGCGTTCTTGACGCCGGGCCTCATCCGCACGCAGCTGTCGCGGATGCCCGACGGCAACACATTTTTTTGCCTCGCGCGCACCGTGCCCAAAGGCCGCGGCGGCTTTCACGCGTCGCACACGGTCCACGCCATCGGCCTGGGCTGCAACGTGCGCTACGCCAGCCAGATGGTCTACGCCGACGGCATGGATTTACAGCGCTTGGACGCGGCCATCCCCGTCGGCGTCACGTGCCGCCTCTGCGAGCGCATGGACTGCGACCAGCGCGCGTTCCCCAGCCTGCGCCACACGATGCAGGTCGACGAGAACGTCCGCGGCGCGTCGCCGTACATGCTGAGCCTCGGCTGAATTCGCCTGGCATTTCTGCTAGCCTCGCGCCAACGCGGTCGCCGCGACCGAGGTGAGCCATGCCGACGCGTCTTTTGCTTGCACTGCTTGGCCTTGTCACGCTGACCGGCTGCGGCGCAAATCCGCTTGGAAAACAAGGTGCTGCAACCAACGCTGCTCTGGCGCCGCCACCGGCCGTCGCGCTTGCCGCCCACGCGAGCGCGGAACACGCGTTCATCGCCGGCGGCGTGCAGGATCTGGACAAGACGACCGAGCGGCTGATGGCGGCCCTCGACGCGCTGCCCGAGCCGCTGCACACCCAGACCCAAGCGGCGGTGTCGCGCGCCAAGCTCGTGGAATGGTTCGGTTTTGATCCGACCAAACGCTCGGGCTGGGACGATATCGGCGTGGACGCGGCGGCGGGCGTCTTCTTTGTGCTGGACGACCGCTGGCCGTCCGCGGACGCCTTGTCGCGCCAGGTCGTCGTGTTCGCCCGGCTGAGCAATCCGGAGCGCTGGAAGGCGCTGCTGACCAGCAAAGGCGCGATTTTCACAAAGGAAGGCGAAATCGAGACGTGCGAGATCGCCAAGATGACGATTTGGCTTGCACATTCGGGCCAGGACTACGCGCTGACGACCGCGGCCGGGCTGGACGTGCCGGACGCCAAAGCTGCCGCAATCAAAGTGTTTTTGCAGGTTGCCCAGTTGCCCGCGACGCCGCTGGACAAGACGGCGGGGTGGAAGGCGGCGGTGCGCGATGCCGGCCGGCCGTGGCTGGTGACCTGGGCCCGCAGCGCGGATCTCGGCGCGTCGGTCATGGGGGACACGAAGGACAACGTCCGGCATTTTACCAAGCTTTTCCCCGAGTTCTCATGGTGGCTCGGCGACGGCTGGGCCGTGCGCGTTGCGACTGCGCCGCTGGCCCACCAGAGCCTGGAGGACATGTTCATACCGGAGAAGCCGGCGCCCGCGTGCGCGGGGCTGATTCCCGCGGAAGGTTGGGGCGCGCTGCGGCTGTCGATCCACCTGAACAAGTTCACCGATGGCCTGCTGCGGCTCGCACCTCCGGGCGCGTCCACGGAGGAGCGCGCTGTGATGGCGGGTTCATTGACCAGTGCGCTGGCGCTGACCGGACTTCCGCCCGGCGACGTGATGGCGGCGTGGAGCGGCCACCTGTGCGGCGGCGTCGACCTGGCGACCCTCCCGGCGGTGCTGCACGGCGAAGGCCTGCCGAACTGGCTGGTCGTCCTCGGCGTCCAGGATGGCGTCAAGGCGGACGCGGCGCTGGCGGCGCTGGCGGATCGCGCCAAGAACCAGCTGAGCGTGGCGGTGCGCACGGCGACCATCGGCGGGCTGCCGGGCTATGTCGCGCAGCTGGGGCCGCTGACGCTGGCGGTTGTGCGCGACGGCGAGCGGATCGCGGTGGCGCCGTCGCCCGAGGCGCTGGCGGCCGCGCTCGCACGTCCGTCGGGGCAGTCGCTGGCGAGTACGGCGATGGCCGATGCGCTGGATGGCCATGGAATCTTTGGCCTTGTCGTCGACTTGCGCACGGCCCGCGACATCGCGCTGGGCGTGATGCAGGCGCGGCAGATGGACGACGAGAGCGCGAAGTCCCTGTCCGATTCGTTCACGGCGATCCTCGGCAGCGCCCGGCTGGCCGGCGTGGCGCTGCGTCTGGAGGACGAGACGCTCGCGCTCGGTCCAGCGGGTGTCACGGAAGGCGGCTGGTCGGGCGGCACGATGATCGGCCTGCTCGCGGCGATCGCGATTCCGCAGTTCCACCGCTACCTGACGCTGGCCAAGGCCGCGGAGGCGCGGGCAAACATCAAGCAAATCAAGGAGCTCGCGGTCGTGTTTTGGCTGACCGACCACGTCGACCCCAGGACCGGCAAGCTCGCGGCGCCGCGTTTTCCGCAGACGACCCTGCTGACGCCGGGCGTGAGCTGTTGCGACCCGGCGGTGGATCGCGACGGCGACCAGCGCTGCGATGCCGATCCCACGCCGTGGCAGCAGATCGGCTGGCAGGAGCTGGGCTTTGAGCCGGACGGTCAGCAGCGCTACCGCTACCGGTTTGAGTCCGCGGGAACCGGCGACGGCGCCTCGTTTGTCGCCAGCGCGTACGGCGATTTGGACTGCGACGGCAGCCAATCGACGTTCCAGATCACCGCCAAGCCGTGCAAGGGCAAAGGCTGCAAGGACAAATTCCGCTTTGAGGACAAGGAATTCAACGTCGGTGAATAGGCGTCTGCCCGCAATCCTGCTCTGGGCATGCACGCTGGCGAGCTGCCGTGCGCCGGCGCGCGACTTGACCGTGTTTGCGGCGGCGTCCCTGCGCGAGGCGATGGCGGACCTGGCCGATGCTTACGCGGCCCAGCACCCGGGGTGCCACGTGACGCTGCAGTTTGCCGGCAGCCAGGAGCTTCGCACGCAGCTGCAGCACGGCGCGCTGGCGGACGTCATCGCGACGGCGGACGAGGCATCGATGGCGACGCTGGTGGCGGACGGTGTCGCGCATGCCCCGGACGCGCTGACGTGCAACACGCCGGTCGTCGCGCTGGCCATCGACGTGACAACCGGTTTGCAATTCAATGACTTACCGCAGCTGGACCGCATCGTGCTGGGCACGCCGGACGTGCCGATTGGCCGCTACGCCGATGAGATCCTCGCGCGCGCGGACCCGGCGTTCGCGGCGGCAGTTCGGGCGCACGTCGTGTCGCGTGAGGCCAACGCCCGGCAGGTTCTGGCCAAAGTCACGCTCGGCGAAGCGCAGGCGGCGATCGTCTACCGCACCGACGCGCTCGCGGCCGGCGCCAACGTGCGGACGCTGGCGGTGCCGTCGGCGCTCGGCGTCGTCGCGCGCTACCGCATCGCCGCCGGCAACGGCCCCCTGCAAACGGACGCCGCCGCGTTTGTCGCGCTCGCCCGCAGCGCCGTCGGGCAATCAGCGCTCGCGCGCCGCGGGTTTGTGGCGTGCCCGTGATGCCGCGCCTTCGCCAGGCGGCGCTTGTCGCAGCGGCGCTGCTGCTGGTCGCGCTGGTTGGCGCGCCGCTGCTGGGCCTCGCGCTGGCCACGTCGCCCGCGGATCTGCGGGACGGCCTCAGCCAGCCGCTCGTGTACCAGGCCCTGCGCCTGAGCCTGCTGACGACGGCGATTTCGCTGGCGGTGACGGTCCTGCTCGGCACGCCGCTGGCCTGGCTCGCGGCGACCCGGCACACGCGCTGGGTGCGCGCGGCGGAGGTCGTGGTGCAGCTGCCCGCCGTGATTCCGCCCGCGGTGGCCGGCATCGCGCTGCTGCTGGCGTTTGGTCGTCACGGGCTACTGGGTGGTGCGCTGGCCCGCGCCGGGCTGGCTGTGCCGTTTTCGACGGCCGCCGTAGTCCTGGCTGAAGTCTTTGTTTCCTGTACGTTCTACGTCCAAGCAGCGACGGCGGCGTTTCGGCAAGTCGATCGCGCCCACGCGCAAGTGGCGCGAACGCTGCGCGCGACGCCGTGGCAGGCCTTCGCCCAGGTGACGCTGCCGCTGGCGCTGCCCGGGATCCTGGCCGGCGCGGCGATGGCCTGGTCGCGGGCGCTGGGCGAATTCGGCGCGACGCTGCTATTTGCCGGCAACTTGCCGGGCCGCACGCAGACCCTGCCACTGGCGATGTACGCGGCGCTCGAGTCCGATGTGCGGGCGGCGCAGGCGCTGGCGCTCGTGCTGGTGGCGATCGCCTGCATCACCCTGTTTGCGGCACGGCGCTTCGCCCGGAGCGCTTCATGGCGCTGACGCTCGACCTGCGCGGACTGACCGGCGGCGTGCCGCTGGATGTGCAGCTGACCCTGGGCGATGCGCCGGTTGCGCTCATCGGCCCGAGTGGCGCCGGCAAGACCACGATTTTACTGGCGATTCTCGGCTTGCTGCGCCCGGTACAGGGACGCATCGCGCTGGGCGAGCAGGTGCTTTTTGACGCAGCCGCGGGCGTCGACCTGCCGCCCGAACTGCGCCGGCTGGGCTACGTGCCGCAGCACAACGGCCTGTTTCCGCACCTGGACGTGCGCGACAACGTAGCGTTTGGCCTGGGCTGCGGCCCGCGGCCGCTGGGAAAGGCGGAGCGGCGCGCCCGCGCGGTGGCGGTGCTGGAGCAGCTCTCGCTGGCGCATTTGGCCGATCGCAAGCCGCGCGACGTGTCCGGCGGCGAAGCGCAGCGGATCGCGCTCGCCCGCGCCGTGGCGACCGAGCCGCTGGCGCTGCTGCTGGACGAACCGCTGATGGCGCTCGACGCGGTGACGCGCCGCGAGGTGCGCGGGTGGCTGCAAAAAGTCCTGTCTGAGCTGCGGATTCCCGCGCTGATCGTGACCCACGAGCTGGCCGACGCCAAGGCGCTGGCGCCGTCCGTCGCGGTGCTGGAGGCCGGTCGGGTGACGCAGCACGGGACCGTCGCGGAACTCGGGCGCCAGCCGGCGAGCGCGTTCGTCGAGGCGTGGGTGGACAGCCAAGCGCCGCGCGGATAGGCGCGCGAACTGATTCAGGAATTTCAGCTATTTGGCGTCGAAAAAGAACGCGGCATGGCCGTGTGGCGAGGTGTCGCCGTCGTCGCAATCGCCGTACAGGTGAAAGCGCACGGTCCAGCGTGCCGTCTCGTCAAAGCGCACTGGTCCGACGACATAGCGGCCCGGCGTCGCCGTCTCCGACGATGCTTGCCCCGCGTTCGGCGCCGGGTGGTTCGTCAGCGGATCGCCTGTGTCGACAAAGACTTCCGCGACGATCGGGTTGTCGGTCGCAACGACATGCGTGGCCGGCCCGCCGGTCGTTTTCAGCGTCACATCGACTTGAAAATACACGTCTTCTGACGGCGTTGCGCCGGTCGACAGCCACGTGACGTGGTACTTGCAGTCGTCGTCATCGGCGTCGCCGCCCTTGTGCGTCGGGCCGAATTCGGGCGCCGTGTCGCCGCCGGTCGAGGTCGTGTCGCCGCCCATCGCCGTGGCGTCGCCGCTGCCGGCGTCCGCGCTGGATTTGCAGGTGGTTGGATCGACGAGCTGCGCCGTGCACGCGGGTGGCACGCCATCGGCTGGCACGAGGCCAAACGCGCCGTAGGTCCGCGCCGGCGCAGCTGCGGTCTGGGCATTGGCGCAGCCAACCGCGAAAATCACAAGAATTCCAGGGAAATAGCGCATCAGAGACTCCTGGTGGGTTGCCTCTGCCGTCAGGCCGGCGGCGGCAGTTTGTGCAGTTTGCGCTGCAGGGACCGGCGGTGCATCCCGAGCCGGCGCGCCGCCTCTGAGATATTGTGGTCGGCATCCGCCAGCACGCGCTGGATATGCTCCCATTCGGCACGCGCGAGGCTTGGCGCCGCGAGCTGGCCGATCGCGGGCTCCACCGGCTGGCTGCCGCGCTCGAACGCCGCCAGCAGATCGTCGACGTCCGCCGGCTTGGACAGGTAGTAGGTCGCGCCCAGCCGCACGGCATCGATTGCGGTGCCAATGCTGCCATAGCCCGTCAGCACCACGATTTGCGTCGCCGGCTCCAGCGCCAGCAGCTCGCGCACCAGCTCCAGGCCGGAACGCCCCGGCATCCGCAGATCCACGACCGCGCGCTCCGGCGGATTCAGCCGGGCCAAGTCCAGCGCTTCGTCGGCGTTCCCCGCCGTCGCCACTTCGCAGCCGCGCTTGCGGAGCGCCCGCGCCAGCCGCTCGCGAAAGACTGCGTCGTCGTCGACTAGCAGGTACAGCGGGTTGTTTGGCGCGTCATTCACGGTCATCAGGATGGGACGCCGGCGCGGTTTGCGCAACGCGACCGATTGTCGCAGGCAAGCTGATCGACGCCGTCGTCCCACGCCCAGGCACCGACGCGAGCTGCAGCGTGCCGCCCGCGCTCTCGATGACCGCGCGCGCCAGGAACACGCCAAGGCCCATGCCGTCGCCCGCCTGCTTGGTCGTGAAGAACGGCTCGCCGACGCGCGCGAGGACGTCAGCGCCCATCCCCGGTCCGCGATCCACCACGTCGAGCACGACCGCGCCGTCGCGCTGCTGCGCCGTCACAACGACCGGCTGCCCCGGCGGCTGAGCCTGCAGCGCGTTCTTCAGCACGCCGCGCAGCGCCTGGACCATCGCGCGCTCGGGCACCTGTACCTGCGCGCGCAGGACCGCGTCGGGTGGCTGTAGCGCCACCGTCCCCAGCCGCGCCAGCGGCGCCAGCGCTTCGTCCAGCAAGTGCGTCACGTCCAGTGCCGACGGCTGCTCGCCGGTGCTTTGGCCCAGATCCGCGGCCATCGCGGCCAGAATTTCCCGACAACGCTGCACTTCGGCGCGGATCAGCCGGGCGTCATCGAGCGCTTCCGGATCGACGCCCTGTTCAGCGAGCGCACTCTGCAACTCCTTGGCGACGACCGCGATCGTCGACAGCGGCGTCGCCAGCTCATGCGCCGCGCCCGCCGCCAACGTCGCCAGCGACGCCAGCCGTTCGCCGCGCATCACGCGCTCGCGCGCCTGCGCCAGTTCCGCGTCGCGCTGCGTCAGGCTGTTGCGGATGCGTGTCACAAAATAGACAATAAAAACAGCGGCAACGACGCAGGCCACCCACATGCCGTACAGGTGCAGCTTCATGTGGCGCACGTGCGGATCGGCGTTGTCCTGCCAGTCGTCGTTGAGCCAGACGTGTTCGATGAACAACAGCGCGGAGCACAGGCTCGACAGCCCGGCAATCGCCCAGGTCCAGCGGGTTCCGAGCACGACCGTCGCCAGCGTGATGTAGACCAAGTACAGGAAACTAAACGGATTGAATGGGCCGCCGGTCACGTACAGCAGCGCCGTCAGCACGAGCACGTCCAGCACGAGCACGGCGGCCACCAGCGGCTCACCCCACAGCCCGCCGCGGCGCAGCAGCAGCGTCAGCGCCACGTTGGTCAGCGCAGAAAATGCCGTGAGTCCAAGCAGTTGCAGAAGCGGCAGCTCGATGCCGATGAGCCAGTGCACCGCGCCAATCATCACGACCTGCACCGCCAGCGCGGCCCAACGCAGCATCGTCAGAAACGTCAGCTGGATGCGGTGAACTTCGCGGTCGGCGGTAGGCATCGGCATGGGCAAAGTGTGCCACGGGGAGCGGAAATTGCCATGCGACGACGGATCGCACCCGCGGCTCAGACGCGTTCGCGCGTTCTCACGGCCCGCAGCAGGACGACCAGTCCGGCAGGCAGCCGATCGGCAAGCCGCTGCCCAACTGGCAAAACGTCGGCATGCACTGCATGCTGCTGCAGTTGTTTTTGCAGGTGTTATTCGGGTCGGCGCCGCAGACGACCGGGGTCGTCGAGCAGGCGCACGCGTCAAAGTCCGCACAGCACGTGTTCGACGTCTTGCAGTCCGGCGCGCAACTGCAGCCGCCCATCACCCCGCCGCTCTGGCCGCAGGCGTTCTTGCACGTGCTGTTCGGGTTGGCGCCGCACGCCGCGGTACCACAGTTGGCGATCGGCGTGTGGACGCAGCCGCTCGTCTTGTCACAGGAGTCGGTCGTGCACGCGTCGCCGTCGTCGCAGTTCAGCGCCACGTGCTGGCAGCCTGGACCCGGGACGCAGGAATCGGTCGTGCACGCGTTGTTGTCTGCGCAATTGAGCGGCGCGCCGCCCTGGCAGATGCCGTTCTTGCAGGTGTCGTTGACCGTGCAGACGTTGTTGTCGTCGCAGGTGGTGCCGGGGATGAAGACGCAGCCAGCCGCCGTGCAGGATCCGCTGGCGCATGGCGTCCCGGCGTTGCACGTTTGGCCCTGCGACGCGAAGCCGCTGCCGTTGGCGAGGCACGGAAAGAACGCGCCGTTGACGCACGTGCCGCTGCCGCTGGCGCAAGCGTCGGGATGGCACGCGTGGTCGCTGCCGCACCACTTGCTGGCGTCGCAGTCGGCGTCGGTCACGCACTCCACGCACAGGCCGTGGACCTTGTCGCACACGAACGTGCAGTCCTTGCTGGACGTGCAGGTCTGCTCCACGACGCACGCGTTCGCCACGCACACCTGCGCGCCGGTGCAGTCCGCCTTTGTGTTGCAATCGACACACGCGCCGCTCGCCACGTTGCAGACCTGGTTCGTGCTCTTGCACGCAACATCAGATTTACACGGAGCTTTTCCGCTATCCGGCGCAGCGTCCGCGTTCGCATCATCCACAATATCGGGTTGCGCGGGGACATCGGCGGTTTCGGGCGTGTCCGTCGGCTCCAGGACATCGGGCGGGCCAACTTCAGCGGCCGCCGCGTCCGTGCCGGGGATGGCGTCCCCGGGTGCCGCATCCGGGATCGGCGGCGTCGCGTCTGCAGGCTGCATGTCGCCGACCGCCGCGTCCGTGCCCACGGCGTCGGCAGTCACGCCAGTCGCGTCATCCGCCAATTGCGCGTCGCCACTCGTATCGCCGGTGCTGACAAGAACCGCACCGCCGCCACCGGTCGAGCTGCCACACGCCGCGATCCACGCCAACGCTGCGCCGCCCATCGCGTGCGCCCACTTACCCTGCCAGCCCCGGTACGACGTCATCTTCACTCGCTCTGCGGCGGTTTCGGTCGATCGCGCCTGTCCATCCAAGCCATCGCTGCCGCCAACGCCGCAGAGCCTACCAAAACCAGCAGCGAAAGCGCCAGCCAGCCATCCGGCGTGGAATTCGCGACGCAAACCACGCAGTCCGCGAGCGGCAGCCCGGGCATCGGCTAAGCGCTCGCAGTCGCCGCTTTGGTCGGCCGGGCGGAAGGCGGCACTTCCAGCGCGGCCTCCAGCACGTCGTCCATCCGCGTCGCGAAGACGAATTCCACGCCCTTGCGCGCCTCTTCCGGGATATCCCGCAGGTCCTTCTTGTTGCGCACCGGCAAGATGATCTTCTTGATCCCGCCGCGCATCGCCGCCAGGACCTTGTCCTTGATGCCGCCGACCGGCAGCACCAAGCCACGCAGCGTCGCTTCGCCGGTCATCGACACATCGCCGCGCACCCGCACGCCCGTCAGCAGGCTGACCAGCGCCGTGTACATCGTCACGCCCGCCGACGGACCATCCTTGGGCGTCGCGCCCGCCGGAAAGTGAATGTGGATGTCCCACTCCTCGAACATCTTGCGTTCGATGCCCAGTTTCTCCGCGTTCGCCTCGACCAGCGACAGCGCGATCTGCGCCGATTCCTTCATGACATCGCCCAGTTGCCCGGTCAGCCGCAGCTTGCCGCGCCCCGGCATCTTGGACGTCTCGATGAACAGCAGGTCGCCGCCCGCGCGCGTCCACGCCATGCCCGTCGCCACGCCCGGCGCTTCCGTCCGCGTCGCCGTCTCCGGCTCGTACGCGAAGTTGCCGAGCATGTCGTCCAGATCGTCCAGCGTCAGCGTCCGCGTCTCGTACTCGCCCTTGGCGATGCCCACCGCCACGTTGCGGGCAATATCCGCCATCCGCCGCTCCAGGTTGCGCACGCCCGCCTCGCGGGTGTAGTGCGAAATCACGCGGTCCAGCACGTCGTCCGGCATGATCAGCTGCTCGGGCTTGATGCCGTGCTCCTTGATCTGCTTGGGCATCAAGTGCCGGCGCGCAATGTGGAATTTTTCCTCGTGCGTGTACCCGGAAAGCTCAATGACTTCCATACGATCCAGCAGCGGCGGCGGGATCGTGTCCGTCGTGTTCGCCGTGGCGATGAACAGGATCTTGGACAGGTCAAACGGCGTGTCCAGGTAGTGATCGCCAAACGCGTAGTTCTGCTCCGGATCCAGCACTTCCAGCAGCGCGGCGGTTGGGTCGCCGCGCCAATCATGGGTCAGCTTGTCGACTTCATCCAAGATCATCACGGGGTTACGGCTCTCGGCCTTCTTCAGGCTCATGATGATCTTGCCCGGCATCGCGCCGATGTACGTCCGGCGGTGACCGCGGATCTCCGCTTCGTCGCGTACGCCGCCCAAGCTCAGGCGCTGGAACTTGCGGCCCAGCGACTCCGCGATGCTGTGGCCCAGCGACGTCTTGCCCACGCCCGGCGGCCCGACCAGGCAGAGCACCGGGCCGCGCATGTCGTTTTTCAGTTTGGAAACCGCCAGATACTCGATGATCCGCGTCTTGATCTTGTCCAAGCCATAATGCCGCTCATCGAGCACTTTCTCGGCGTGTTTGAGGTCCAGGTTGTCCTCGGTCATCTGGCTCCACGGCAGATCCGAGAACCATTCCAGGTAGGTACGCGCCACCGTGTACTCGGGCGAGCCCGCCTGAATCGTTCGCAGCCGCTTCAGCTCCTTGGTCGCGATCTTCAGCGCGTCCTCCGGCAGCCCAATCTTCATCAGCCGCTCTTCCAGCTCGCCCAGCTCATCGCCTTCGCCGCCCTCCAGCTCACCCAGCTCTTTTTGGATGGCTTTCAACTGCTTGCGCAGCACGTACTCGCGCTGGCTCTTGTTCAAGTCGCCCTTCACTTCCGAGTTGATGCGCTGGCTGATGCGCAAAATCTCCACCTGCTGAATCACCAAATGCAGGGTTTTCGTCAGCATTTCCTGCAAGTTCGGCGCCTGCAGCACGTCGACTTTCTCTTCCACCGTCACGCCCAGATGGGTCAGCAGCAGGTAGACGAGCCGCGCCGGGTGCTCAAAATTCTCCTGCAAATCCGCGGCGTTAATCGGCAGCTCCGGCACCATGTTCACAAGCTCAATCGCCGTGTCGCGCACAGAATGCACAAGCGCCTGAATCTGCGGATCCGCGTCGTCTTTCTCGCTCAGCAGCTCCACATCCGCGGAAAGATAGGGATCTTCTTGACAAATCCCGGTGATCTTGAAGCGATCCACGCCGCGAATCACCACGTGATACGTCTCGGCGCCATTGCGCAGCACCTTGATGAGCTGACCGGTGCAGCCCGCCCAGTACAGCTCGTCGGGCTTCGGGTTGTCGATGCTCTTGTCCTTTTGCGCGACGACGCCGACGATCGCCGCGCGGCGATCGCCCAAGCTCTCCAGCAATTTGATGGACTTGCCGCGGCCAATCACCACCGGCATCACGGCGCCTGGGAACAGCACCGCGTTGCGCAGCGCCAAAATCGGCAGGTTGCGCAGGCTGCTGCCCGTCTGGATCGGCTCAGAGATTTCGCCGCTCTCGGGGGTCGTTTTTTCGGTTGACATGGCTTCCTCGTCCTGCCGACCCGGGGTCAGCGTGCCTGAGGACCGTCGCCGTCGCCGTTTTGTTGGCGCGACGCCCGTCCTGTGTTCACTATAGCCAAGCACGCCGACGCTTCAAGTCAAGGCCAGCCCACGCACGCGGTCGCTGCCCAAGCCGTCAGGACGTCGGGTTCGCCACCGCTCGCAGCCAGGGCGGGACAAAAACGCCCGCGGTTTCAAGGAGGGTCGCTGCCAGCGCTGCCAGTTCCGGCGGCCCATAAGCCGCACGCCACGCCAGCAAAAAGAGCTTGTGAAATTCGTCGCCGGCCTGATGCAGCGTGCGGATGGCACCGTCCAGCGCGTCGTCGTCCCGCAGCGCGACGGCCGCGGCTGCGTCCGACCAGGCAGCCGGCACGACTGCACCCAAGTCCCGCAAACGCTTGGCTTCGTCGCGCCACGCGTTGGCCGCCAGCGCCTGCCCGCCCGCGAACGCGTTCACCATCCGCGCGCTGAGCGCCATGATGCGCCGGTTCAGCGTAGCCGCCTCGCCCTGGACTTCGTCCGCCCACGCCGCCGCGCGCTTCAGGTCGCCGAGCCACAGTGCCGCGTGCGCCTGAGCCAAACGGATCTGCAGGTAGTCGACCCGCGCCCCGCGCTGCACGGCCAGTCCGGCCATCTGCTCCAGCCCATCGATGCTGTCCAGGCCCGCCAGCGCTGCCCGCTCCACGCACGCCGCGCCAATCCCCACTGCTTCTTGCCAGGACGCTGCCTGCCCCAGCGCCACGACCGCGGCGTCAAAATCGTCGAGATCCAGCCGGCGAAAAGCCGCCTGCGCCCGGAGCAGCTGCCGTTCGCGCACGACCGACGGCGTCGCCACTTTGCGCCGCCGGATCTCCTTGAACACAAGCCGATCGCTCGTCGACAGCAGCGCCAAGCTTGCGATAACCAAGGCGATTTCATCAAGCATCGGCCGGTCGCCGCGCTCCGTGTAGTGACGGCGCGCCTGCAGCAGGTTGCCGTTGGCCAGCTTGACGTTGCCCGCCGCCAGGTGCAGCTGCGCCTCGTTCATCGCGAGGATCGCCCGCGCCGCTTCCTCCGCCGGGCCCAGCCCCGCGCGCAGTGTCGTCAGCTCCTGCACCGCGATCCGCAGCGGACCGTTCATGGCGCGCGTCATCGCAAGGCTGGTCCGCGCACGCCGGGTCGAGCGCACGTCCCCCAGCGTCTCCGCCATCGCCACCGCGCCGAGAAACGCATCGCTCGCCCGCACGTAATCGCCCATCTGCCGGAGTACGTTACCCAAATTGTGCAGCGCCAGCAGGCGCATGGGCTGCACGCTCGGCGTCGGCGGCAGGTCCACGACCTCCTGAAATAGCTTGAGCGCCTGGTCCAGCTTGCCGTCGGCCCGGTCCAGATCACCGATGCAAATCAAGGTGTTGGCGATCCCGGCCTCATGCGGCCCATCGCGAAACCGCTGCAGCGCCTCATCCAGCAGCGCCCGCGACTCGGTCACGATCGGCAGCTGGTGCCCGGCGACGCGCGTCAGCAGCCGCGCCACGTTGCCGGCGGCCATCGCGATGCCCAGGCTGTCGTCGCGCACCCGTTGCCGTTCCAGCACGCCGCGGTGTGCGGCCACCGCCGACAGCAGGTCGCCTTGCAGCTCTGCCAGCACCGCCAGCTCAGAATTCGCCGCTAAAACACGCGGTTCCAGACCGCGGCGGTTCGCCTCGTCGCGCGCCCAGCTCAGCCACTCCGCGGCTTCCGGATAGCGCGCCGCGCGCAGCGCCGACCGCCCGCGCAGCAGCGCCGCCGCGCACGCGCCATCGACGTCACCTGCCGCCAGGAACAGCTCGCGCGCGCGATCGGCGAGCCGCGACGCCGTCGTGGTCTTGCCCTCGCCAAAACGCAGCACCGCCTCGCGAAAAAGTCCAATCGCGACAGGACGTTCAGACATCAGACCATCACGCTGCCGCAGGAAATGTCGATGCCCTGCCCGGTCAGCACATCGCCGGTCGGACCGACGAGGAATTCGACGTACGCGGCGACCTCCTCGGGCTTGATCATGCGCCGCACCGGCTGGCCGTCGAGCTGCTGCTGCATGACTTTTCCAGCGAAATTCCACGCTTGTCGGCGATCGCCTGCATCGACGCGCGCGCCATGTCCGTGTCCACCCAGCCGGGATTCAGCGCGTTCACGCGGATCCCGCGGTGCGCCAGCTCCAGCGCCATCGTGCGCACCACGCCCTGGATCGCGTGCTTGCTCGCCACGTACGCGATCGAGCCCGGTGCGCCGAAGCGCCCCAGCACGCTGCCGATGAACACCACGCGCCCGCCTGGCGGCATGTGCGCGCACGCGAGCTGGGCCAAGAACACCGTGCCGGTCAGATTCACGTCGATGATGTGGCGAAACCGCGCGCGGCCTTCCGCGCTCAGGTCGGACAGCGGCGTGGGGCCATTGGTGCCCGCGTTGCAGATCAGGATGTCGATCGGCCCGAACCGGCTCTCGGCCGCCACAATCGCGTCGTCGATGGCCTGATCGGACGCCAGATCGAGCTGGAGCGCGTGCGCCCGCTCCAGGCCCAGATCGCGCGCCAGACCCAGCAGCGGATTGTGGGAGCGCGCCGCCAGCGAGATGCGATGCCCGCCCTCGCCCAGCCGCCGCGCGATCGCCTCGCCGATGCCGCGGGACGCGCCCGAAATGAAGACGTGCTTGGGCCGCGCGCCCAGGTGCTTTTCCAGCTCAGACTGCGGCAAGCGGACAGTGACCATGGCGAACCTCCGCAAGCTAGGCTGGCTGGCCGAGCCGGGCGTGTCAAGCGGCCGCGGACACCGCTTTCGGCGCATTTCGGCGTCGCCGCGCCAAAATCGCCCGTCGACGTGTCTGCCCCGCAAGCGGCCGATGGCCACTCCCGTGCTGCCGCGCCAGCGGCCGGCTGGCTTGCCGGTCGCCTTCGGGACGATTTTGGCTCGCTCCATTGTCGCGCCAAAGGCGCGCCGGCCGGCGCTGCGCATCCGAAATCGGTGTCCGCGGCAGAATCCGGTGGTGCATTCTGGGCGGTCAAGAGCACCCGCCACGTCGCCCTCAAAACGACAGCGTCGCGCGCAACGCCGGGCCTCGGCCGCGATCCGCGTCGGCAAAGCGGTATTGGGCGTTGACTTCGAGCCAGGCTGGCGGCGCGTGGTATTTGTCCTCGCCAAACCAGGCGCGCAGGCTCAGCCCCGGCCCGATGGCGTCCACCAGCTGCGCCTGGGCGGAGCTATCGTAGTCGACCGCGATGAGCACATGCGGGTAGAAAGTCAGGCGATTCAGGTGCGGCATCGGCAGCGCCACGCCGTAGCGCACCTCCGTCCCGACCAGCAGCCGGCGCGCGTTCAGGTAATACGCGGCCTCGGCGTAGACCTGCCAGCTCTCCCATTGCCACTTGTCCACGCGGAGATCCGTGCCATCGCCGGTCGAATAGCCGACGCGAAACAACCAGTCATTGTCGGAATCCCGCCCCACGGCAAACAGGCGCTCAGCCGTCAGCGCGATGTTTTGCGTCGCGAGCGGCTTGAAGCGGATTCCCAGCGTCTCCTGCGTCGTTTGCAGCCCCGTCGGCCCGTTCACGCCGTTGCGAAAGTTCAGGTACGTGCGGACAAAGAGCTGCACCATCCGGCCGTCGCGGTAGCCGATGACCGGCGGCTGCCAGTACGCCTCGATGCCGCCTTGCCAGACGTCCAGCGCGCCGGCGTGGTAGGGCGTGCCGATGATCATGCCCCAGCGGCGCTCCATGCCCTCGATTTCACGGCGATAGCCATACATCCGCTGCTCGGTGAAGCTGTGCTCGAACTCTGCGAGATCCAAGCAGAAACGAAAATAGCGGCTGGCCTTGGCGTTGTCGTTCAGGCGTTTTGCCGCATACGCCGCGTCCGCGTAGTGAAATGCCTTGCCCGAGCCAAACGCAAAGCCGCGCTCAAATGCCGCAAGCCCCGCCGCGTCGTCGCCCTGGCGGAAATAGGCGTAGCCGAGGTTGAGCTGCTTGTCCCCGCGCGGATCCGCGATGGCTTCCAGCGCGGCGGCCTGCAGCTTCTCCGCTGTCGCCTCGGCCTCGTCGTCACCGGCGTGCGTGATCAGCCACTGCGCCGTCGCCGCCGCCGCCATCCGATCATGCGCCGCCAGCTGGGCGCGACCCAGGCGCAGCCGAACCGCCCAATCGGCATCCTCGGCAAAGACCTGCAATGCGGCCAGCGCGCCCACAGGATCATTCGCCGCCACCGCGCTGTCCGCCGCGGCAAACGCGAGGTTGCGCCGCTGGTCCGGCAGCCACGCATCGCCACGCAGCGCCAGAACAAACGCTGCCTGAGCACCCTTGAAATCGCGGAGCATGAACAGCAAATACCCAGTCTGCGACCAGAGTTGCGCGTCGTCGGGAAAGAGGACGGTCAGTTCCAGCGAGAGCCGCCGCGCGTCCTCCAACTTGCCATTGTGGACCAGCGTGTCCAGCAGCGTGCGCCCCAGCCACGCGTTGCCGGGCTCAGCGCGATAGGCGGCAGACGCTTGGGTTTCGGCCGACTCGACGGCCGGTGGCGCGGGCGCATCGGCAGCCAGCGCCGGCGCCGGCCGACCGCCGAGCACGCACCACAGCACGAGGACCAGCCAGAGCCGTGACGCTGGGCGCGTGTGCATGGTCAGGCGGCCTCACGAGGTGCGTGTAATCTGGCTGTCGTCGGGCGCAGCTGCAGCGACCCACTGGGCGACTTCGTGGTCGCACGCTACGACATACGCGACATGCATGCCAGTGACGGCGCGAATCCGCTTGGTCACGCTCGATGCCGGCCGCTCCGAGACGGCCACCTGCAGCGTATCCGCCCCGCGCGTTGCAAACGGCACCAGCTGGTGGCGACGCATCAGCTCACCGGGGATCGCGTGCGCGAGCGACGCGTGCGGGCCCGAGTCGCGGCAAACGCGCGGCAATTCCGCCTGCTCCGCAATCGCGTCGGCCAGCCCTTCCGGCGTCAGCCGCCCCTCCTGCAGCAGGGTCTGCCCCAAGCGCAGGCCCGTCGCCCGTTGGCGCTCCACCGCCGCCGCCAGCTCCGCCGGCGTGATGAGCCCGCGGTCAATCAGCAGGTCGCCCAGCCGCCGCCGATGGCGCACCAGCTCATCGTTCGACGGAAACGTGTGCTTGGTCTTGTCCCACGCGATCGGCACGCCGGTCGCCAGGTGCTTTGCATACTGGTGCCACGCCCGACCGACCGCGCCGAAGTTAATGAAATTGTTGAAGACTGTCCGCGGTACGCTCATCAGCCCCTGCTGCAACCCGTTCAGTCGCGTCACAAAATACACGCGCTCCAGCAGGCGATTCAGCAGCAAAATCAGATTAATCCACAGAATCGGCCGCAGCCAAGCGCTGAAGATGACCAGACGCGTCGCGGCGGGACCGGCAAAGTGCGGGTCATCCAGCAGCGTAATCGCCGCCGTGTTGGCGAGCACGAAATACGCCAGCATGGAAATCGGCGCCGTCACGATGCCTTTGCGGTCGCGGAAAAACATGTACTTGCTCATCAGCGAGCCCTGCCAGCGCAACTGCTCCCAGCCCAGAAACGCGATGCCGAGGATCCAGCGCGCGCGCTGGCGGTAAGCTGCCTGAAATTCCGAGGGAAAATACTCACAGGTCGCCACGAGCCCGCCCGCCGTCGCGGACCGCTGCCACCACTTCCGCTTCTGTCGCGAACCCATGCGGCGAATCGGCAGGCGGACAAAAGTCTGGCGCTTGAAGCCCAAGTCCGCCAAACGAAAGCTGAAATCGTAGTCTTCAGTCAGCGTCGCCGTGTTGAAGACGTGGCCGTCGTGCGTCGCCATCATCGCGCCCAGCGCGTGGCGGCCATAGCAGAGCGCCACGCCCGCTCCCGGCACGATGCCGGTCAGCTGCTGGCGCACGATGAGGTCTTTTTGGTGCACCTCGCTGAAATCATCCAGGTACGTGCCGCCCACCCATGCCGGAAACTTCAGATCCAGCGACATCACCGGCAGCTGGATCAGGTCGTGGTCGTCGATCTCGTGGTTGAAATACTTCAGCTCCAGCGGGTGAATCACGTCTTCGCAGTCGTGCATCAGCACGCCGGCAAAGTGCATGTCGTGCTCGGCTTCATGCGCGACGATCGCCCGCAGGATCCAGTTCAGGCAATCCGCCTTGCAGGTCGGTCCATCCACGTTTACCGGCGCGCGGCGGATCCGCAGCGGGTTGCGCGCCACCATCTTCTCGGCTTCGGCGGTCGTCGCGGCGTCGTTTTGGTATGTGCCCAGGAAGACAACGTAGTGCTCGTATTCCAGCGTTTCCAAGGTGTTCTGCAGCATCTTGGCGATGACGTCGGATTCCTGCCAAGCCGGCACCATGATGGCGAACCAGCGTTCATCGCGCGAGCGCAGGTCTTCCGCGGTGAGGCCAAGATTCGCTTCGCGTTTGAATACAGCGCGATGGGCAGCACCCAGCCAATAGCACACATCGATGAACAGGTCGTCCATGCCGCTGACGAGGATGATGAACGCCGTGACGACGATCAGCGTGTTCAGCGCACCGAAATAGAGGAGCCACCATGTGTCAGCCATACTTCACGCACATCCCCACACGGCGAGGCCCTTGGGCAGCGGCGCCCGAGCCGACCGGCCAAACGCGAGAGCAAGCCGTCTCGGCGCGGGCCGCACGGGGCACTGGGTAGGGTGAAGAGGTCAGCATGGCAGGGACGCAGTGGCGCGGCGCGTGCGGGATTACAGCGCGGTAACGGCCACGAACTTGTAACCGGCAGCCTTGATTCCAGTCACAATGCTCTGCAATTGCGCCAAGGGGTAGTACGGATGGAAGAAAAAGCTGGCGACGCCGTCGCGCACGACCAGATTGGCCCGCGCCGTCGTGACGAGATCCGCCGGGAGCCGCGCCGGGTGGTTGTTGTACGGCAGCGGCTCGTAGTTGCCGATGTTTTCCGGCTTGATCTTCCAGCCATACACGTCGGTCACGGCGTACGGATAGTAGAGGCCAATGCTGTGCGTCGGATTCGCGGCGTTGATGCCGAGGTCGCCACCGAAGAACAGCCCGCGCTGATACGCGGTTGGGAGCACGCCCTTGATGGCCTTGGAATCGATGGAAGAACCGGCGTAGTGCGGGTATTCAAAGATGGTCGGCGCGGTGAAGCCGGCAGTCTTGAGCGCGGCCAAGCCGCTATTGACGCGGCCGACGGCCCAAGTCGCGGAGTCGGACGGGACAGCGCCGTCGTAGATGACATTGTTGGTCGTGGCGTCGACATGCGCGATGTAGAACTCGAAATCATCAGCCGTGACGCCGGAATACGGGTTCTTCTGTGAACCATACTGGTGCGTGTAGCCATGCATGACGAGCGTGCCGCCATGGCTGACCGCATACTTGATGGCCGTGACCATCTTGGGCACATCCGTCCACTTGATGGTTTGCGCCACGCCGCCGTTGTTCACGCCCAGCGGGTCGGTGTAGAGCGGAATGATCGCGACGCTGAACGGCACCGCCTGCGCGTAGAGGTAGTTGACGATGGCGGTCAGCGCGACCGGGTCCTCGGCCGGGCTCACGTCTTCCAGGCGCACGAGCGCGCGGTGCTGCGTCGCGGTCGTCGGCGCGATGGCGTCAAACAGCAGGTCGCAGAACGCCAGGTAGCGGTCATTGAAATCGATATACGCGAACGGCACTTCGCCGATGTAGGTCAGGTTCGACGAGCGGATCGCCCACGGCAGCGTCGTGCCATCCGCGCGGGTCGCCGTCGCGAGCGTCGTGACCTTTGTCGTGTCGAACGGGCTGAACTGCATGATGCCGGCGCCGTTGGTCGGATCGCGCGTCAGCGCAGTGCCCTTGTAGGTCACCGTGCTGATGGAGGACAGGTCAAACACCCACGGATTGTAGCCGTATTTCGTCACGAAGGTCGCGGAACGATTGGCGAGTTGCCAAATGTTGTCGTAGATCCAGATGACCGGGACGGTCGTCGCCAGCACGTCGTCGAGGAACGCGACCGGCAGCGGCTCGTTGTAGGTGGAACCGATGTAAATCACGGCCTTGTACTTGGCGATGTCGCCTGCGACGTAATTGACCACGGGCTTGCTGACCGTCGTGCCGAAGTGGTTGGCGAGCGTGACGCCGGCGATGCCGTACAGCTCGCCGAGCCAGCCATATGCGCCGGTGCTGTCGTAGAGCACCAGCGTGCCGGACGGGGCGGTCGCGAATTCAAGCGCGGTCTCCGCCGGACGCTGATCGAGGCCGCGCTCCTGCGGCACCAAGCGGTGGCGGCCTTCATTGATCAGCGGCGCGTCGCCAAAGTCCGCGGGGAACGGGTTCATGCTGGTCTGGGACGGATTGCCACTGACGATCGTCACCGGAATTGGTGCCGCGGCGCCAGCTGCTTGCGGCGCAACCTGGTTGGTCGCGGCAGTCTCCTGCGGCGCAGCGCGATTGTGGTCGACGTTGGGGATGTCAGAGCCGACACAGCCAACAACCGATGAAAGTACTGCCAGAATCCATAGATTCGACCAAATGCGCTTCATCTTGCCTCCCGGTCCACAGTGACGCCGGGCGAGGAAACTCCGCCTGCTCCACCGTTGCTGAAGCTAGCAGTTCGCCAGAAAAGCGCAACAGCAATCGCGACGCGCAGTTGTGAAAATGTGTGTAGTAAGCTGACAACCGCAAACGCGTGACATAGGCGGCGGCAGGTCGGCGTTCAGAGGTTCCGCGCGCAGCGAAATCCACTGATATTGCTGCGGTTTACTGGCAAGACGTGAGCCCTCGCCTGAGCCCGCAGGCCCACCGCCGTGTCGCTCCATGCGCCGCCGCGCAGGACGCGCGTTCCGTCGGGGCTGACGGCGGGGCCGGTGGGGTCGGTCGCCGTGACGCCGGCGTACAGGTCGTACCAGTCGCCGCACCACTCCGCGACATTGCCGGCGAGGTCGCACGCGCCTTGGCTGCTGTCTCCGCCGGGTCTCGCGCACGGCAAGCCGGTGCGGCCTGTGCCGCAGCCGGCGCCGCTGCCGTCGTCGAAAATCGCGCGCGTGCAGTCGACGGCCTGTGCGCCCCACGGCCACGCCTGATCCAGTCCGCCGCTGCGAGCCGCGTATTCCCACTCGGCCTCGGTCGGCAGGCGCTTGCCCGCCCAGGCGCAATACGCGGCTGCCTGGAACCAGTCGACGCAATTCACCGGCTGCTGTTCCTTGCCCACGACGGACCACGTGCACGCGGCGCCGGTGTCGGGCTGGCCGCACATGAACGCGCTGGCGTTGGCGCCGGGACAGCGCTGGCTGGGGTCGAGCGCGACGTAAAATGCGCCATACTGCGCGACGGTCACTTCAGTCTTGTCCAAGGCGAATCCGCTAACGGTTACATCCTGTTGTGGCTGTTCGTCGCTGCCGCCCTGCCCGGCTGGCGAGCCCATGGCGAACGTTCCGGTGGGGAGCGTCGCCATCGCCACGCCGTCGTTGGCGACGCATTCGGCGGTGGCCGCACACGCCAGCCCGATGCCGCATGGGGTGCCGATCGGTGCAGCCGGGTACGCGCAGCCTCCGTCCGCACAGACGTCGAGCGTGCAGAGGTTGCCGTCGGGCGCGCACGCGACAGGCGCCCCCGCGACGCACGTTCCGCCCGCGCACGCGTCGCCCGCCGTGCAGGCGTTGCCGTCGGAACAGGCGCCGTCGGTCGGCGTGTGGCCGCAGCCCAAGCCCGCGCTGCAGCCGTCAACCGTGCAGGCGTTGCCGTCGTCGCACGAGGTCACAGCGCCGGAAAGGCAGACCCCACCAGCGCACGTGTCGCCCGAAGTGCACGGGTCGCCGTCGTCGCACGCCCCGGCGAGCGCCGTGTGTCCGCAGCCCAGCACCAGGTCGCAACTGTCCAGCGTGCAGCTGTTGCCGTCGTCACACGCGCCGGCTCCGCACACGACCGCCCCGCCGTCAGCGTCGTCTGCCGTCGCATCGGTCGGCGGACCCACCGCCGCATCCGGCGAGACATCCGCGACCGCATCCACCGCGCCATCCGCTGTGTCGTCCGCGGTGACGTCCGCGGCATCAGCCACCGTCGCGTCTGCGGCAGCGTCGGCAGCGGTCGCGTCGCCGGCAGCGTCGACGGTCACATCCGCGGCATCGTCGACTGCGCCATCGGCCGCCGTCGCATCGCCCGCAGCATCGACAGTCACATCCGCTGCCGCATCGACGACCGCATCCGCCACCGTCGCATCGGCGGCGCCATCGACCGCGCCATCCGGGCCGGCATCCGCGTCACCGGTCACGTCTTCCGCGGCGTCCGTCGCGGTTGCGGCGTCGGCGTCGGCGACGTCCGGCGCGTCGGGCTGAGCGGCATCGGCCACCGCATCGCCTCCATCGGCGGCCACGGCATCGGCGGCGTCCTGGGCTTCTGCGAGGAGTCGGTCGTTTTCGGTCGCGTACTCAAAGAGTCCATCGGCTGGCATCTTCGTGCATCCGGCGACGGCGAGCAGGCACAGCGCGGCCAGCTGAAAACGCGCGGCTGCTGCGGCGGAAAGTGGGCGTTCAGCCATCAAAATCGCCATGCGAGCCCCACACCGGCGGGCGCGGGACCGGGCGTCAGCGCGACGCGCTTGGGCGAACGCAGGATGAAATAGGCGCCCACGCCCGCCGCCGCGACGCCCACGCCGCCGAGCACGATCGAAGTCACGACGTGCGTGTTGACCGTCTGCACGCGATCCGCAGCTTCGGCGCGGGAGATGTCGACGATCTTGCCGTTCGCGCCCACGTGCAGGAGCGCTTCGACATCATTTTGCTGCATCCGCGTCCAGACATACGACCCCGCGCCGACCAGCGCGACCGCCGCGCCGATCTTGACCAGCGTCCAGCCGATGGCGACCGGGTCCGCGTCCTTGGGAATCTCCGCCACGACCGCAGGCTTGGGCACTGGCTTGGGCGGCGGCGCGCCCGCACCGGCGGTCCCCAGGCGGCGATGCAGCGCCTCCAGACGGGTCACCGCTTCCGAATAGGTCGCTGCGGTCGGAGAAGCGCGCTTGACGTATTCCTCCAGATGTCCCGCCGCGGCTTGCCACTGCTGGGCGTCCTGTTCGGCCACGGCGGCCTTGAACAAGATGACGTCGTCGCGGTCGCGCGCCGCTTGGTACGCCGCCAGGTACAGCTTCGCCGCGGTTTTGCCGTCACCCACGCGCGCCGCGTTGTCGGCCTCCTGCAGCCGCGTGAGCTCCCGCATCCGCTCGGCCGCGCGCAGCTGGGCGTCCTGAATCTGGCCGCGCTGGTACGCGTCGACATAGGCCTGCTGGACCCTCGCCTCCAGACGTTTCTTGTCGATTTGATCTGCAAATGCGCGGGCTTGCGAGACATGGTCGCTCGCGTTACCCGGCGAGGCCAGAAACGCCCGGTAGTGCTGCAGCGCCTGCTCCGGCTGGTTGGCCTGGTCCTCCGCGCGCGCCAGGAGAAACAGGTGCTCCGGCTTCTGGTCGGCCTGCCAGACCTCGGTGTAAATCGCGATCGCGTGGGGAAAATCACCTGATTCCGAAGCCTTCGCCGCTTCGGCCAGCTGTTTGGCCACCGTCGGCTTCGGCGCCGCCAGCGCGATCGGCCCCGACGCAAAGAGCAGCACCGCAACCGCCGCGGGCAGGAGTCGCAGCACGTTCATTTTGCTTCGCAATCGAGCCACGCGCCACGCCTCCACCATCCGTCATCAGATAGCCGTTTGGCCGGCAGTGTCAAGGCAGCGGCGCCGCGCACGGCGTTGACCGAGCCCGATCGGCCCGACATACTACCGGCAGGATTTGCGGAGGTCAGGCGTGCAGAGCGGTGGAATCCAGCCGACGACGGAGCGCAAGGCGGGCAACGCTGCCAGCTGGATCTGGCTTACGTGCTGCTGCGCGCTGGCGGTGGGGTGCGGCAGCGACGTCGTGGTTGGTCCCTGCGATCTCACGGCATGCGACGACGGCTTGCCCTGCACGACGGACGGCTGCGCCAAGGACGGCACTTGCACGCACACCGCGCGAACCGGCGGCTGCGACGACGGCAACGCCTGCACGGACGGCGACACGTGCACCGCCGGCGTCTGCGCCGGCAACGCGGCCGACTGCGATGACTCGATCGCCTGCACCCATGATTCTTGCGATAAAACAGTGGGTTGCGTGCACATCGCCAGCGAAAGCACCGCCTGCACCGACGGCAATGCCTGCACCGACGACGGCTGCGACCTGGCCAAGGGGTGCACCCACACCGACAACGCCGCGCCATGCGACGACGGCAACCTCTGCACCGAAAACGACGCGTGCGGCGGCGGCGCGTGCTTGCCGGGCTCGACGACCATCGCGTGCGACGACAAGAACCCATGCACCGACGATGCCTGCGACAAGGCGACCGGCACGTGCAGCCATTCGCCCAACGCCGCGCCGTGCGAAGACGACGGCAACACCTGCACAAACGACGTCTGCGACAAGGCGTCCGGCAGTTGCAGCCACATCGCCAACACCGCGCCCTGCGACGACAAGAACGCGTGCACGAGCGGCGACACGTGCGTCGCGCTCGCGTGCGCGGGCACGCTCGACTGCGCGTGCGCGATCGCCGCCGGCCAGAAGCTCCCCGCGGAGAACTGCGACACGCCGGTGGACGACAACTGCAACGGCTTCATCAACGAAACCAGCGTCTGCGGCGCGACCGTTTACAAGTACAGCGTCGCGCCCGAATGCGGCGCGGCGTGCTACTACGACGAGGCGCACAACGTCGCGCTCAACGGCCCGTCCGGCGCGAGCAACAACGCCGGCTTTGACCAATTCGCCACCGGACAGCTCCTCGACGGCCTGCGCGGCGTCGACGACTGGTCTGCCAACCTCGGCGGTGGCAGTGCGTTCGAGTGGGTCGCCTGGACCGCGCAACTGCAGATTATCACGGTGGAGTTCGCCAAGCCCCGCAACCTGACGTTCGTGCGGCTGGGGCTGAATAACAAGATGGACGGCGCCGTGTCGCAACCGCCACAGGTGGAAGTCCGCGTGAGCCTCGATGCCGTGAAATGGTCGCCGCTGCAGACGTTCAAGCTGGCGGACGGCACCGAGCCGGCGATCCCGGCGGGCAAGCGCGGCGACATCGTGCTGCCATTTGCGCTTGAGGCGGCGCGGTACATCGAAATCCGCTTTCTGACGCCGGGTTCCTGGACTTTTGTCGACGAGATGGAGTTCGACTAGCGGGCGTCAGATCGGCTGATTCCGCTGCAAATCCAAGAGAATCCGCGCGACGATCCGCTCCGACGCGTGACCATCGCCAAACGGGTTCGGCCCGAAGTGGAACCAACTCGGGCGCGCGCCCGACTGCGCGCACGCGATCAGCTCCGACGCCGCCGGAAAAACCACGTGCGGGTCGACGCCGACGAGCTTGCCCATGTGCGCGGCGACGACCTCAGGCCGCTCCGTCACGTCGCGCAGCACAAGGAGCGGCTTGCCAAACGTCGGGAATTCCTCCTGCAGGCCGCCGGAATCGCTCATCGCGAAATCCACCTGACCCATCAAGTGCAGAAATGGCCGGTACGACAGCGGCGGGATCAAGTGGATATTGTTGATTTCCGACATGAACTGAAACGCCTTCAGCTTGACTTCCGGGTTCAGATGGTACGGATAAATCAAGTGATGATCCGGATGGCGCGCCGCCAAATCGCGCATCATGCCAAAGAAAGCATCCAACTTTTGCCCGTGGTTTTCGCGCCGGTGAATCGTCAGCAAGGACAAGGACTTGCCATGACTCGCGCGAAAATACTGGAGTGCTTGCCCCAGCTCCGGCGCCTCCTCATTGAGCAGCGCCGCCTCGTAATCCGCGGGAATCTTGCGTTCGCGCACGAAATGCAGCGTGTCGATAATCGTGTTTCCGGTCAACTCAATCGCAACCTCCGGCACGCGTTCATCGGTCAGGTTCTGGTGCGCAGCGGCGGTTGGCACGAAATTCCAGCGCGCAATCCGGCCAATCAATTGGCGATTCAGCTCTTCCGGAAACGGCTCTTCCAGATTGCCCGTCCGCAGCCCTGCTTCCACGTGCGCCACCGGAATCCGGTGATAAAACGCGGTCAACGCGGCGCAAAAGGCCGTCGTCGTGTCGCCCTGGACGACGACGGCATCGTATTTTTCCCGCCAGAATTCGCCGTCCAGCGCGTTGATGAGCGCGGACGTCAGGCCCGGCAAATTGGGGCGTTGGTTATTCACGGCAAGCTGTCGCGACGGCCCCAGCTCGAACAGCTCCGCAAGGCCCACCAGCAGCTCGCGGTGCTGGCCGGTGAACACCATTTCCGTGGCAACCGAGTCGCGAAATTTCGCCAATTCCGCGACCACCGGCGCGAGCTTGAGATATTCCGGACGCGTGCCCAGAATCACGGCGATGCGCAATTTTTTGCCGATGCTGTCCGTCATTTTACCTCACTGCCTGCCGGCCATTCACGGCGCTTTCGGTGTGAATGCGTGAATATACGCCGCTGCTGACGGCGCCAACTCGTACGTCGTCGCGGTTGGATGGCCGATGGTGAAAAGCGAAAACCCCATGAATTTATTGGGGTCTTGCGCGAATGTCTCCAAGTACGCCGTCAGATAATTCTTCTGGATTTCCGCGTTGTGGTTTGTGCTCACCGCAGGATCCCACGGATTCTGCGCGCCAAAATCCAGCGAGGGGCAGCTCAGCTCGCCGAAGAAAATCGGCTTGTGCCATCGGGTGTTGAGCGCCATCACCTCGGCGTAAACGTCTTGCTGGCGGTTGAACACGGTCGTCGCCCGCAGGGCATTCTTGATGTCCGTCACGCTCGGCGCGATGGGTTCGCTCAGCTCGAAATACGCTGCGATTGCGATGACGTCGACTACGCCGAACAGCGGATTCGCCAGCTTGTCCTGGTACGCCGCGACCGTCTCAGGCGCCCACGCCGCCGTCGCCCACCATTGGGTGCGGTAGATGATTTTGCCATGGTAGACGCCGCGCAAGTGCTTGACCAGGCTGATCCAGCTCGCGGATTGGTCCTCCAGCTTGACCAGGTTGGACGCGACGTAGAGACCCCACGCGTTGGGGAAATGGCCCGCCAGGCTGGTGACGGCGGCCTGCCAAGACGCGAACCAAGCGGCTTTGTCCAACGGATTCAGGTCTGTTTCCGGGACATTGCCGTGATCGATCCACGGATATGGCTCAATAATGTACTGGTAGGACGGCTTGCTCGCCACGACCTTTTTGGCAAACGCGAGGCTCACCGCGTCGACCGTCACGTCGTGGCCCGACGCCGCCGTCATGTTCATGCGAACCGGCACCGTGATCGTGTCGAGCCCGAGGCGCTCCGCATCGGCGAAGATCCGCGCGACGTCCGTGACATTCCACGCTGAGACGTTGCCGCCTTTGACAAAGCGCAGCGGCGCGGGCTGCGGCGCGGGCTTCACAGGGCCAGTCACTGGCTGGGCTTGCGCGCACGCGCCGAGCGCGAGCCCGAGGATCGCGATGACGCCGACGAGGATGCGGCCGGTGCGATGTCGGCGGTTGGCGACGAAGTGCTTGAAATCATGGGGCGTGTTCATCCGTGTCCTGTCGCGGACGATCGGCCAACCGACTCCCGCAGTGCTGCGCGTTGCGCCCGGGGAGGATAGGTCCCGGCCGCGGACGCGTCAAATCCACACGCTGTGCGAGAAAGCGGGGCTGGCGGGCGGTCAGGGCGCGGCGGTCGGCGCGCAGGAGGAAACGCCTGCTCCGACGATGGTCATCCCGGTGTTGGCCTTGACGATTGTGGCGACGCCGGTTGTCGTGTCCAGCAACCAGACGTTGGTCGAAGTGTCGGCAGGTCCTTGATAGAACAGGTAAAATGCGCCGCCCCACTGCGCGAACGCGACGTCGCCCTGGTCGCCAAAATCGCTGGTCGGCAAGTTCCAGCTCTTCACGTTCGTCTTGCCGGTGACCTTGTCGATCTGCCGCACGCTCGGCGGCGAGCTGCCGGCGAAGAAGCCGTACAGCTCGCCCTTGCCGTTGCCGGTCAGCTCTGCACCGCCGGCGAAGTCGACCGTATTGATCGCGCTGGCCTTCAAGCCGGGAAAGCTGATGCTCGCGAGCGTATCGAAGCCGGTCCAGTAGCCGGTGCCGCTGCCGGCGATGACAAAAAGCGTCTCGTCGGTCTGGCCGGGGCCGTTGGCAGAAAAGCCCATGCCGAAGATGTCGAGGTTGGGCGACGCCGTCTTGTAGGTTGTCGGCGCGCACGACGCGTTCAGGGTGCTGACCTTGTAGATGCCGGTGGCGTTGGCGCCGTCCCAGTAGAGCACCCACGCGTTGGCCTGGCGGTCAACCGACATGGAAAACGGCGTGTCGGTGAGCGCCGCGAGGCCCGTCGCGCAGCCCAGCGTGCCGACCAGCTTGAAGAGCAGCTTGTCGGGCTGGAAGCTGTATAGCTTGGCGTCCGCCGTGACGACGTAGACGATCTTGGCGCGCTCCGGGCAGTCGCCGCTGGGCAAAATTGTGTCGGCGCCACCACCGGCATCAGCGTCCGGGTTGTCGAAAAAGCCGTCCAGATCCGGGAGCGCATCGTCGCCGGTGCCAGAATCAACGACAGCCGCGTCGTCCGTGGCGGCGCTGTCCGCGCCGTCTGCGCCGTCCGCTTGCGCGGCTGCGCCGTCCGTCGCGGTGGCGGCGTCGGCCGTCGCCGAAGCGTCTGTCTCCGTGACATTACCGCACAAATCCGCGGCCTTAGCGTCGGCCGAGCACGCCCCGTGGGCATCGAGCAGGAGCCCGCCACCGCCAGAAACCGGTGCGCTGCACGCAGCCAGCGCTGCAACCAGAAGGACAAACAGAGAGGACGACAAACGCACGGGAACCTCCGCTCAGGGACCTCGACGAGCCTAGGGATTTGCCGGGAATTGCGCAAGCAAAACCGCGCGGTTCAGGCGCGCAGCAGCGGCTCCGGATATTCGCCGGTAAAACACGCCGTGCACCAGCCATCCTTGGGGCCCGCGGCCTCCAGAAGGCCTTCCGGGCTCAAGTAGCCAACCGAGTCGCAGGTGATGAACGCGGCGATTTCGTCCATCGTCTTGTTGGCCGCCAGCAGCTGGTCGCGGTCCGGCGTGTCGATGCCGTACCAGCACGGCCACGCGGTCGGCGGGCTGGAGATGCGCAGGTGGATCTCGCGTGCGCCAGCTTCCCGCAAAAGACCAATGATTTGGCGCGATGTCGTGCCGCGCACCAGGCTGTCATCCACGACGACGATGCTCTTGCCGGCGATGATCTCCTTGACCGGGCTCAGCTTGCGGCGCACGCCGATTTCCCGAAGCGCGACGGTGGGTTGGATAAACGTGCGGCCGACGTAGTGGCTGCGGATGAGCCCCAGTTCGTACGGAATGCCCGACTCGCGCGCATAGCCCAGCGCGGCGGCAATCCCACTATCCGGAACGGGAATGACGACTTCCGCGCCAAGCGCCGGCGCCTCGCGGGCCAGCTGTGCGCCAAAGCGCTTGCGCGTCTCGTAGACCGTGTGGCCGAAAACCACGCTGTCGGGGCGGGAAAAATACACGTGCTCAAAAACGCAGGCTTTGCGCCCCGGCAGTTTGGCCAAGCGCAAGCTGCGGATGCCGCCTTGGCGCATCACGACCACTTCGCCCGGCTCAACTTCCCGAACAAATTCGCCACCAACCAGGTTGATCGCCGGCACCTCGGACGCAGCCATCCACGCCTCGCCGTGCGCATCGCGGCGAAAGCCCAACGCCAGCGGCCGGTAGCCAAACGGATCGCGCACTGCGACGACCTCGCGGCCATCGGTCAGCAGCAGCGAATACGCGCCGGTCAGCATCGGCATGATGGCCAGCATGCGCTCGCCCAGGCTGCCCTGCTGGCGCGCCAAAAGGTGCAGAATCACTTCGGTATCCGTGCCGGAAGAGAACAGCGCGCCTTCCGCCGCCAGCTTGGCGCGCAGTGGCACCGCGTTCACCAGGTTGCCGTTGTGGGCCACCGCGAGCGAGCCGACCGACGTGTCCAGGCAAATCGGCTGGGCGTTGCGCAGGCGACTGGCGCCGGTCGTCGAATAGCGCACCTGGCCAATCGCCATGATTCCTGGAAGGTTGGCCAGCGTCGCCTCGTCGAAGATCTGCGCGACGTGACCCATGGCGCGCTGCAGAAAGACCTCGCCGCCGGGCGATGACGCGATGCCCGCCGACTCCTGGCCGCGATGCTGCAGCGCGTGCAAGCCCACCGACGCAAGCCGCGCCGCCTCTGGATGCCCGAAAATACCAAAAACTCCGCACATGATGTTCTCCGACTAGTCGTGAGGCTGCCGCGGCCCGGCCTGATTCGCTCCACGTATTCGCGTGGCCGGGCCTTGCCGCCCGAAGATGCCGAAAACTCCACACATGTTGACTCCTGACCGGGCCGCGATGCGCCGGGGCGCAGCCCACCCCATTCGGGTGGGAACCTCTTGTTCTCGTGGCGCGCAGATTTTTGCCGCGGCCTGACGAAAAATGTCACACGAGCTGCCGGCAGTCCGAACCGACGCTTCAGTGCGTCTGCCCCAACACCGCGCGCTCAAAACCATGCTGCCACGCATCGTTCAACTGCTCAATCGGCAAGGACAATCCTGCCAGATTCACCGAATCGCCACCTGTCGTGCCCAGCGTCACACACGGCACCGTCAGCGCCCGCGCTTTTTGCTGCACTTCCGATACGCGCTCGGGCTTCACGCTCACGACAATCGTCGCGCCCGTCTCGCCAAACAGCAATTCATCCAAGCGCTTGCCCGCCACGACCGGCAGCACGCAGTCGGCGCCTAGCAGGTGCGGCAGCGCGCACTCGGCCAGCGCCACCGCCAGACCGCCGTCGGACAAGTCATGGGCGTTCAACAGCACGCCTTCGGCAATCAGCCCGCGCACCAGCGCACCCACCGCGCGTTCCGCGTGCAGGTCCACCCGCGACGGCGCGCCCGCGTGCCGCCCCAGGCGCGTGTGCGCAAACCGGGAAGCGCCCAGCGACGGATTGAACGCGCCCAAAAGCAGAATCGCCGCACCGGGTTGCGTAAATCCCAGCTGCACCGGCCGAACCCCGTGCGGCAGCTTGCCGACCGCCGCAATCATGGGCGTCGGCAGGATCGACTCGTCGTTCGTCGCGTTGTACAGGGACACATTGCCGCTGACGACCGGACAGTCCAGCGCCTTGGCCGCCTCGCCAACCCCACGCATCGCCTCGCGAATCGCCCACATCACTTCGGGAATTTCCGGATTGCCCATGTTCAGGCAATCCGTCAGGCCCAGCGGCGCCGCGCCCACGCACGCGAGGTTGCGCACGCTCTCGGCCACCGCGTACGCGCCGCACGCATACGGGTCCGCGTAGCCATAGCGTTCCGTGCAATCCGCCGACATCGCGAGTAGCGCGCCGTTTTCCTTGACCCGCAGCACCGCCGCATCCGCTTGGCCCGGCAGCAGCGCGGTATTGGTCCTGACCGAATGGTCATATTGCTGCCACACCCAGCGCTTGGACGCGATCTCAGGGTGCGCCAGCAGCGCCAGCCAGTCCGCCTGCGTCGGCGCGTCGTCAAAGTGCGGAATGACGCGGCGCTCCGCCAAATCCGCCGGTTCCTTGCGCGGCCGATCGTAGCGCGGGCAGTCATCCACCACCGCGGCAATCGGCAAATCCAGCGCCACTTCGCCGTGGAATGTCGCGACCATCCGCCCGGAATCCGTGACTTTTCCAACCACCGCCGCTTCCAGCCCCCACTTTTTGCACACCGCCAGCACGTCGGCTTCGTGGCCCTGCTTCGCGACAAGCAGCATCCGCTCCTGGCTCTCGGACAGCATCATTTCGTACGGCGTCAGGTTCGCCGCCCGCTGCGGCACCGCGTCCAGGTTCATCTCCATGCCGGCGCCCGCGCGCGACGCCATTTCGAAGCTCGACGACGTCAGCCCCGCCGCGCCCATGTCCTGGATGCCGACCAGCCAGTCGTGCTGGAAGATCTCCATGCACGCCTCCAGGAGCAGCTTTTCCGTAAACGGATCACCCACTTGCACGGTCGGACGCTTTTCCGCGCTCGTCTCGTCAAAAGTGGCCGACGCCATGGTCGCGCCGTGGATGCCGTCCCGACCGGTCGCGCTGCCGATGTAGAGCACCGGATTGCCGACGCCGCTGGCATAGCCCAAGAATATCCGGTCCTTGCGCACGATGCCGAGCGCGAACGCGTTGACGAGGATGTTGCCGTTGTAGCACGCGTCAAAACCGCAGTTGCCGCCGATGGTGGGCACGCCCATGCAGTTGCCGTAGCTGCCGATGCCGTGGACGACGCCGCTGACGAGCGTGCGCGTTCTCGGGTGGCTGGCCTCGCCAAAGCGCAGCGCGTCCATGCAGGCGATGGTCCGCGCGCCCATGGTGAACACGTCGCGGAGGATGCCGCCGACGCCGGTTGCAGCGCCTTGAAACGGCTCGATAAACGACGGATGGTTGTGCGATTCCATCTTGAACGCCGCGCCCCAGGTGTGACCGTCCGCGTCCTGGCCGATGTCGACGATGCCGGCGTTCTCGCCCGGGCCCTGGATGACGGTCGGGCCGTCGGTCGGGAACAGATGAAAATGCGCGCGGCTGGATTTGTAGGCGCAATGCTCGGACCACATCACGGAAAACACACCCAATTCCACAAGGTTGGGCGGGCGATTCAGGCGCCGCACGATCTCAGCATACTCGTCAGAAGTCAGCTTGTGGCGGGCGATAACGTCGTCGGGCAAGTGCGTGTGCGCGGGCATGAGGCCTCCGGCTGGAAGGGCCCGAAGTTTCCGCGATTGCGGTCGCCGCTGGCAAACGACATTTGCGCAACTATCAAAAGGCCCAGGGCTACTCCGTGAGCGTCGCGTCCGCCGGCATGCCAGCGTCAACCCGGCAAGCGCGCGGGTCGGCGAAGACCTGGAGCCGACATCACCCGCGCGCGCGGCAGCATCACGGCCGAGGGCTACTCCGTGAGCGTCGCGTCCGCCGGCATGCCAGCGTCAATCCAGTCATTGTACACGTTGATCGCGTCGTGCATGTGCGGCTGCGCGCCAAGCACCATGCCCAGCCCCACGGCGTACGCGACGACCCCGCCGATCAGCAGCGTGTTCGGCAGCGCCTGAGACGCGTTCCTCTGGTCGGTCCCGTTCATCGTCATGACCAGCCCAGCCGTCATCGGCACGATGGCCACCATGCTGAGCAGGAAACCGCCGAGCGTCTGGTTGCGAAACGCCTGCGCGTGCTCCATCGCCGCCGCATTCGGCGCCACCGCATCCTCCAGATCGCCGCCGAACAGGCCGATTGGATAGCGCCTGCCGTTCTTGACCAGCAGCGGATTGCCAGCCTCCATGATGGTCACCAGCCGCGGGCTCGGCCGCGGCTCGTACGTCGTCATGCAACTGCCCAGCGCGAACATCAGCAGCGTCAGCGAAATCACAAACTTGCGCGGCATCGGCCCCTCCGGTTGCTCACGATGCCACTGCTGACGCAGCGCGTCCACTGCCCAGCGCGCTGCATTCGGGCTAAGCTGGCGCGCCGGAGGCAGCAAATGCAGTTTGCGACGTTGATTGGCGGTCAAAAAGTAAGCTCGAGGGCGTTTGTCGGCGTGCAAAATCCGTGGCGGCCGCGGCTGCCACCGGGGAGCACGCTGACGTCGGCCCAGCTGGCGGAGCAGCTGGTCGGGATGGTGGGCGAGGCGTCGGCGGAGCAAGTCGAAGCGGCGCTGGCGACCGGCCACGCGGCGGAGGCGCTCGGCGCGCAGCTGACGGCGTATAACCGCAGACAAATCCTGGAGAATTTGCATGTGCTGCTGACGGCGCGGGCGGAGGCGTTTGCCGGCGTGATCTGCGCAGAGGCGGGCAAGCCGATCGACCTCGCGCGAACCGAAGTGCAGCGTGCGCTCGCGACCGTGCGCGCGTCCATCGAGGCGATCGGCCAGGACGTGAGCGTCATCGACGCGGGCATCGTGCCCAACGCGCTCGGCCGTGTCGCGCACCTCCAACGCTTTGCGCGCGGGCTCGTGTCGGCGATCACGCCGTTCAATTTTCCCCTGAACCTCGTGATGCACAAGCTCGCGCCGGCGATCGCCGCGGGCTGTCCGATCGTCATCAAGCCGTCGCCGCAGGCACCAATCTCGGCGTTTTTGCTGGCGGATCTGGCGCTGGAGGCGGGCCTGCCGGGCCCGATGATCTCCGTCGTCCTGCCCGACCTGCGCGACCTTCAGCCGCTGATCAGCGATTCCCGTGTGAAAGTGCTGTCTTTCACCGGGAGCGCCGAGGTCGGCTGGCGGCTCAAGGCGCAGGCGCCGCGCCAGCACGTCATCCTCGAGCTGGGCGGCGTTGCGGCCGCGATCGTGTGCCCGGACGCCGCACTCGCCGACGTCATCCCGGCCATCGCCACGGGCGCATTCGCCTACGCGGGGCAATCGTGCATTTCGGTCCAACGCGTGTTTGTCGATCTTGACCGATTGGACGACTTTCTCGGCCAGCTCGGCGACCATGTCGCATCGCGCGTCGCGGTGGGCGATCCAGCCCAGCCCGGCGTGATTTGCGGACCGATGATCTCCGAGGCCGCCGCCGCCCGCGTCGACGGCTGGCTCGATGCGTATGCCGCGGCCGGCGAGCCCATCCTGTTGCGGGGCGCGCGCGAGGGGACATGCCTGGCGCCGGCGATCGTGCAATTTGCCGGGACTTCGCGCCAGCCGCTGATTGCCGAGGAAGTTTTTGGCCCGGTGGTCGCGATCTGCGGCTACGAGCGCTTGGACGACGCGCTGCGCTGCGCCAACGACAGCCGCTTCGGCTTGCAGGCCGGCATCTTCACCAACGACAGCCACACGCTCTGGCGGGCCTTTCGCGAACTGCAGGTCGGCGCGCTCATCCACAATGATGTTCCAACGTTCCGCGTCGATCACCTGCCGTATGGCGGCGTCAAGGACTCCGGCATCGGCCGCGAAGGACCGCGCTTCGCCATCGAGGAATTCACGGAGCCGCGGATGCTGGTCCTCAAGCAGGATGGCACAACCTGACCGAATGGTCAGGCGCGGACGAACTCAATGAGCCCGCGCAGCATCGTCCGCCCGTCCGTGCCGCCCAGCAGCGCCTCGATCGCCCGCTCCGGGTGCGGCATCAGGCCAATCACGTTGCCGCGCGCGTTGGCCACACCCGCGATGTTGCGCGCCGCGCCGTTCGGATTGGCGTGGTGGGTCGCTTCGCCGTGGCGATCGACGTAGCGGAGTACGACCTGCCCTTGGCGCTCCAGTTCGTCCAGCGTCGCCGCATCCGCGGTAAAATTGCCTTCCATGTGCGCGATCGGCATCGTGTACGTGCTGTGCATTGGCAGCTGGGCCGTCAGCGGGCTCTTATGGCTGTCCACACGCAAGGTCACATTCTTGCAGACAAAACTGAGGTTCTCATTGCGCAGCAGCGCGCCGGGCAGCAACCGCGACTCCGTCAGAATCTGAAAACCGTTGCAAATTCCGACGATCGCCCCGCCCTGCTCAGCAAAGCGCTTGGCTGCCGCCATGATCGGCGCGTGGGCCGCGATCGCGCCACAGCGCAGGTAATCGCCGTAGGAAAAGCCGCCGGGGACGATGACAAGACTCGTGTCTTCAGGCAGTTGCGTCTCGCCATGCCACACCAGACTGGTGTCACAGCCCAGGACGGAACCGAACGCGTAGGTGCAGTCATGGTCGCAGTTGGAGCCCGGAAATTGCAGGACGGAGACGCGCATGGATGCCACCTGTCGCTTGGGTATGCAGACTTGACCGAACGGTCAGCAGCTAGTCCATCCACTCGATCTGAAAGTCCTCGACGATGGGATTTGCCAACAAATCTATCGCCATTTTACGGACTTGCAGCTCTGCGGCGCCGCGCTCCAAGCCGTCCTGCAGCGTCAGGTCGACGATGCGTCCAACCCGGACATCTTGCACGCCGCCAAAATGCAGCGCCGAGAGCGCGTGGGCGACCGCGCGACCTTGCGGATCGAGGATTTCGGGGCGGGGAAGAACGATGACGCGGGCACGCATGGACGCCTCGGCAAGTGCGGCGAGCGGCCGCGGACGCGGAGGATGGGGCAACCGTCGGCGCAACGCCAGCGACATTTCCGTTACGCGGATCCGCGGACAGAACCGACCCTGGCGACCGCAGCACTGGCGAGGAATTTGCGCGCGGGCGGCGCGGGCATGAACCGAACGGCGGTTGCACCCGTCTCAGGAGTCGGCGAAACTCGCCCGCGGAGGCACGATGAACGCGAAGTTGCCGGCACTTTTTCTGGTCTTTTGGGGGATCTACGGCTGCAGCGCCAGCGAAGGCCAGGTCGTCGAACACGCATACGGCGACCAGGACATGGACATGGGCGGCCAGGGCGTGCTGGAAGGGCGACCGTACGCGGAAACGGCGATAGCGCGCCCAACGGCGTTCGCGCGCGCGCCGGTGGCTATCGCGGCGGCGGACGCGGGGCCTGTCCGACCAGCCTCGCCCATGCCGTCGCCGGTCGTGGCGCAGGCCTACGGCGGAAGTGGCGGCAACGCGAAGGCCCACGCCGCCAAGCCGACGAGCGCGGTGCCCCAGCCGCAGTACCAGCCGCAACAGAGCAATCCGCAACAACAAATTTCGGAGTCTCGCGAGGCGCCGGCGATCATCTACCAGGGCTACCTGAAGCTGCGGGTCCGGCGGACGCTCGACGCGATCGACGCGGCGACCAAGGCGGCCGTGGAAGGCGGCGGCTACGTGCAGATGCAAACCGCGTCGACGCTGATTGTGCGGATGCCTGCGACGGATTTTGAGGCCGCGATGGCGAAATTCGCGACGATTGGCGAGGTGCTGCAGCGGCAGATTCAGGCGGTCGACGTGACCAAGCAGGTCACGGACCTCGACGCGCGGCTGGCCGTGGCCGTGCAGGCGCGCGCGCGGCTGCTGGAGCTGCTGAAGACGGTGAAGGACGTGGAGGAGCGGCTGCAAATTCTCGAGGAAATCAAGCGGTTGACCGAGCAAATCGAGACCATGCAGTCGTCGCTCGCCACGCTGCGCAACTTGACGAATTATTTCACGATTACCATCGATTTCGAGTCGTTGGTGGCGAGCAATGCAGTGGCTTCGCACGCCTCGCCGTTTGAGTGGGTGCGTGGCCTGGCAGCGCATCGCGTGACGCTGAACGATGGCCACGAGCACGTGCGGATGGCGCTTCCGGCCGGTTTTGTGCTGTTTGACGCGCCCCGGGCGCTGTTTGGCGACTCAGGCGCCTGGCGCGCGCAGGCGTCCGACACGTCCATGCTGCGCGCCGCGCGCGTGGCGAACGATCCCAAGGGCGACGCGCTATTTTGGGCAAAAGCCGTAGAGTTTGAGATGGATGGCCGCGACGAGGCGCTGGTCGACTCGTCCCGGCGCGGCCAGCTGGAGGTTCGGGTCTTCAAGAACAAGGATCCGAAGCCGCGCTGGTGGCTGATCGCAACGACGACGGCGGGCGATAAGGCTTGGATTGTCGAAGCCTTTTTTCCCGACGAGGCCGCATACAAGCTGCACGCTGCGGCGGTGGTTTCGGCGCTGACAACTTTTGGGGTGGACTAGCCATGCGCGCACTGCTCATCGTGATGTTGGCGCTGCCAAATGCGCTGCAAGCTGCTGAATCGGTTGAACTTCCTGCTCACGCCACCCGCATTGACGACGCCGAGCGCGGCGCGCGCCAGACGGCGATCGACGCGTCCCTGGCGCTCAAGGTCGCGCACCCGGACCAGGTGCGGCGGCAGGTGCTGGAGCTGACCCACGCGGCGGGCGGCTACCCGACGTTGGTGTCGGACGGGCGGCTGGATTTGCGCGTGCCGCCCCAGCAGGTCGACGCGCTGCTGGCCCAGGTCAGCCAAGCCGGGCTAGTGCTGGCGCGGACGCTGCAGCGCAGCGATCGCACTGAAATTATTTCAGATTTGCAGGCTCGTTTGCGCACCAAGCGCGACATCTTCCAGCGGCTGCGGGCGTTCCTGGACGACTCGAACGTGGCGGCGACACTGAAAGTCGAGCGCTCGATGACCGCGCTGGTGACCGACCTGGAGCGCCTGCGCGGCGAGCTGGAAGTGGAACAGGCAAACGTGCGCAACGCCTCGATTCGCATCACGTTTCAGTTTCATCAGGAGCGGCGCGTGGATCAGGTGGTGTCGCCGTTTGGCTGGCTCAATACCTTGGATCTTGAACAGTTCGTGGGGGCATTTTGATGCGTTGGTTGCTCTTTGGCGCGCTTGGGCTTTGCCTCGCCTGCGAACCCGCCTATCGGATGGATTCGCCCGACGGCTTTGTGAAATATACCAATGGTCACGGCGCCTTTGCTTGGACGACGGCTGATGGCGTGCGCGTCAAAGCCCGCGATGTTCGCAACGAGCCCAAGGCCGATCTGGCTTTTTGGACAGACGCGATGCAGAGGCATCTGGTTGCGCGCGGTTACACCAAAAAAGCGGAGCGCTGTTTCGCGACCCGCGCGGGTGCCAACGGCTGCACGCTGGAGTGGCTGGCGCCGCGCGGCAACGAGGACTGGGTGTTCGCCGTCACGCTCTTTGTCACCGGCGAGCGCATCACGCTGGTCGAGGCGGCCGGACCATTCGCGCGCTACGTGGCGGTGGAAGCCAAGCTCGCCAAAGCGCTGGAGACTTTCGAGCCGGGACCGTAACGGATCTTCACACTTCGCGCATTGCGGACGCGGCGCGCAACAGGGACAATCGGCGGCGCGCGCGGCAATGCGTGTGTGATGCACGGAGGGCGGCGTGACGGCGGACAGGCAAGGAGAGCGCTTTGCCTTGCTTGCGCGCGCTGCGCTGGCTTGCGTGGGCGCGATCGCAGTCGCCTGTGGCACGCCGGTCGCCGCGACGAATGGCCAAAACACGGACACGGCTGGCACCGACGCTGCCGTGGAAATCGCTGACGACACGGGCATTGGCACCGATGCCGCCGCCGACATCGCGCCTGACGGACCGGTTATCTGCGGCGCCCTGCCCTCCCCCGACGGCTGCCCATGCCAGGCCAGCGCGGAGTGCGGCAGCGGCTTTTGCCTCGAGACGCCCAACGGCCTGCATTGCGCCGCGCCTTGCACCACCGATTGCCCCGTGGGCTTCGCGTGCACCAGCGTCGCCAAGGCGGACGGGAGCAGCGCCAAGGTCTGCGAGTCGGTCTTCGCGGAGCTGTGCGACCCGTGCAAGGACAACGCGAGCTGCCAGGACGTCGCCGGCGCCGGCGCACGCTGCGTCAAGAACGCCGGCGGCGGCGCGTATTGCGGCACCGGCTGCAAGACCAGCGACGAATGCCCACCCGGCTACGGCTGCCAGGACGCGCAGGACATCGGCGGCAACAAGCTGAAACAATGCGTGTTTCTCGGGCCGGCTGCATGCGCGTGCTCGCAGACGGCGATCGCCAACAAGCTCGCGACACCGTGTACCGTCTCCGCTGGCTTGGCAGTTTGCACCGGCGATCGCGTCTGCCTGCCCGATGGCGCGGTCGGCGCCCCCAAAGGCGGCGGCCTGAGCGCGTGCATGGTCACCAGCAGCAGCGAGGCCGAGGTGTGCGACGGCATCGACAACAACTGCAACGGCCAAACCGACGAAGGCACATGCGACGACGGCCAGCCATGCACGACCGACGCGTGCGACAACAGCGGCGCCACGGCGAAATGCGTCTTTACTTTCAACACGTTGCCGTGCGACGCCGACGGCTCGGTCTGCACGCAAAGCGACCACTGCGCAAGCGGCGCGTGCCAGCCCGGCCCACTCTTGAGCTGCGACGACCAGAATTTGTGCACCGTCGACAGCTGCGACCCGATAGTCGGCTGCGCGTCCTTGCCCGCCAACGGCACGCCCTGCGACGCGGACGGCAATAGCTGCACCGTGGGCGACGCGTGCAAGGCCGGCAAGTGCGTCGCCGGTCCTGCCAAAGCGTGCGCCAGTGGCCAGGTGTGCGTCACCGAGAGCTGCGATTCGGCGACCGGCGCGTGCGTCGCGCTGAACACCGACGGCACGCCGTGCACCGACGGCAATCCGTGCACCACCAACGAGAGCTGCGCGGGCGGCAAGTGCGTCGGCAGCCCGAGCTTGTGCGACGACAAGAACAGCTGCACCTCGGACGTCTGCGATCCCAAGGTCGGCTGCCTGCACGCCGCGCTCTCCGGACCGTGCGACGACGGCAGCGTGTGCACGAACAACGACGTCTGCCAGGGCGGCGGCTGCGTCGGCGTCCCACAGGACGCCACGCTATGCGACGACAACAACGGCTGCACGACCGACGCGTGCGACGCCAAGCTCGGGTGCACGCACGCGCCCGCGGACGGCACGTTTTGCTACGACGGCGACGACTGCACGCTGGGCGACCACTGCAAGGGCGGCAAGTGCATCGGCAGCAGCAACGGCTGCGCGTGCGCGACTCTCGACGACTGCAAGCCGCAAGATGACCCTAACCCATGCAACGGCAAGCACTTTTGCGACACCGTGAACGCACCGGTGGGCTGCAAGCTCAACCCGTCGACGGTCGTCACGTGCGAAACGGCGCTGAACACGCAGTGCGCGGAAAACGTCTGCAGCGCCGGGACCGGCAAGTGCGCGCTATCGCTCAAGAATGACGGACTTCCGTGCAACGCCGACAACAACCTCTGCACCCAGGGCGACAGCTGCCAGGGCGGCACCTGCACCGCCGGCGCTCCGCCCGATTGCAACGACCAAAACGCCTGCACAGTCGACGCGTGCGACCCGACAATCGGCTGCACCCACAGCTTCAGCGCCGCCCCGTGCAACGCGGACGGCAACGCGTGCTCGGTCGGCGACGCGTGCGCGTTGGGCGTCTGCCAGCCCGGACCGCTCAAGATCTGCAACGACGGCGAGTTCTGCACGTACGACAGCTGCGACCAGACAAGCGGCGCGTGCGTGTTCGAAGGCGCGAAAATCAGCTGTTCTGACAATGACTTGTGCACCGTTGGCGACCTCTGCGGACTGACCACCGCGCCCAACACGTGGAGCTGCGTTCCCGGCGCCGCCGCCAGCTGCGACGACAGCAACCCGTGCACGATTGACAGCTGCGATCCCGCCAAGGGCTGCACGTATGTCGCCCAGACCAATGTAAAAATCGACTGTTACACCGGCGCGGCGGGCACACAGAACGTCGGCATCTGCCACGGCGGCCAGGGCACGTGCGACGCGGGCGGCAAGCTCGGCACGTGCGACGGCCAGCAAGTTCCAGCCGCCACGGACATCTGCGACGGACTCGACAACGACTGCGACGGCGTGACCGACGCCGGCTGCGCCGCGACGACCTTCACCGTGCGCTTTGGGACCGTCGCGATCGACGGCGTGAGCGGCGACACCACCTTCTTGCGCAGCCAATTCGGCAGCGCGTGGGTCGGCGGTGCGGCCAAGGGCAGCGGCAGCGCGCCCGGCATTTGCTTGGGTTCCCTGCCGTTCACGAGCGGCAAACAATTTTGTTGGTGAGAGAGGGCAAGCCTATGAAAGTGCGACTCCCTGTTTGGCTCGGAACTTTTGTCCTGCTGCTGCTGCTGTCGGCGCCGCCGGCGCACGCGACGGTCCCCGGCACGCTGCTGGTGGAAGGCACGCTGGCGAACATTGCGGGCGCGCCGGTGGCGGATGGCCCGTATTCCGTGGTCTTTACGGTCTACGGCGACGCCGTGAGCCCGACGCCGCTGTGGACCGAAGGCCCGCTGTCGGTGGTCGTCAAGAGCGGCGGTTTTTCGCAGCTGCTCGGCGTGACCACGCCGCTGACGGGCGCGCTGCTGGCCGCGGGCACGTCGCCGATGCTGGCGCTCAAGGTTGCCGCGGATCCCGAACTGCCGCGCAAGCCCATGGCGTCAGTGCCGTTCGCCCTGCGCGCCGGCACCGCGGAGAGCCTCGATTGCACCGGCTGCGTCAGCGCCACGGCCCTCGCTCCGTCGGTTTTTGCCGCCATCACCGCCGCCAGCAACCTCGCCAAGGTCGCCAGCACCGGCGCGTACGCCGACCTGACGGGCACGCCCACGCTCGTCGCGCTCGGCCAGGCCTGCGGCACCGGCCAGGTCGTCTCGGGCATCGACGCCACCGGCAAGGTCGTCTGCGCGGCCTCCACGTCGCTCGGCGGCGATCCGCTGGGCTACGTCTCCGGCGGCACGCTGTCCAACGTCGCCGCGACCGCCACGGCCGGCAGCGTCAACTTACCCATTCCCGACAACGCGCCGACCGGCCTCACCGACTCCATCGTCATCACCAACACCGCCGCGATCGCGACAATCTCCGTGGCCGTCAACATCACAAACAGCGACATTTCACACCTCACGGTCACGCTCGTGCCGCCGGACAACAGCGTCATCGTGCTCTTCAACAAAAACGGCCCCTTGGGCGGCAACATCGTCACAAGCTACCCCGACCAGACGCCGGTCTACAGCGGCAACCTCGCGGGCTGGTCCGGCAAGGCGGCAAACGGCACCTGGCAGCTGCGCATCGTCGACTCCGCGGCGCAGGCGGGCGGCGGCACTTTTGACGGCAAGCTCAACAGCTGGGGCATCACGCTGGGCTACGCGTCGCCCAACAAGGTCGAAGTCAAGGGCAGCCTGACGATCGACGGCAACCTCACGGTCAACGGCACCAACAACATCTTCCCGACCGGCGCCATCATCGGCTTCACCGGCTCCACCTGCCCGGTCGGCTGGATCCCCGCCAACGGCACCAACAACACGCCCAACATGGCCGGCCGGATGCCCATCGGCGTCGGGTCGTTGCCGTTCGGCGGCACCAGCGTGACCTACGCCGCGACCGGCGGCACCAACAAGTGGCGGCTGTCGGTCGGCACGGGCTCCACCTCGGCGTGCACCAACAACTGCGGCTCGAGTTTCAGCTACATGAACGCAGCGACCATGGACTTCGAGTCGCCCAACAGCGTCACCGCCAACGCGGCGAACAACAACGCCGGCGGCGCGTACCTGGAGATCATGCCGCCGTACATCGGCGTGTATTTCTGCGTCAAGCAGTAGCCGCGGGTCACGGCGCGCTGTCTTGAAGCGCGGGCACATTACCCGGCACTTTTGCGAGCTCAGCGCTTCCAGATGTGGTTGACGGCGGTCAAATCGCGACCCGCAAGCTCGCGGACGGCTGCGGCTTCGGATGCTGAGATGCGCAGGCGATCAGCGTTTGTGCGCGCGGCTGCGCCGCCATGACTGCCGGCCATCGGTCGAGCCGTGCGCGGGCTCAAGTCTCCGGCGCGGCCACCGCCGCAAGCCCCGCCTCCACCGTGAACCACGTGTGTGTGTGCGCCGCGCCGAGCGCGTTCAGCAGCGCCAACGCCGCAGGCGGCTTGCCCGCCTGACGCAGCGCCTGCAGAGACGCCAGGTCTCGCCATGTCGTCTGGATGCGCCATGCGCCGCTTTGGCCGCGCAGCAGTTCGGTGTGCAGCAGCGCGTCGGGCTTGTCCTCGGCCAGCATGCGCCGATAGCCGTCGAGCAGCGCGGCTTCGCGCTCGGGCGGGATGTGCGTATCGACAACGGTCACGATGGATTGGGTCATGCAATGGCCTCGATGCTTGGCTTGGTCGCCAAATGTAGCAGGCGCACTTTTGAGTCGCAAGGCGTGCTTCGAGTTGAATGTGGGCTGCGCCTACGGCCGCGGCGGGTAAGGCTGCTCAAAGCCCGGCGGCGGAAACTGCGCCATCAGATCAAAGACTTCCCCGCGCACACGCGCGAGCACGCCCGCATCCTCGCGCCCGCGGATCGCCTGCGCGATCCACCGGCCGACGTGCGCCATCTCGGCTTCCATCAGCCCGCGGGACGTCAGCGACGGCGTGCCGATCCGCACGCCCGACGGGTCAAACGGCGAGCGCGTGTCAAACGGGATGCTGTTGAAGTTGGCTTCCAGACCCGCGAGATCCATGGCTTTTGACGCCTGCTTGCCGGTCGCGCCCAGCGCCGTCGCGTCAAAAAGGATCAGGTGGTTGTCCGTGCCGCCGGTCGCCAACGGCAGGCCTTCCGACTGCAGCGCGGCCGCCAGCGCGCGCGCGTTCGCGACGATCTGCTGGGCGTAAGCGGCAAATTCCGGCGTCGCCGCTTCCTTGAGCGCCACAGCGATGCCCGCCGTCGTGTGGTTGTGCGGCCCGCCCTGCAGCCCGGGGAACACCGCGCGGTCGATCGCCGCCGCGTGCTGCGCTTTGCACAGGATCATGCCGCCGCGCGGGCCCCGCAGCGTCTTGTGCGTGGTCGTGGTGACGGCGTCGGCGAACGGCACCGGGCTCGGATGCGCGCCGCCCGCCACAAGGCCGGCGATGTGCGCCATGTCCGCCACAAGCAGCGCGCCAACTTCATGGGCGATCTCGGCGAACTGGGCAAAATCGATGACGCGCGGATACGCCGTCGCGCCGCAGATCAGGATCGCCGGCTTGAACGCCAGCGCCTGCGCGCGAATCGCCACGAAATCCAGCAGGTGCGTGACCGGGTCGACGCCGTACTGCGCAGCCTGAAAAAAGCGGCTCGTGACCGAGACCTTCCAGCCGTGCGTCAAGTGGCCGCCAGCCGGCAGACCGAGACCAAGAATCCGCTGATTTTCCGCACCCTTGGGGATCAGCCCGGTATACACCGCCAGGTTCGCCGGCGAGCCCGAATACGGCTGGACGTTGGCGTGCTCCGCGCCAAACAGCGCCTTGGCGCGTTCGATCGCCAGCGATTCGATCTGGTCGATGAACTGCTGGCCTTCGTAATACCGTTTGAAAGCATAGCCTTCCGAGTATTTGTTCGTCAGCACCGTGCCAGTCGCCTCCATCACGGCGGACGACGCATAGTTCTCCGACGGGATCAGCTTGGCGGTGTAAAACTGCCGCGCTTCTTCAGCGGCAATCATGTGGCGGAGGTCCGGATCGTGGGCGGCAAGGGCATTGAGCGGATTCATGGTGTCCTCGGGAGCGGAGCGCTCGGACCGCGGACTTTGGCAAACGCCGGGCAGAACGTCAAAGGGCATGACCAGCCCGTGACAGGCGGCTCATTGCGTAGCCTTAATTCTTGCAAGCGGCGCGGTGGATGCGCCGAAACGCAATGGGGACCAACATGAAGCGCAGCAAGTGGATGTGGGTGTGCGGGACATTGGCCGTGGGCGCGCTGGGCTGCGCGAGTTCATCCGGTGGCGGCGGCGGTGGCGGCGTCGATGCGCAGATCAACACGGACATCGTCTATGACCCGCCGGTCAACGTCGACCATTGGTCGTACACCATCAAGCACGCGGACGGCACGACGGCGCCGGTGGCGCTGCGGCTGGCGGGCCCCAAGGTGATCGGCGGTCAGACGTACACGCGCGTGCAGATCGGCACGCTGCCGACGATGGACAACGACCCTTCGGCGAACTACCTGGAACTCTGGGCACAGCAGGATGGCACGGCGGTGATCGTCGCAGGCGGCGAAGTGCACAACCACGCGCTGGGGCTGCCGGCTGGCACGCCGGACATGACGCTGACGGTGACGCCGCCGGTGAAGCTGGAGACGAACCTGGCGGTGAACGTGCCGGAGTCGATCACCGGCACCGGTACGCTGCTGGTGGGCGATCCGGCGACGGCGCAACCGGTGACTGGCACACAGACCGGTGTGGTGACGCTGGTCAGCAAGACCGAGACGGTGGACACGGCGGCGGGACCGGTGACGGCCGCGCACTACACCGGATCGGTGACGGTGCTTCAGCAGCTGGCGAGCGGCGACCTGTGGGCGACTTCCGGCGTTGGCGTGGTCAAGGCGTCGGGCACGTGGCCGGGCATGCCGGGCGACATCAAGGACGCGCTGCTCGGTTTGGTTGGTTCGGGCGGCGCAGTGCTGGACGGCGATCACACCGTGGCGTCGCAAGAAGGCGTGCTGAGCCCGTCAAACACGCAGTTCAAGCTGGACACCTATGACATCGACGGCGGCATCTGGGCTGACAAGAACACGCACGCGAACATGCTGTTGGAGCTGCGGTGGGCCGATCCGGCGCAGGCCAAGACGGACACGCCGCCGCCGGTGCAGACCGATTTCGGCACGGCGATTGGGTACTATCCGACCAGCCAGGTGGACTCGCCGGTCAGCGTGCTGCACCCGGAGGACAACGGCAAGGGCTACCACTTCTGGACGACGCTGGTGAACCAGGCGGCCAAGAATGAGCCGGGCGACTACACGAGCTACCACATCTACGCGACGTATTCGGGATCGGGCGGCGGCGTGCGCGCGAGCGGGCAGCTGACCTACCATTCGCTCAAGCCCTAGCGCCGACGAGACGCTCCGACCGAAGTTCGAGCTCAAGCCGCTTCCATCCGCGGCGTGCCACCAGAGGTACACGCGCGCGGATCCAGTCCGAAACGCAACAGGTCTGACCCGAAGGTTTGGTGTTGGACAGCGGTCAACATGTTTAGTTGAGCCCGAGCGCGACGCTCATCAGGCCGATCGCGGCGTGCAGAACCGTGACGCCCAACAGCGTGCGGTGCCGCGCATACAGCCAGCCAAAAAGCATGCTGACGGCGACGGTCAGCAGCGCAAACGACACCGACACGTAGAGGTGGTAGACGCCGAACAGCGCCGACGTCAGCAGCACCGGCACGATCGGGCGCGCGCGCGGCATGAAATGCCTGAGCGAGGTCTGGATGACGCCGCGGCCGATGAACTCCTGCAGCAGGCAGTGCAGCGGATAGGCCAGGAAAAACACGAGCTTTTGCAGCGGGTTGTAGTGCGCCACCGACCCCCAGGGCAGCAGCGGCTCGCCGGGCTGACGCAGCAGGAACCAGGTCACCGCCAGCGCAAGCCCGACCAACGCCAGCGTCAGCCCCACACCCTCCGCCAGCGAGCGGCGCCACCCGCGCAGCGTCACGCCAAAATCCGCCCACGGCCGCTTCTGGCGCAGCGCGAACCAGGCCATCGGCGCGACGGAAAGCAGCAGGAATCCCCAGGAAAACGCCATGTGCTGCCATGGCGAGGTGTCCTGCTGAATCAGTTTTTGCACAAGGCTCGCGATGCCAAACAGCACCATCGTCGCCAGGAAGAAGCGCTCGAACTCGTGGCGCAGGCGGATCTCGCGGATCTCGCGCTGCAGCGCCGCGACGTGGTTCTCCGAGATCAGCCGCAGCCGGCGGATCACGGCTTGCGCCACCGCGCCGTTCAGCCGGTCGAGGATTGGCACCCCGGACTCCTGCGACACCCGGTCCAGCGTCTGGTGCGACAGCCGCAGCAGCTCGCACGGCTCAGCCGCGCGGATGGTCGCCGAGGTCACATCGCCGTCAATAAACGACATTTCGCCAAAAACGGAGCCGCGCGCGATGCGGTGAATCGCCAGGCCGTCGCTCGGGTCGTCGGCGTCGTCCGGATCCGCGCGCCCGTGCTTGATGACCTCGACGCTGCCGCGAAAAACCAGGAAGAGCCCGTCCGAAACCTGGCCCTCGCGCAACACAACCGCGCCCGCCGCAAACGTCTGGAGTTCCGCCACGCGGGCCAGCAGGAGCACTTCAACGTCCTGCAGCGACCGCAGAAACGGCAGCTGCCGCAAGAAACTGATGACGTCTTCCGCCGCCGCGTCGACCGCCAGCGCCAGCCCAGAATTCCGCGTGTCCATGCCCCGTCCCCCACAACGTCGCGGCGCCAGCTTATACATCCTGACCCAAAACGAACATCAGTTTCGGTCGGTCAGAGCTGTTGCATTTCGGACGGGGAGCGCCCGCGCACACCTTCGATCGCACGCCGTGGTTCCGGAGGCCGTCATGCGCGCATTCGGTCGGCGTGGGTCACCGCTGGCACCCCCGCGCTCCGAATGACCGACCAGCTGCGTGAACTGCTTGGAAAATACGCGATCCGGGGTTGCAGTTCGCGGCCGCGCGGCGTAAATGTCCGGTCCAATTTGCCGCACGGACGGCCCCGCGCGCAGCAGTGAACCTGCGCACCGACTGGAGTGACCCGATGAAGAAATTTGCCATGTTCTCTGCGATGGGCGCGACGCTGGCGGTTGCCGCGCTGACGGTTGGCTGCAAGAAAGACGAGTCGCCGACCGCGGTTGCCGTTCCGACGGTCGCTGCGGAGACGCCGCCTGCCGCGCCCGCGGAGCTGCCGCCCGGTCATCCCGCTCTGCCGGGCGCCGTGACAGCTGCTGCGGCCCAGCCGATGCCCGCAGGCCACCCGCCCATCGGCGACATGGCGCCCTCGCCCGTGCCCGGCGGCGCGCCGTCGACCGACGGTCTGGCGTTCGCGACGCCCGCGGAATGGCAGCCCAAGCCGGCGCGGACAATGCTGTGGAAGGTTTTTGGCGTGCCCAAGGCAGACGGCGACACGGAAGATGGCGAAGTGACGATCTCGTCGCTGGCGGCCAATATCCCGCTCACCGCGAACGTCGAGCGCTGGTGCGGGCAGTTTGAGCTCGAAGGCGGCAAGCCGTGCCAGGAAGCGGCGCAGATCCGCGATTTGCCCGGCACCGCATTTCCGACCAAGATCGTCGAGATCGCGGGCGGCCTGAAGTCCGCGTCGATGACCGGACCGGCGGGCGCGGTGAAGGCCGGCTGGCGGATGCTCGTCGTGGAAGTGACGATGCCCGGCAAGGCGTGGTACCTGAAGTTCACGGGCCCGGCGAAGACCGTCGCGAAGTGGCAGGATGCCTACCTCAAGGCCGCGGCCGCCATCAAATAGCGCCTCATCCCGCTCGCCAGTTCGTTGACCCGCTCACCGGAAGACCGCATGCGTCTGCTGCTCGTAGAAGACAATCCTTTGGTCGGCACGATGTTGCGCGTCAACCTCGGCCAGGAGGGCTTTGAGGTCCACTGGCACACGACCGGCGAGTCGGCGCTGCTCGCGCTGGAGCAGGAGCGATTTGACCTGGCGCTGCTGGATATCGGCCTGGCGGGCATCAGCGGCATCGAGGTCGCCGGGCGAATTCGCAAGCTGGGGCTGGAGACGCCGATCATCATGCTGACGGCGAATGACGACCTGGACACGCGCGTCCACGCGCTGGACCGGGGCGCGGACGACTATCTGGCCAAGCCGTTTGACATGGACGAGCTGATCGCGCGCGTTCGCGCCCACCTGCGGCGGTCGTCCGGCACGCTGGAACACCTGCCGGAGCCGGAAGTGCACATCGGCCAAGCGATTTTGTCGCTGGAGCGCAAGATGTTGCGCGCGCCCGACGGCCAGGCGCACGCGCTGACGGACAAGGAAGTGGCGCTGGTGCAGTTCCTGGTGCGCAATCCGGCGCGGGTGCTGACGCGGGCGAATATCCTGGAAGAAGTGTGGGGCGATGACGACGCCCCGACGCCGACGGAGCTGGACGACCTGATCACCCACCTGCGCGGCTGCGTGGAGCGCGAGCCGTCGCACCCCCGCTACATTGTCACCGCGCGCGGGCTGGGCTACCGGTTCGAGCCATAGCTTCAGGCATTCGGACAGCAGCCAAAACGCACAACGCCGGGTGAGGGGGGGCTCTCATCCCGGCGGTGCACGTTTGTGGCGCGATGGCCGCTAATGGTCGTGCGCGTCGATCTTCCATACCGGCAGAATCTGCGAAACCGCCGCCAGCAAGATGAACGGCAACGTGAAAACGCCCATGGCGACCAGAATGCCCTCGCGGCCCTGCCATTCGGGGATGTAGTCGACAAAGCCGCGAAAGCTCTTGGACAACATCTGGCCGCCGATCACGACGTTGAAGCGCATCGCCAGCACCTGGACCAGCACCAGCAAGCCGGAGATGGTGCCGAGCGTGACGCGGATGCGCGGGCTGGTCTTTTTCATCCAGCCAATGAGCAGGAGCACAAACGGGATCGACGAGCCGATGATCAGCTGGACATACAGAAATGAAAACCGCAGCTTCTCGGTGACCAGCCGCGACAGCATGTGCCACTCCGCGCCTTCCTCGTAGGCCATGTTCAGCAGCTCCAGCGACTCCAGCGTGACCGCGAGGATCAGGAACAGCCAGAGCGTTTTCATCATCGAGCGCAGGCACTCGTCGTCCACGCGCACGCCGCGCAGCTTGGAGAAGAGCACGTAGAGCACGATAAGCATCGCGATGCCCGAGACGATGGCAGAGCTGAGGAAGATCACCGGCATGAGCGCCGTTGACCACCACGGGTTGGCCTTGATGCCGCCAAAGATGAAGCCGACGTAGCCGTGGAGAATGCACGCGCCGGGGATGCCGACGATGGAGAGCGCGTGGATCCACTTGGCGTCGATCTGCTTGGACTTCGCCGTCTCGCGCAGCACGCCGAGCGAGAGCACCTTGTAGAGCAGGCTGCGGACGCCTTTGCCTTGCGCCATCTCCACGATATCACTGCGAAATACCAGCAGGATTTCCACGGCCAACAGCGTCAGGTAGAAGCTGTAGATGAAGCCGAAACCCGCCATTGCCGAAGTGAAATTGGGCATGAACATGATGAAGAACGCGCGCTGCGGTTGGTGCAAGTGCAGCAGCAGCGGCAGCGTGGCAAACGCGCAGAAGGAAAACGACATGGCCAATGCGAAGCGGGCGACCGGTGCCAACTCCTTGCGGCCAAAGACATGGTAGAGCGCCGCGACAACGAACGCGCCGGCGACGAGGCCTGTGATGTAGGGGTAGAGGACGATCATGACAGTCCAGGCTACGCCATTCATGTCATTGGGAAAAATGAACTCTCCAGCATGGGGCATCATCACACCACCTCCGCGGTCAGGCCGATATAGCGGGTCTTGGGACGCGTGCCGAGGTAGGACTTCAGCACGTCAATGCGGTTGGTCGCCAACGCCTTGGAGATTTCGCTCTCGGGGTCGTTGATGTCGCCAAACGTGCGCGTGCCGGTCGGGCACACATCGACGCAAGCCGGTTTCTCGCCGTGCTCGATGCGGTGGTAGCACCACGTGCACTTGTCGGCGGTCTGCGTCTTGGTGTTGATAAAGCGCGTGCCAAACGGGCACGCCTGCACGCAGTAGGCGCAGCCGATGCACTGTTCGTAGTCCACCAGGACGACGCCCTCCTTGGTCTTGTAGGAAGCGCCGACGGGGCACACCTGGATGCAGGGCGTGTCCACGCAGTGGTTGCAGAGCTTGGGCACAAAGAACGCCTTGTCGACTTCCTTGGCGTCCAAGGGCGGCAGTTCCGTGAACGCGAACGTGCCCTTCGTGTTCACGTCCACATGCACCGAGCCGTCCTTGTAGTAGACGTAGCGCTCAACCCACGTGCGGAACTGCCCGTCAGGCACGTCGTTTTCCTTCTTGCACGCCAACATGCAGCCGCCGCAGCCGATGCACTTCGTCGTGTCAACGAGGTAGCCAAAGAGCACCGTATGGCCCTTCACTTCCTTGCCGTCCTTGCCGGTGTGCACTTCTTCCGCATCCGCCTTCTCGATGAAGAGCGGAATCGCCGTCAGCGTCATCGCGCCGAACGTGAAGTTCTTGACCGCGTCCCAGATGAACTCGCGCCGCGATTCGGCCGTGTCCATGAAGCCCTTGGGCTGGGTCTGGGTCTCGCAGCAGGCGTCCTTGGGACCTTTCTTGTCGCAGCAGCTCATTGGTCACCTCCATTCTCGGGCGTCGCGGCGGCGGGCGCAGCAGTCGGGGTCGCTGCGTCAGCGGGTTTGGCCGCGTCATCTTTGTCGCCAGCGTCATCGCTCGGTTCTTGGGACGGGTCATGCGGCACATGGCACTGCATGCACACCATCGGGCTCTTGGGATCCTTCGGGTCGTTGTCCTTCATGTGTTCTTCGAAAATAATCTGCGGGTGCTTGGGGTTACGTCCAACCATCTGCTGGTGGCAGTGCAGGCAAATGTCGCGAATGTTCGTCGGCATCAGGCCAGACTTGTCGCAGATCAAGTTTTCGCCCGGCTTGGCAGCGGCCTTGGCCACCGCGCAGGCCGTCATGTGGGCTTTGCCCTGACCATGGCACTCGATGCAGTGCACGCGTTCATGGCTCTTGCCCATCTCATGCTTGAGCGTCTGGTGGCACGCCGTGCAGTCGCCGCGCGTGGTCAGCTTGCGCTCCTTGTCGGCCGCGGTTTGCAGAGCGGCGCCGCGATAATGGCCGAACTGGCCGAAAGAAGGCGGAACGGTCAGGTTGCGCACGGTCATGAAACCGACGGCGGCCAGTACCAACACGCCTGCCAGAATCCACAGGTGTAGGGTGTCGCGTGAAAACATCTCGAGCTCCTCTCGCTTACGGGCCGCAACTGAGCGCCCCGCACATTGACCACTGCAAGAACCCTGCCATTTCACAAAACTCCAGCTCCCTCTCTCGTTTAGCGTCCAGTCGCGTCGGGGCGACTTGACGCAGATCAAGTCGACCGTCGCTATGCTCCAGTCCGAGCTCCGCGCGCGCCGAATTTTCGGCATTGTCGATATCACCATGTATTTACACGTGATTGTGAACTTTCCACGCCCATGGCGCGATGCCAGGCCCGCCATATTTTGGCGCCATCCATGCAGCACACTGATATCATTCACTTTGTTTGGTGCCGAAAATTCGGCAACCCCTGCCGACTTCTCGGCAGACGCGTGCAGCCGGCAGCCCAGGCCTGCGGCGGACGATTGGCGCGGCGAAGCGAAATTCAAGTGCGGATCAGCACTTTCCCGCAGACCTGCAATGTGGCAAACCGTAATGAGAAGCGACTGCAAATGGCACGGTCTTTGCAGGAACTCGGTACAGTCTGAGCGCGCCTGTTGCGGCGTCAGGAGACGAAAGACATGAACGGGCAAACGACAAAAAGCTGGCTGATTTCGCGGGAGACTCGCGGCAGTTTGCGGTGGCTACTGGCGACTGGCGGACTGCTCTTGTTGACGCTGAGCGGCTGCGACACGGCGCGCAACTTTGAACCGACCGACACCGGTTTGGGCGGCGCGGATGCAACGGCGGTCGATGGCGCCAGTGAAGCGACCCCGACAGAGGTCTTCGCGCCGGTCTGTGAATCTTGCCACGGCAACTCGGCCAACCCCGCGCCGCCAAACGGTATTCTTGGCAAGACCGACACGACTTTGCGCGGCGTCGGCGCGCATCAGACGCACATCCGCGGCACAGACAGCAGCAGCCCGATCGCCTGCGGCTCGTGCCACAAAGTGCCGCAGAGCATTTGGGACGTCGGCCACATGGATGCGCCGGACTTCCGCGCCGTCGTAACGTTCGGCGGTCTGGCTCTGGCCAAAGGCGCGACGCCCGTGTACGACCCGGACACCGTGACGTGCAGCAATACCTACTGCCACGGCGGCAAGCTGGCGACACCTGGCAAGAACAGCAAGCCGATTTGGACGACCGTTGATGGCACCCAGCGCGCCTGCGACTCCTGCCACGGCGCGCCGCCAGCCGCCCCGCATCCACAAAACGCCGGCGATTGCATTGGCTGCCACGCCGCCACCGCGGGGCCGAACAAGACAATCGCGAACGTCGCCAATCACATCAACGGCAAGGTGGACGTTGTGCTCGGCCCGGAAACGAAGTGCGACGGCTGCCACGGCTTTCCGCCGGTCAGCGACAAGCACCCGAAAACGACGGAAAAATGCTCGGGCTGCCACTCGGCAACTGTGGATAACGACACGCAAATTATCCCAGGCGGGCCGCACATGAACGGCAAAGTCGACGTCGTGTTGTCGGCCAATGCGCCCTGCTCCGGCTGCCACGGTGCGCCGCCCGTCAGCGACAAGCATCCGGTCACGCAGGACAAATGCGAAGGCTGCCATGCGACGACGGTGGACGCGAACATGAAGATCGTGCCCGGTGGCACGCACAACAATGGCACCGTTGACGTCGTCCTGGGACCGGATGCCAACTGCAACGGCTGCCACGCATTTCCGCCCGTGAGCGACAAGCATCCGAAAACACTGGCTAATTGCGAAGGCTGCCACACGACGACGGTGGACGTGAACCAGCACATCGTGCCAGGCGGCACGCACAACAACGGCAAGGTCGACGTCGCGCTGTCAAATAACGCGAACTGCACGGATTGCCACACGATGTTGCCGGACCCACCGGGCAGCGCCAAGCATCCGGTCATCACGTCGGCCACGGCGAACTGCGAAGGTTGCCATACGACGACGGTCGACGCGAACAAGCACATCGTGTCCGGCGGCACGCACATGAACAACAACGTCGACGTCACGCTGGGGCCGGACGTCAACTGTGCGGGCTGTCACGGCGCGCCGCCGGTGAGCGACAAGCACCCGAAAACCGGCGCGAAATGCGAGGGCTGCCACACGACGACGGTCGACGTGAACCAGAAGATCGTCACGGGTGGCACGCACATGAACGGGACGATCGACGTCGCGCTGTCGTGGAACGCCAATTGCACCGATTGCCACAAGATGCTGCCCAACCCGCCGGGCAGCGCCAAGCATCCGCTGTCCGACGCCACGACCAACTGCGAAGGCTGCCATACGACGACGGTGGACACAGCGAAGCACATCGTCGTGGGCGGCACGCACATGAACAACAACGTGGACGTCGCCTTCGGCCCGGACGTGAACTGCGCCGGCTGCCACGGGACGCCGCCCGTCAACGGCAAGCACCCGATAACCAAGGACAATTGCGAAGGCTGCCACGTGACAACTGCGGATGTGAACAAGCATATCGTGCCCGGCGGGACGCACATGAACGACAAGATCGACGTCGTCCTGGCGCCAGACGCGGACTGCGCTGGCTGCCACGGCGCGCCGCCGGTGAGCGCAAAGCATCCGGTCACGACCGATGACTGCACCGGCTGCCACAACACGACGGTCGCCGCGAACAAAGTCATCATCCCGGGCGGCACGCACATGGACGGCAAGGTCGACGTCGTGCTGGGCACGACCGCCGATTGCACAGGCTGCCACGGCGCGCCGCCCAACAACGGCAAGCACCCGAACACCGTGGCCGATTGCGAGGGCTGTCATGCGACGACGGCGGCGGCGAACAAGCAGATCATCGTCGGCGGGACGCACAACAATGGCAAGATTGACGTCGTGTTGGCGCCGGACGCGGTCTGCAATGCCTGTCACGGCGCTCCGCCTACGGTGCCCGCGCACCCGGTCACGGCTTCCGACTGCGAAGGCTGCCACGCCACGACGGTCGCGGCGAATAAGGTGCTCATTCCCGGTGGCACGCACATGGACGGGACGGTCGAGGTGGTTCTGGCTGCTGATGCGGATTGCACGGGCTGCCACGGCGCGCCGCCAAACGTGAACAATCACCCGCAGGAGTCGGCTTGCGAGACGTGCCACGCGCTGACGGCGGGACCGAACAAGACGATCGCCAACCCGGCCTACCACCGCAACGGCAAGATCGACATCAAGGTGACCGCCGCGGCCGACTGCTCTGCGTGCCATGGCGATCCGCCCAACAACGGCAAGCATCCGCAATTGCAGCCGATTGTCGAGTCGTGTCACCTGTGCCATGGCACGACGGTCGGCGCGGACGACAAGCCGCTGGACGCCGGGACGCACGCCAACGGCGTCATTGACTTTGCCCTGGTGCCGACAACCTGCGATGCCTGCCATGGCGCGCCGCCGGTCGAGCCGCTGCACCCGAAGATGAACAACTGCAACAAGTGCCACTCGTCGACCGTGGATGCGACGAACAAGGCGATTGTACCGGGCGGCACGCACGTGAACGGCACGATCGACATCATCCTGCCAACGGCCTGCGATAGCTGCCATGGCGGCAACGGTTCCGCAGCGCCGCCGCCGGACGTGAACGGCAACACGGACCCGACGCTGCCGACTGTCGGCGCGCACGCGGCGCATTTGAAGGGCAAGCTGTACTCGGGCGGCGGCATCACGTGTGACACGTGCCACGAGTTGCCGACGTCGGTCGGGCAGGCCAATCACCTGCAGGGGACGCTTGACTCGATCAAGTTCCCCAACGGCAAGGCGGTAGCGCCGGGCTATGTACCCGATTTCAATCCGGCGACCATGACCTGCACCAACGTCTACTGCCACGGCGTGACGCTGCCGGACGGCGCAAAGACGTCCCCGGTGTGGAACCAGCCGGGCTTGGCGTGCAACTCGTGCCACGGCATCCCGCCGTCCGTCGGTTCCGGCCACCCGTACGTTGACCCGAGCATGGGAACGGTGGCCTGTGCGCTCTGCCACTCCAAGACCATCAACCCCGATGGCACCTTGAACACGAAAGACGGCTGGCACGTCAACGGGATGGTGAATCCATGAATGCGCAACCCAACGCAAAGCTGCGGCATATCCTGCTGACGGTCGGGCTCGCGGTCGGGCTGGCGAGCCAGCCCGCGTGGGCGGATGAACCGGAGGCAGAGGGCACCGTCCATGTGACCGCCAAGAGCATTACGACGATTTCGCGCGACGTCGTCCCCGGCGCGCTGAACACGACGGAACAGCAGATTCCGACGATGCAGATCCTGAACCTGCGCGGCGAAAATATCGCTGGTTCTGGGGTGTTCGCGTACGGATCGGGCTTCGCGGCGCAGCAAATCGCCTCGGGATCGCTGCCGCCGGCGCGCGCTGCAGACTTGGCGTACGGTTACGTTGGCTGGGATGGCGTCGATCACAAGGTGCGCATCCAAGTCGGCCGCCAGTTCGTGTTCAGCGGCGCACCGCGCTACATCTTCATGGACGGCGTTTCGGCGATCGTCCGCTTGCCGGCCAACCTGCGCTTGGACGTCTACGGCGGCTCCGCGGCGTTCAGCGGTTTTCAAAACGAATTCAGCGCGCCGGTCGTCGGAACCCGCCTCGCCTGGATGCCGTGGACGGTCGGCCACATCGCCGCCGCTTTTCAGGACGTCTCGGGCACCACCGAGGCGACACGGCGCACGGTCGGCACCGACGGGTCCCTGCGCATCAAAGGCGTCACTTTGACTGGGCTTTACGCGTACGACCTCCTTGGCCGCGGGATGCAGGAAGCGCGCATCGACGCCAGCTGGCGGCCCTGGTCGTGGCTTGGCCTCTTTGCCCGTGCGGAGGCGCGCGATCCGCTCGCGTACCTACCTCGCAACTCGATTTTCACGGCGTTCGTCCAGCGCACGGACGGCCTGGTCGGCGGCGGCTTCGACATCAAGACTCCAGGCGCGCTCTATGGCAACGGCTCCTACGACCGTTACATCATCGGCGGCGGCGGCCTGGACGGCTACCGCGCCCAGGTGAACGTTGGCCTGCGCTTGAACGAACAGGGCACATACCGCACCGGCGTGACCTACACGCGCATGTACAACGGCGACAACGGCTTTGACGAAGCCCGCATCTGGTGCCGCGGCGAATTGTCAGCGCATCTGACCGCCGCAATCGACTTGGACAGCTACCTGTTCTTCGCGCCGGTCCGCGGCGTCTCGCAATCGCTGATGGCGACCGCCGCGCTGCGCTACATGCCCACGCAGGGTTTGACGGCGGGCGTTGACGGCCAGGTGTGGTCAAATCCATACTTCACGTCGCAGGTCATGGCGCTTGTGTCGCTGACCATCACCGACGCGCTGTTCCGACCGGCGCCGGTGGCCGCGCTGCCGTCTCCCAAGAAGACCGACGACGATGAAGGCCGCTCGGGGCTGCCGACGACGCCCGGAATCGCCGTCAATGACCGACCGCTGATGCGAGGTGCGCTGTGATTCGCAACCGACTATCCAACCGCGCGTTGCGCGCGCTCGTACTCGGCGTGCTCGTCGTGAGCGTGTCAGCCTGTGCCTACCTCGTCGGCTCCTGGAGCGGCGCGCCCGGCACGCAGAGCAAGCGCGACGTGATCACGTTCTCGCACAACCGCCACCTCGTCAAAGAGGGCCTCGCCTGCGGCGACTGCCACAGCGACATGGACAAGAACGAGAGCCTGGACCAAAAGCGCGCCATCCCGCACGAGAGCAAGTGCATGGATTGCCACGACAAGAAAGACAACTGCAAAATGTGTCATGCCAACCCAGAGCAACCGGTGACGCTGGTCGATCACCGCATGGAAGGCATGGTTTTTTCACACAAAAACCACCTCTCGCGCGCGCTCCCGGGGGACGTGTCGCCGGTCACGTGCGAGACGTGCCACACCGAGATCAAGGACGCCACCCGCGTCTCGGATAACACGCGGCCGGGGATGCTGGAAGCTTGCAGTCAGTGCCACCAGAAGGATTTTGGCCGGGAAAACTGCACGTTGTGCCACAAGCCAGGATCGCTAGGGACCAAGACGTCAGCGCAGATTTGGGATCACGGCGGCGATTGGCTGAACCGCCACGGCGGCGCGGCCCGCACCAGCGACGCGGTTTGCTCGCATTGCCACAAGGTCGACACCTGCGCCGAATGCCACAGCCGGAGCAACGTGCCGATCCGGCCGTCGCAATTGAAGCTCGATCGCCCGGATTCGCTGGCGCATCACCGCGGCGACTGGCTGTCGCGACACCCGATGGAGGCTCGGCTCGACAGCAAATCCTGCGGAACGTGCCACCAGCAGAGTTCCTGCCAGCAGTGCCACGACCGGATGGGCGTCTCGCAAACCGGCGCGCTGGGCAGCAAGACCGGGCCGCACCCGCCGGGCTGGCTCATCCGTGGAAGTGGCGAAAATCACGGCGATGCTGCGCGACGCGACGCTGTCTCCTGCGCGGCGTGCCACGACCGCGGGGCCGCTTCCAACTGCGTCACCTGCCACCGCGTCGGTGCCCCCGGCGGCAACCCGCACCCGCCCGGCTGGACCAGCACGCAGGACAAGCAGAGTGCCGCCGCTTGCACGCCGTGCCACCAGTAGCGCGGTCGTTGAATTAATTTTCCGATCTGGCGCGGCAAAAATCCGGCACGTCCGAATACTCAATCACGGGGTCGAGCTGGGCCCCGGCTGGCACGCAGGGCCTCGGCGTACGCGGGGCGATGGCGCCAGCTCACAACCAGCTGCCCGGGGTCGCGCACGCAACTGCGCGATGTCAAAGGCAGGGCGGCGCGGCGACAAACGCCGTGGGTCCGCGGGCATCGGAGCCGCGAATAGCGTCTTCGCCGCCCATGGTGGTGACGCGTCCGGCGCAAGCTGGGCGCGCGGTGGGGGAGGCTTTGCTTGGGCCGCGTGGAGGCCCGGCGCGAAGGGCGAGGAACGCCACGACTCCGACGCTAGCGATTCATCTTGCTCTGAAAGGTCGTCCGCGCCAGACCGAGCAGTTCACCTGCCTTGGATTGTTGCCCGCCCGCTTTGCGCATGGCCCACTGGATAAGGGCGTCCTCGACGCGATGAACCAGGTCAGTCATGGGAACGGAATCGCGTCCTTCAAGATGCAGCGTGAACAGATCGCCGGAGGGCTCCTCGCGGGTGCCGTGCAAAAAACCCGGCAAGTGCTCCGGGCCAATTGCGCCGTCGGCGCAAAGCGTAAGTGCGGATTCCATGGCATGCCTGAGTTCACGGACGTTGCCCGGCCAGCCATAGCGCCTCAAGCACGCCGCGGCGTCGGGCGAGAGCGTTGGCTCGGGCTTGCCGGTCTCGTTGGCAAACCGCTGCAGGCAGTGCTGCGCCAGCAACAGCACGTCCTCGCCTCGGTCGCGCAACGGCGGCAGACGGATCTCCAACGCGCGCAGCCGATAGAAGACGTCGTCGCGAAACTTCCCCTTGGCCACCGCCTCGCCGAGGTCGACTTTCGTGGTCGCGATCACGCGCACGTCAACCGTCACCTCGCGGTTGCCGCCCACGCGCTGAAACGAGCCTTCCTGCAAAGCCCGCAGCAATTTCACCTGCAAATTCAAGGGCAAGTCGTCAACGTCGTCCAGGAGCAGCGTGCCTTTGTGCGCGCGCTCGAACGCGCCCTGCCGGGCGGCCGTCGCCCCGGTAAATGCGCCTTTTTCGTGGCCGAATAGCTCGCTCTCCGCCAGTTCGGTCGGAATTGCGCCACAGGGAATCGGCACGAACGGCCCCATCGCGCGCGGGCCGGCTTCGTGCAGCGCGCGCGCAACGACCTCCTTGCCCGTCCCCGTCTCGCCGGTAATCAGGACGGGCACCGCGTGGGCTGCGAACGTATGCACAAGCTTGACAACCTGCAGAATCGGCGGCGATTGCCCCAGAATTCGCCGCGAAGTCGCGTCCGTCTCCAACAAAGTCCGCAAGTTGGAGACCTGCCGGCGGTACGTGCGCAGCTGCGCGAGCGTCCGCAGCCGAAGCTCCAACTCCTGGAAATGAAATGGCTTGGTCAGATAATCCGCGGCGCCATCTTGCATCGCGGTCACCGCCGTCTTGACCGTGCCGAACGCGGTCATGACGATCACGTCAACCGCCGGGTAGTCGCTGCGAATCGCCCGCAGGAGCTCCAGTCCATCCATCCCCGGCATCCGCAGATCGCACAGGACGACGTCCCAATCGCCCGTCGCCAGCAGGTCGAGCGCGCGGTAGCCGTTCTCCGCCGCCTCCGCAGGAAAGCCGGCGTCGTGCAGCTGGCGCATGGTCGTTTCGCGCACGAGCCGACCGTCATCGACGACCAGAACCCGCAGCGGTGTGCTCAAGCCCGCGGATGCGCCATCGGTCATGCCGCCCTCGCCGACGGTCTCAGCGGCAGGTCGATGCAAATCGTCGTCCCGGAGCCAAGTTGGCTGGTCACCCGGATGTCGCCATCGTGGTCTTCCACAACCTGACGCGTAATCGCAAGTCCCAGCCCCGTACCTTCACCGACCGGCTTGGTCGTGAAGAACGGCTCGAATATCTTGGCGATCTCCTCCTCAGCGATTCCTGTTCCCGTGTCCGCGACTTCGATGCGCACGCCTTCCAGCGGCGCCGGCGTCGGCTGAATCCTCACGGTCACGCTGTCGTTCGCGGCGCAGGCATCGATGGCGTTGTCGATGAGGTTGCTCACCGCGTCCGTCAAGCGCTCCGTGTTCACAGCCAGCGGCGACACTTCCTGAATCTCCAGACGAACTTCCACCCCACGCGTCCGCGCACGCACTTCGGAGAACTGCAGCGCGTCCTGCACCAGCAGTCCAATATCCACCGGAACCGACGGCGTCGGCGTTTCGCGCGCCAACACGAGCAGCCGGCTCGTCACATTCTCAATGCGGTTCACGCCTTCCGTCATCAAGTCCAGGATCTCCGCCGCGCTCCCGTCTTGGCGATCGACCCGCTGCTGCAGCATGTCGATGCAGCTCAGCACCCCGTGCAGCGGATTGCGAATCGTGTGTGCCACACCAGCCACCAGGCTACCGATGCGGGCCAACCGTTCGCGCGCCTGGGCGACTTGCGCGTGCTGGCGACGGAGCGCCTCCGCTTCACGAATCCGGTGCACGAGGTCGTGGACAAAGATGATCACGCCCAAGCCAGTGAGAAAAAATGCCGCAATGTAACCCAGCATATACAAAGGCGAACTCCACAAGCGCGGCGGCGTCGCCACCTGCGCGACGCTGCCAATCAGCAGCGGGTAGTGCGCCAGGACGCCAGCAGACTCAGCCAGCACCATCGTGGCGTACAGCAGTCCGGTAAAGACGCCAATCGCCAGGGCCTTGCGCAGCGGCAGCAACATGCCGGCGAACGCCATGTGAAAGACCGCGAGCATCATGAACGGGTTGTCCGCGCCGCCGGCGAAATGCAGCAAGTACATCAACATCGCCAGATCAAAGACGATTTGCAGCGTGAGCAAGTTCTGCAGGACTTGCCTCGACGTCGTCGCCGAGACGCGCTTGGCGATCGCATTGAAGGCGACGTTGCCCAACAAATGCGCGAGACCCAAGGCAAAAAGCGTCGTCTTTGCCTCGACCAGGTTGAGCGCGCTCGCCAGCAAGATCACGCCCAGAATCGCTGCCGACGCGCGCCAGCGCAGGCGTACGAACCAGTTCAGCCGCTCGACCAATTCCTCAGGCTCGGGCAGCTGGAATGCGACCTCCGCTGATTCACGCGGGCTTTCGATCCGAAGCACAGGCACGGGCAGATCCTCCATCCGGGGACAATCTGCACAATGCGGACCAATCTCGCAGGCCGTTTGCATATTCGATAGAGGCGAGTCACTTTCCTGCCGCTGTCCTACGCAATCGGGCAGCCGCTCGGCGCGCATCGCGTCGTGCTTTTGCAGCGAAGTGAGGGCCGTAGGGAGTCCAGTCATCTGCGGGCAGCCATTGCGTGGCGTTGAAGCCGACCTAGCGTACCAGAACCGACCGCCGATGCCAGTGAGGCCTACCCGAAGTCCGCCGAATTTTCGGCAGCGGCACCGGCGACGTCACGGCGGTGAAAGGTCAAGGCTTTGAATTACCAAGACTTTGTCAATCAGCCGAAATTTCGGCAGGAATGCCGAATTTTCGGCAACGCGGTCACATGGCTCGTTCAGCCCAACGCACTGCGCAAAAATGCGAATCCCCGGCTCAGCGTGCGCCAAACCGGGGATCCGCGGTCGCCCGCGTGCGGGCTCTCAGTCTACTTCTTGGTCAGCGTCTTCAACCACGCAGCCAAGGTGTCCAGTTCGGCGGGCGTTCCCTTGAACTGGATCTTGTGCTTGGCCTTCTCGCCCTTCTTGACGATCGAGTCGCGCTCGATCTCCTTGTTCAGCCAGCCCTTGAACCAGGCCACATCGTGATCCTTGCCCACCCCGGACAAGTCGATGATGGTCGGCTTTTCTTCCAGGGGCGCGATGCCTTCGCTGGTGATCTTATGGCATTTGTTGCACTTTTGCTCAGTAAAAATTTCCTTGCCCGTCGCAGCCTGGGCAGCGAACGGAGCAGCGGTCAGGGCAGTCACAGCAAACGCGAGAATAATACGACGCATGAGAATCTCCTCTTCCAGTTGGGCCACGCGGGCCGGAAAGTGCGGGCTCCCACGGGCGAGACCCGGCAGAGCGTCCATGCCCGACAGCGCGCGCGAGCACACTGAGAGACGGACGCAGGCTACTGCAAAATTCGCGCCAACTCCAGACGCGCTCTGCATTCACCTTGGCGGTTTGGACCTGACGGCGCGAGGCCGCGGCCCTGTTCCATCAACGCAGCGCCGGCGCAATCCATTCAGCGAGCGGACAGATGCCGCAGCCACGGACCTGCCCTTCCCCAAGTGCAGGTCCGTGGTCGCCGCATCACGACTGCCCCGAAGGGAAGTTTGAATAAGAATATTCTCAGGGAGCGCGCGGTCGCCGTCAACCTCAGGCGATCAAAAAGGCCAGTCGAACTGTGCGGCCCTTGACGCACGCGCAGAGTGTGGCGATGGTGTCAGCCAGACCACTATCCGCGGAGTCAGCCCATGCTCAGCCTCGAACAGACCCAAACGCTCGCCGAACGACTGGACGCGGCGCTGCTAAATCGTCAGGAAATCGGGCGGTTGACCGAGGATGTCGCCGACTTGAGCGTCAACGCGGCGTATCGCGTCATGATGGCCGGCATTGGGCTCCGGCTGGCGCGCGGCGAGCACATTGTCGGCTGGAAGATGGGCCTGACGTCGGCGGCCAAACGCCAGCAGATGAACTTGGACCGCGCGATCTGGGGCGTGTTGACGGACGCGATGCTGGTGCCCAACGACGGCGAACTGCGGCGGGCGGACGGCGTGCACCCCAAGATCGAGCCGGAGATCGCCCTGCGCCTCGGGCACGCGCTGGCGGGGCGGGTGACGCGCGCGGAGGCCTGGGAGGCCGTCGACGGTGTCTGCGCGGCCCTGGAAGTGCTGGATTCGCGCTATGTTGGCTTCCAGTACTTTTCTCTGCCGGACGTGATTGCCGACAATGCGTCGAGCTGGCGATTCGTGCTGGGGCCGTGGCAGGCGCCATGCGAAATCGCGGACCTGCCGATGACCATGGCGATCGACGCGCACGTTGTCCAGCGCGGTTCGTCGGCTGACATCTCCGGGCATCCCATCGAGTCCTTGGTACAACTTATGGACTTGTTGACGGATTTCGGCATCAGTCTGCCCGCTGACTCGATCATCCTGACTGGCGCTGCGACGCTGGCGGAGCCCCTGCGCGCGGGGACGCGCGTGAGCCTGCGGGTGCCCGGCCTTGCGGACGTGGGTGTGCGGGTCGTCTAGATGTGCTGACCGATCTCCGTCACCCAAGTCTGCGGCCGGAGCTGTGGGGGTGCGGACGGGGAGCGGCCGCATCGCAAGCTTCTGGTGTGCGATTTCGGGCGGCGCGACTCGCTCAGGGCGCGGCAGGTGCAGCGGCTGGCGCATCGTGCCAATTGGCAAATTCCGGCTGAATCTGGTTCTGCGTCCGCGCCCGGGCAATCAGCCCCGACAGCGTCTTGGACGGCCACTTCTTCTGGATGAGGTTGATCAGCCAGTCCGGCAGCGAACCCTTGGGATCCGTGTGCACTTCCACCGTCAGTTTGGTCTTTTCCGAGCCGGGAATCGCCTCAAACCGGTAGTACGTGTTCTTGGCCTCCGCGCGGACGCAGCAGTCGTCTGGCCCCTTGCGGCCGTCAACGGTCGACTTGATGCGCGCTGTGAAGACATGCGCGGCGTTGTCGACCTGCCCGTCGGCTTTGAGCACGTAGTCGCGGTCGGAAATTGGAAACGGCAAACCAAAGCGAATCCAGTAGGTTTCCGAATACGGATTGGGCTTCTCCAGCATCTTCTGCTCGGCGAAGCGGTCGACCCAGAACTTGCGCTGATCCCGGTCAAGAAAAGTCGTCATGATCTTGCCGATATGCAAGTTCGTGACGATCTCGCCCTTGAACGCGAAGAGGTCGCTGCCCGGGACCTGCTTGCGCCAGACCCTGACGCCATCGTGGACGCCAATGCTTTCCCACGTGCCTTCCTGCGCGAAGCCGGCAGTGGCCAGCAGCGTCAGCGCAAGGCAAATCGCGAGGGCAGAGCGGCGCTTGAACTGGTGCAACATCGTGAGCGTCTCCAAGTCGGGTAACCGGGCGATGCTATCACCCAAATGGGACCGTTGCAAAACGGTCGCGCGCCGCCTGTTCGCCGCGAGTCTTTACGACGAACATCAATGATTTCAGAAAACTGCGCGCCAATCGATGGACGGATAGAACGCGACGCGACGCGCTCAACGTCCCCACTTGAGTGATGCGCGCGACCGGTCAAGGCATCGTCAACGTCTGCGTGGTCAGGTTCGGATCGGCGGCGATCTCCGCATCCGTGAAAGGCATGTCGCGAAATTGCCGCTGGGCGAAGAGCTTGGCCTGATCCGTGAACTGCGGACTCAGCGGGTCACTGGACTGGCCATAGGTCAGGACCGCCTTGGACTTTGGCCCGTCAGCGGTCAACATGCAGACCATCACGAAGCTCGAGCCATAGTTGACTGGATAGCCGTCGCCCACGGCCAGACCTGACGCGCCAGGCGCGTTCTTGGGCGGCGTCATCCGCAACGCCGGCAGGATCGTGTCGTTCTCGCCGTCGACCCAGCCGACGACCTGGAATGCGCCTTCGGGATCATCCGAGCCATGAATCGCCAGTCGATCCGCGCCCTTGAGCGTGTACTCGAAATCCGGCACCGCGGCGTCCAAGGGGATTTTGGCATTTTGCAGCGCCAGCACCGCGCGCGCGAGCGCCTGCACGCCCGGATTGTCCGTGCCGGTCGGCGCCAGCGGCATGCCATACGGCGTACCGACCGGGTCCGCGACCGCAAATGCGTGTGCCCAACCGGGGTTATTCGCGTCGTACCAGAATTCGCGCCACAGCAGCGCGCCCTTGCCCGCGGGCGTCGCCGTCCGATCCCACTTACTCAGGATGTCGCACGCCGCGCCAACATCCACTGTCGTTGCGGCAACTTGCATCTGGGTCACGCCCGTGCAGGCCGTCAGCAGGTCCGGCAGCATGAGATCCGCCGAGTGGATGTGGTCGTTCATGAACATCGCAGTCAGCTCGTCCTGGGTGAATTTGCCGTCCGCGCCCGCCGCCGCGTCTGCGCCCGTGCCTTGCAAAAATGTCAGGTTCATCCGCGTGCGCACCGATCGCGCGGTCCGCTCCGGGCCGTACATGCCACCGTAGCCTTCCAGCAATTCCAGGGGGTTGGTCAGCCAGTGCGAGTCGTTCGCGTTGAACACGAAGTCCGTCCGCGCTAAGTGCGGCGTCTCGGCCCACGGCGTCAGCCCGTCCTCGCGCGCGCCCGGCTTGACCACCCAATCGTTGGCCGAGGTCGAGCCGTCCAGCAGCACCACGCCGTTTTGCCGCAGGATGCCGACGATCATGTCCTGATCCGCCGCCCACGCGTCCATCGTCGCCTGCGAGACGTTCGGCGTGCTGTGCGACTCGGTGTAGAACGCGTTGCCCTGATCGTCGGCCGCCATCGTGTTCGTCCATGGATTGCCCTGCACGCTTTGGCAGACGGACTGCAGGTCCGCCACCGACGTCGTCACCGAAAAGCCGAGAAAGTGGTCGATCAGCCGGCCGTTGTTGGCGTTGGCATCGCGGAGCGTGAACACGGACTCCGTCGTCCATTCGCCCACGCCGCCGACGACGAGGATCGGCCCGACGTCCGACTTCCAAAACGTCTGCGTCATGGGCTTGAGCGTCCCGTCGGTCTGCAGGATCTGGATGGTCTCGTCGTGGCTTGTCATCTTGTGGACGACGCCGTCGACCGTGTAGCTCGTCGGATCGCCGGGCAGCAATTTCAGCTTGTAGACCGTGAACTTGCGCGACGCCGACACGGTCTCCGTCCACGCGACGTGCTGGTTGTGGCCGATCAGCACGCCGCCGACGCCCATCAGCGACGCACCCGCGACGTCGACATCGCCGGGAATCGTCAGGTGCGACTCCCACAGCCGCAGCTCGCCGAACCAGGGAAAATGCGGGTTTGCGAGCACCGCGCCGTGGCCGTCCGCCGTCTTGTCCTTGCCCAGGCCCCAGCCATTGGAGCCGATTTGCATCATCCGCAGCGGGTCCAGCTCCTTGCCAAACGCCAGGGCGCGCTCATTTTCCGCCGCCGGATGGAGCCAGCGCGGCCAGTCCATGCGCGTCGACGCCAGCGGCGGATGAGCAATCGTCAAGTAATCCTTGAAGTTGCGCGCGGAGGCCAGCTCGCCCAAGTCCGCGTAGTAGGCCAGCAGATCGAGCGCCGTGATCGGCTGGACCCACGCCGCGCCCTTGCACGGCGACGGCAGCCCATCCTTGCCGACTTCCGCCAGCCGCGCGTTGTAGCCGGCCGCATAGCCGGTCAGCATGTCCTGCGAACGCGACGAGACCTGCGTGTCCCAAAACTGCTGTGCGTGGCTCACCACCTGCATCGCCTTGTATGCCAAGTCGCTGTTGACGTTGGCACTGAGCTCGCCTGGACCGAACCAGCGCGCGCGTTCACTGCGCACCTTGACGATCTGGTCGGCGAGCGTGCAAATGTTCTCCTTGGCGAAGGCGTAGCCTTGGCCAAAGCCCAAGCCCTGCCAGCTGGATGCCGTGATGTGCGGCACGCCATAGCTGGTCCAGCGGATCGTGACCGTCTTGTCGGGCGCGGCTTCCTTGGCGGCGCAGGCAGCGAGCCCGAGCGCGAGGCAAAAAGGCAGGAGGCTCCAGCGGCGCGATGTCATGAAGATCTCCGAAAGCTCAGGCTTTTGCCACCGGATCCGCGGCGAGAATGCCGGTCGATGGATGGTAGGGACGCGGCACAGACCAGCTCAGATCGTCCAGCAGCGCCGGATTCTCCAAGCGGCGAATCAACTCGCGCGAGAACACCGACGCCTGGAGGCCATCGATGACGCGGTGGTCCATCGCGATGCACAGCGGCAGGGCTTTTTGCACGACGACCTGACCATGGACCACCGCCGCCCGCTCGTGCACGCCGCCGACCAGCAGCACGCCGAGCGCCCGCGCGTTGGGAAACAGCGGCGCGTACGCAAACCGGATGCCGTACATGCCCAGCGAGGTCACCATGATCGAGCCAAAAGGGTCGTCCGGCACGCCCATCCAGGTCAGATTGATCCCCCAGTCGTGGGTCAAATAGGCCAACAACCGCAGGAACGGCTTGGACAAAAAGGGCGGCAGGACGGTCAGCATCTGCTTGGTTTGCTTGAGCATCGGGTCGTCGTGGCGGCGAATCCGGTCCGCGGACGCCTGCAGTTCCGCCGCGATCTCGCCCATCGTCCGCTTGTCGGCTTGGCGGATTACCGCGCCGGACAGATCCGCGCCCGCCAGCTTCTTGCCATCCTCGTGCGGCACCGCTACTTGGCAAAACACGTCCACGTCGCGCCGCATCCAAATCCGCCCGCGCCGCACCAGACAGTTGAGATCCGGGTGCGCGCCCAGCACCGACGCCACCGCGCGCGCCACCGCGTGGGTGACCGTCAGCTTCTGTCCGGTCTTGTGATGGTGCGCTTCCAGGTGCGCCAGCAGCGGCTCCGCGTTGATTTCCGTGTCGCCCAGAATGGTCGGATCGCCGGGATTGTCCCAGATAATCGGCGCCAGAACCCGAAAGGCGGAGACGTACGGCGGACGGAAGTACCGGTCGGACATGGGAACTCCTCGGGTCAGGAGCTTGCGGCCTGGCTGTGGCAAGCGCGTCAGCCGGCGCCAGCGCCCACCGCCCTACGGCTGCGCCACGCCCGGAGCCACCGGCGGCGTCTTGGCAAACTGTTCGGGGATCTTGCCGCCCTTGGTCGGATCGTAGCGCCGGACAAAATTGTCGTAATTACCGGCGGTTTTCTTGATCTGGCTGCGCATCCCGGCGATCGTGTCGACCGGCAGCCGCCGCGTCGCCCGCGTGATCAGCCAATCCGGCAAGCTGCCGCCCGAATCCGCGTCGATCTGGTAGGTCACTTTCGTGTGCTTCTCGTCGATGGCTTGCAGCTTGTAGTAGCCCCGCAGCCGCGGCATCCGCACCACACCGTCCACCGGCCCCGGGCCCTGGTTGGTCACGGAGGTGAACTTGATCATGACCTCGCGCTTCTCGGCGTCGCCCGTCACCACCGCCGAGATCACGACGTCGCGGTCCGACACCGGCCACGGCGCGTCAGTCCGGTTGTAGATAATGCGATCAAACTCATTGATTTGCTTGATAACCTTGTTCTCCATGCAATTCGCCATCCACTCGGTCGCGCGCTTGGCGTCGTCCAGCATGCCGAGCACTTCGAACAGCCCCGCATCCACGTTCGCGACACCGCGAAACGCCGGCAGCGTGCGGCCCTCCTCAGTCATCATCGAGACCGCAATGCCGTCCTCCGTGAACTCGTGATGCCATTTGCCGTCCGCCTCGACCGCGCTGACGCCAGCCGCCGCCATCGTCAGCACCACGGCACACGCGCAAATCGCCTTGAACTGCCTGATTTGTTTGATCATGATCCCCATCGCCCTTTGCTCCCTCAACAAGACACCCCGGCCGCTATCCTAACGCAAGTGGCCCGGGCAATGGCAAGTGCATTCGCGCGGCGTGCGCCCGGTCGCGAGGCGTCGCGCGGTTGCGCCCAGTGCGAATTCCCGGTCAGCCAGGCGAAAGCGCGCTACGGAGTGACGCTGCAGTATTTGGGAAACACCGCCGGCAGCGGCGTCGTGAAGTCCGTATTCGGACCGCCAAGCGTGTAATTCTTCAGGAAAGTCCAGTCTGCCGCCGTCATCTCCGCCGGCCATTTGTGACCCGTGCCGTGGTTGCACTGGATGACGAAGTGGCCGTCCGTCCGCAGCGCCGGAATCAGCGCATTGGCGAGCAGGTCGAAATTCTGGCCATACGCGCTGTCGGTCGCGCCGCCCCAGACGACCATCTCAGCGAACTTATTGGGCGTGCTGGGAAATTTGAACAGGTAGCCGCCGGAGAATGGCGCGGCGGCCGCGATAATGCTGGCGCGGTTGAAGGACGTGAACACCGTCATCAAGCCGCCGCCGGACATGCCGGTGATGTAGACGCGCTTGGCGCTGGTCTTGTATTGGCCGCTGACGCACTTGAGCATGTCGTCAAAGAACACAAGGTCGGGATTGTCGTCGGTGAACGCCGGGGCGCTGTAGTCCCATTCGGTCTGCGTGACGGCGATGCCGTTGGCGTCGCGCTCGGATTCCGGGACGACGAGGATGAACTGCTCGGTCGCCTGCAGCTTGTCAAAGCCCGTGTCGCTGACGATCCCGGACATGTCGCCGCCGACGCCGTGGTAGAGGAAAACGACCGGCAGGTCCGTCGCCGTGGCGCTTTGCGGCAGGTAGATCGTGAAGCGGCGGCTGCGTTCCGCGCTGGTAAAGGTATTGACGCCGGTGGTCAGCGTTGGGCAGGTCGCGATGCCGGGGTAGTGCTTGACCACCGCAGCCGTGCACGCGCTCTCAGGCGTCGCGGCTTGCTTGCCCCACGGCACCGCCTTGAACGTGCTCGTGGCGACGTCCTTGGCGAATTCGACGACCGTGCCGCTCATGTCGCCGCAGAGCGTGCCGTCCGCGCTGATGGTGCCGCTGAGGACAAAATTGGCGACGTGGACGTCGCTGCCGGTCGGCGACGCCTTGCCGGGGATGAGGATCGGATCGCTGAACGTCGCCGTGAACGCGCCGCCCTTGGCGACGGGGACGTTGGCGACGGTGCCGATCGGGTCGCTGACGTAAATCGGCGTCTCCTTGTCCGAAACTGCGCGCAATTCCAAGGTGTTGAGCATGCCGCCGGCCGTCAAGCTGCCCGACGCCGTCAGCGTGGCCTTGAACGGCAGGATCAGGCCGCCAAACGGCACGACGTTCACGGCGAGGTAGTATTCCCCGTTGGCAATCAAGGTGTTGGCCGCCGCGTCGGCGGTGCTGCTGACGTCGCCCGCGATGTCCGCGCCGGTGTCGCCAGTCGCGTCGGAGGTCCCCGCCGTCACGTCGTCGGTGCTGGTTGTGGTGCTCGAACCGCAGGCGCTGGCCAAACTGGCAGCGGAGGCAAGGCAGACAATCTGACGCAACAATTTGAAATCAAAAGACAACATGGCTCTCCAGAAGACGTCGCGAGGGACGCGAATCGGCCGTCCGCTGCGCACCCAACTTCGGCCAACCCACCGAAATTTGCGCAGTCGTCACGCGCACGCTACGAAACTGCGGCAAGGGTTGCAAGCCCCGCGAACGCAGGGATTGATGGCCGCCGCGGCGATCGGCATGATGTAGGTGTTTGGTACCGCCGGCTGGATCGGCGCGCGCCGCACCTGTCGCCCGTTGGCCGCGACCCTGAAGGACCTTCATGAAGCGACTGGGCAGCGTAAGTTCGGCAATCTTCGTTCTCAGTGCGCTGGCCGCCTGGCCCGCCGAGGCCGCCGGCTGGAGCAAATTATCCAACGAGGACGGGATCTTGGTCGAGACCCGCGAAGTCCCCGATCAGGAAATGCCCGACGTCCGCGGCACCATGGTCATGAAGGGCGAATTCTACGAGATCTGCGCCCTGATCGAGGACGTCGATCGCACCTGCGATTGGGCCAAGCGCTGCCTCGGCTCGCGTATTCTCAAGCGGATCAGCGACAGCGAGATGATCTTCTACAGCCGGACGACGGCTCCCTGGCCTGTCCAGGACCGCGACGCCGTCCTGCACGCGCTGGCGACTGGCCTCGATCGCGGCGACGACGTGACGATGCGCTTCGAGTCAATCCAGTCGCCGCTCGGCCCGCCAATCGACGGCGTGGTCCGCATGCCCGTGCTCAAAGGCCACTACCGCATCAGCCGCGTGGACGACCAGACGACGCGGATCGAGTTCACGGTGCACGCCGACATCGGCGGCTGGATCCCAAGTTGGCTGAGCAAATCGCTGAGCAAGGCGATTCCGTTTGATACGCTCGCCGGGATCCGCCGCCACCTGCCCAAAGTGCGGGCCAAGTATGCGGAAAAAGTCGAGAAATGGCAGAAAGTGCGCACCGCGGCGCTGGCGGCCGTGCCGGGCGCGCAGGACAAGCCAGTGCCGGGCGAGGCGGAGAAGTAACGCCGCCAGCCGAGCGCCGGGCCTGGGCTTTTTGCCGCAACGGCCACTTCTGAATCGACAAGCGGTGCGCCGTCTGGCAGACTGTCCGGCGTTTTGCGGCCCGACCGCATGTGTTTCGCCAAAGCGCCATCCCACAAGCTTCGAGTCCCTGGACTCAACTTTTTCAAGGAACTGACATGACCGCTGTTCACACGCCTTCCGCCCAACCGGCCGCTTCCGGCCGCCTGCCTTACAAGGTCGCCGACATTTCCCTGGCCGAATGGGGTCGCAAAGAAATTCGTCTGGCGGAACGGGAAATGCCCGGCCTGATGTCCCTGCGCGCGAAATACGGCGCGACCAAGCCGCTCAAGGGCGCGCGCGTCGCGGGCTGCCTGCACATGACGATTCAGACGGCCGTGCTCATTGAGACGCTGACCGAACTGGGCGCGGAAGTGACCTGGACGAGCTGCAACATCTATTCGACGCAGGACCACGCTGCGGCGGCGATCGCGGTGACGGGCGTGCCCGTGTACGCGTGGAAGGGCCAGACGCTGGCGGAAGCGGATTGGTGTATGGACCAGCAGATCTTCGCGTTCGCGGGCGGCAAGAACCCGAACCTGATCCTGGACGACGGCGGCGATCTGACGATGTGGGTCCACCAGAAGTATCCGGAAATGCTCAAGGATATCAAGGGATTGTCGGAGGAGACGACCACAGGCGTCCACCGGCTGGTGCAGATGCACGCGCGCGGCGAGCTCAAGGTGCCGGCGATCAACGTCAACGACAGCGTCACCAAGTCGAAATTCGACAACCTGTACGGCTGCCGGGAGTCGCTGGCCGACGGCATCAAGCGCGCGACGGACATCATGGTCGCGGGCAAAGTCGTGGTCGTCGCGGGCTACGGCGACGTGGGCAAGGGCTCTGCGCAGTCCATGCGCGGCCTGGGAGCCCGCGTTTTGATTACGGAAATCGACCCGATCATCGCGCTGCAAGCGGCGATGGAGGGCTACGAAGTCACGACGATGGAAGAAGCGGTCAAGCTGGGCGACATCTTCGTCACGGCGACGGGCTGCTGCGACATCATCACTGGCACGCACTTCAAGAACATCAAGGATCAGGCGATCCTGTGCAATATCGGACACTTTGATAGCGAGATCGAGATCAAGTGGCTCGAGACCGCTCCGGGCATCGTGGAGGAGAACGTCAAGCCGCAGGTGGACCTCTTTCACATTCCGGCGGAACAGTCCAACAACGGCGCCAAGACGCTGATCGTGCTCGCGCGCGGCCGCCTGGTGAACCTGGGCTGTGCGACGGGCCACCCGAGCTTTGTGATGTCGAACTCGTTCACCAACCAGGTACTCGCGCAACTGGCCTTGTGGACTCAGAAATTCGAGCTCGGCGTGCACGTGCTGCCCAAGAAGCTGGATGAGGAGGTGGCGCGGCTGCACCTCGACAAGCTGGGCGTCAAGCTGACCACGCTGACCGCCGCGCAGGCGGAGTATCTCGGGATTCCGGTCGAGGGTCCGTACAAGCCGGATCACTACCGCTACTGAGCCGACAGGCAGCGCCAGAAAATTCCGACGCCCCGGCGCGCGAATGTTGTGCCGGGGCGTCGGTGTTTTTGCCAAGCTCTTGAACCGCCACTCGATTCTTGCCAACATGCGGGACGTCACGTCGGCGCGCGGCGCCTGCATCGAGGTCGTGTTCATGAAGCGCTTGATTTTGCTTGTTTCTCTTGGCTTCTGGGCCTGCAGCAGCCCGACGACTACCGGCGGCGGCAACGCGCTTGACGCCAAGGGCGGCAGCGACGTCGGCCTGGGCTTGCCCGACGGCAGCACCGCCGAAACGCTGAGCGACACCGACGTAGGTTCCCAGGACGACTCGCCTTTTGTCTGCACCGACGGCGAAATCGCGTGCTACAATGACACGACCGCCAAGATCTGCGTCGGCACAAGTTGGCAGGTCAAGCAGACCTGCAACGCGGGCGACATCTGCAAAGCCGGCAACTGCATCACGCCGACGAGCTGCACGGCCGGCGCGTCGCTGGGCTGCGACGGCTTTTCGGCGGAAATCCACTGTTCCGCTGACGGCGCTTCGACATTCGAGACGCCCTGCACGGGCTTGCAGCTCTGCGTCAACGGCAAGTGCCAAACGACTGCGTGCACGCCCGACATCGCCCAATGCGCGCCCGGCTCCACCACCAGTTTCCAGACCTGCCTGCCGGACGGCACCGGCTACGGCCCGATCACCAACTGCGCGACCGGCTCCCAGTGTTTTGGCGGCAAATGCGTCAGCTTGTGCGAACAGGGCGTGAAATTTTCGGGCAATATCGGCTGCGAATACTGGAGCGTCGACCTGGACAACGATCCGACCAAGGTGCCGTTTTCCAGCGTGATTCCGGAGATGGTGCCGCACAGCGTGGTGATCTCCAACCCGGGCCAGTTCGACGCGACGATCACGTTCACCATCCAGGCGACCTGCGCCGACGCCTCCGCATGCGCGCCCAGCGCAACGACGTGCAACAGCAAGCCCGACACGGTGTGCGGCACGCCGGGCCCGAGCGTCGATCTGGTGCTGGCCAACAACACCGTACCGGCTGGCCAGACCAAGGAATTCAAGATGCCGGTGATGAACGCGTCGGGCTCCGGCGTGATGCGCAAGGCGGTTCACGTCAAGTCGACGCAGCCGGTCGTGGCGTACCAATTCAACCCGTACAACGCGGAAAACGCTGATTCCAACGACGGTTCGCTGCTCCTGCCGCAAAACGCGCTGGGCACGACCTATTACGCGATGGTGCCGGCGCAGTCGGGTGGCATCCTGCTGGGCTCGACAAAGACCGCGTGCGCGTTTGTCACAATCGTGGCGACGCTGGCGGGCACGACGAACGTCAGCTTCACGCCGACGCGCGACTGCCAGGTCAATTACGCGCTGGGCGTGCCAGGGGACGGCACCAAGCCGCCATCGCTCAAGGCGGGGACGACCTACACCTTCGCGCTTTCGCAGTATGACGTGCTGAACATTGAGGAAATGGGCAAGAGCGACATGGTGCCGCCCGGTACCGGGCCCGGAGCGCTGCCGAACATGACCGGCTCCAAAGTCGTAGCGGACAAGCCCATCGCGGTGTTCAGCGGTCACCAAGTCGCTGAAGTGGAAGATGATTTCCGCTTTGGTCAGAGCTCGGGCGGCGACACGGGTTCCTACAGCACCTGCTGCACCGAGCACATGGAAGAACAGCTGATGCCGGTGCAGTTCTGGGGCACGGCGGCGTTTTGCGTCAAGACCAAGCCGCGCGGCGATGAAGTGGACGAGTTTGTGGTCGTGGCAGGCGAGGACAACGTCACGCTGACGACGAATCCGCCGTCCGTGGCGAAGTATCCCGGCGCTCCCGAGCTGAACGGCGTGACGCTCAACGCCGGCCAACGCGCGCGCGTGCAGACCGACCAGAGCTTCATGCTGACCGCGACCGGCAAGATCCAGGTCGCGCAACTGCTTGTGAGTGCTGGACAAACGGGGCTGGGAACCAACGGCGCAGCGGCAACGCTGGGCGACGCGAGCATGGCGATGATCCCCGCCAAGACGCAATACCGGCCGGATTACACCATCCAGACGGCCGCGGGCTTCATCGGCAACTACGTCAGCGTCGTGCGGCCCGCGGGCTTGGCCATCACCATGGACGGCAATCCGCTGAACGCCAGCTTCCAGCCGTTTGGCGATGGCACCTGGGAATTCGGCTACGTCGAATTCTCGCCCGGCACGCACACGATCGAGAGCGTCGCCGCGCCTGGGGGCACGGGCACACCGTTTGGCCTGATGGTCTACGGCTACGGCACCGTCACGGCGTACAGCTATCCAGGCGGCATGATCCTGAAGTGAGCGCCGGTCAGGTCCAGATTCTCCAAGCACGATTCAACGGCTGCTGCTGCCCGACGCGATCGACGCCCGCGCACGCGATCGCCCGGGCACGCCCGCCGCGGTGCGACGACCATCAGGTTTGCTCCTTGTGCGAGTCCAAGCCGTTCAGGGCTGATGCTGTTGCCTTTCGGACCCAACAGCGAGCGCGCTCCTTGCTGGGCGCGCCCCGGATGGCGGCGCTTCGACCTCGGCCATCGGCCAGTCTGAATACAGGCTGATTGGGCGTCTCGCCACATGCGAGCCGGAGTTGGCAGCTGCCTGCGGTGCCGAGCCCGGCGCGTTCCTGATGCGCGGCGACCGGCGGCCGGCGCCCAACCGGGCGTTGAACTGCCGCACGCAAGCCCAAAAAGCCAAACGCCCGCCCCTGCACGACGGGCGGCAGGGACGGGCGTTTGCGCAGAAACTCAAGGCCTTACGGCGCGATGCACTTGGTCGCGTTGGTGTTCGCGCAATCGTTGAACGTCTTGAACAGCGTCGGGCCGTTGTTCTTGGCGTTGGTGATGCACGCGTTCTGGCAGGTCGTGTCGGTGTCCGAGCACTTCATCAGGCAGCCGAACGCCGCGAGGCAATCCGTGTCGGTCAGGCACGCCGTGAAGGCGTCGGTGCAGTAGAACTCCTCGCCGCAAGCCGACTGGCACTGCGCCTTGGTGATGCCCTGCGAGGCCGACGTCGAGCAGTCGATGCAGTCGCCGATGATGCACGTGACGTACGCCTGATCGAGCGCCAGCGCCGGGCCGGTGGCCTGGAGCCCGCACACGCGGAAGCAGTAGGTCGGCGTATCTTCACCGGGGAGGGCCGCGACGGGCGTCGCCTGGGTCGGGAGGACGATCGGCGTCGCGTTGCAGTTCTGCTGGCAGGTCTGGTACGCCGCGCATTCCGTGTTCGAGGCGCACGCCTGACCGGAGTCAGCGCAGGAGCCCTGGACGCAGCCCTGGATGCAGGCCTGATCGGTGATTGCGCAGCTGCCCCAGGTCGGAGCGGGCGTGCCGATGTCGGCCTTCACGGTGTCCTTGGTGGCCGTGTCGGTCGTCGCGGCGTCGGTGCCGGTCGCCGTGTCGCTGGCAACGCCGGTGTCGGAGACCGTGTCGGTCGTCGGGCCGGTGTCGGCCGTGTTGCCGGAGCTGCTGGTCGAAGAGCCACAGCCAGTGATGGCCAAAGCGGCCGCAAACAGGGCGGCCAGGGTAGTGCGAATCGTCATCTTCAAATTCCTCGTCTTAAGTTCCGTCCAAGCGGCCGTCAGTTGGGGGGACGCGCGGCGAAATGCCAGTCAATGTGCGCAGTTTCGAACGAAACCCGCATTTCCGGTTGATTTGCACTGTGCTCATCAACGCGGGACCAGTCGAGCCGGCCCCTTGTCACGGGCAAGCCCGCAACCGCAATAGGCTACACAACCCGCCGCCGGGTCGCAACTTT
>CAIYWC010000091.1 GCA_903929795.1 uncultured Myxococcales bacterium | reverse complement strand
CTGTCACTTTCTCCATGAACTGCTTCCGAATTTCCATCTTGGTCACCTGATTCCACGGCATCTTCGACCTCCTGTCGTGATGCCTCAATGTGTAAACCATGTGCCCGGTCTAAGGTGTAAATGATGTGCCCGGTTCGGACCCACGACTTCGTCCAGCGCCGGCGGCACCCATTCACCGCCCGGCACGGCCGACGGCGCGGTCGGCGCCATGTGGACGATGCGGTGCAGCATTTCTTCCAACGTCTTGGTTTCAAACAGGATAGTACCGGTCAGCAGCTCAAAGACCACCGCGCCCAAGCTGTAGATGTCCGCCCGGTGGTCGATCGCGCCGGCGCTCGCCACTTCCGGCGCCATCGTCGCCGGGCTGCCAAACGTCCGCTGCGCCGTGCTGCGGTGCGCCACCGCGCGCAGCGTCTGGCCATGCGGCGTCACCGCGTTGTGCATCAGCCGCGCCAGGCCGAAATCCAGCAGCTTCAGGAAAAAACCCTCCGGCCGCGTCCGGTCATCCACCAGGAACAGGTTCTCGCACTTCACGTCGCGGTGCACGATGCCGGCCTTGTGCGCCGCTTCCAGCCCCGACGCGGCTTGGTCGACAAGCGAAAAGATCTCCAGCACGCCCAGCTGTTGCTTGGCGTCCAGCAGTTTGGCGAGATCGCGGCCGTTCAGGTGCTCCATGACGATGTAGAAGCCCGCCGTCGGGTCCTGGCCGTGGTCCAGAACGCGCACGATGTTCGGATGGGTCAGCAGCGCTTCCGCTTCCACTTCCAGGCGAAAACGCGAGACCATCGATGGGTCCAAAGTCCTGGAAGCATTCAGCAATTTTACCGCGACCATCATCGGCAAGCGCTCGTGCGTCGCCATGTAGACTGTGCCGAAGCCGCCGGAGCCCAGCTGCTTGCGCAACCGGTAGCTGCCGCCGACGACGACGCCGATGAGCGGGTCCAGCGGCACGAAATCGACCAAGCCGTTGCCGTCCTGGCCGCAGTAGCGCTGTTCGTCCGGGTAGGTCGATTGGCAGACGGGACACTGTTTCATGGTGTCTCCGCTTCGTCGTCCGGTGCGGGCGCATCGGGTGGCTGCGCTGCCGGCTCCGGTCTCGCCTCCAGGACCAGCGACGGCACTTTGACCGCCGGTGTTTCGCCCAGCGCAAACCGCGCCGCCGCGCGCGTCTCCGGGTCCTGGCTGCCGGCCTCGCGCGCCGCCGCAATCGCCGCCCGGATGCCCGAAACACTCTGATCGGCGTAGCGCTGGGTCACTTCCGTCAAGCCCGGCGTGTCGGTCCCCGCCATCGGCGGCAGCTCGGCCGACCAGCTGCGCACCGCTTCGACAGCGACTTCCACCGACGATTCCGGTGCCGGCGCATCGCCGCGCGCTTGGGCGATCGCCGAGCGGATGTCCGCGAGTGCATTGCTGAAATAGCGGTGCGTCGTCTCATCCGGCGCGATGAACGGGCCCGTGCCCTCCGCGTCCGCCGGCGGCTGGGGTGTTGGCGTGCTGAAGCGTTTGCGCATCGACCGACCTGCCGTGGGGTGCCCGGCGCCCCATCCGCAAACTTACCGCGCGCGGGGAGAGGCCGCAAGATTGGACATCATCGGCGCTTTTTGCCGTCGCGCTCTTTTCGCGTCGCCGTTGTGCAAGACCAAGCCGCCTGGGTAGGACCTGACGCATTTCGGCCTGGACCCCGCGCCGCTCCTTCGGAAGCTCGCCGCGGCCGACGGACGCTGGATCCAGAACTTCTGTCCCTGTGTTTAGCGCCGCGCGTCGGGCTTTTGCCCGGCGATCGCCAGGCAAGCAGCGACGTCGTTGCACTCCCGGACGACGCCGGCGGGCGTGAAGGTGAAGAGGAGTTCGCCCGCGCAGCCCGGTGGGCCGCCCCAGCCGCCGCCCTCCAGCTGGACACTGGCGAGAAAGATGCCGCTGGCGTGCAACGGCGCCGGCGCGACGGCGGCGCGGAGGCCGTCGGGTGCCTCGCCGTATACGATTTCGCGGACGTCGCTGCTGCCGCTGATGGCCCAGATATCGTTCCAGCCGCCGCTGAAGTCGCGCTGTGCGAGGGTCACGCGCTGCACCGCGCGGCTGCCGTCGACGACGAACGTCACGTGCCCGCGCGTGCTGCCGCGCACATGCACAACCGCGGCGCAGCTGCAGGAGGTGGCCGCGACCAGACCCAGGGCGGTGAGAAGCAGGCTGAGGACCGCGCGGACCATGGGGCTCCCCTACACGCTGAGTGAAGTTCGAGATCGATCGTCCCGGACCCGCGGCGTGCGACCGCAGGTGCACGCTCGCGGTCCCAGTCTGACCCGCCGCCGCAGCCTTGACAACACCGCGCGCGGCAACCACCTTCAACGGGCCATGACGCTGCAAGAGCTGAAATACATCGTCGCCGTCGCCCGCGAGCGCCACTTTGGCCGCGCCGCCAAGGCGTGTTTTGTCAGCCAGCCGGCGCTGTCGACGGCCGTGCGGCAGCTCGAGGACGAGTTGGGCGTCGTCCTGTTTGACCGCGCCACGCCGACGCTGACCGTGACGCAGCTTGGCCGGGCGATCGTCTTGCAGGCGCAGCGGACCCTGGACGCCGCCGCGGAAGTGCACAAGCTGGCGCAGGCGGCGCAGGACCCGCTGGCGGTGCCGTTTGGCCTGGGGCTCATCTACACGATTTGCCCGTACCTGTTACCGCACTGGGTGCCGGAAATCCAGGCGATGGCGCCCAAGCTACCGCTCCTGCTGCAAGAAGGCCTGACGGCGCAGCTGACCGAGCGGCTCCTGGCGGGCGAACTGGACGCGCTGGTGGTGGCCGAGCCGTTCAGCGCGCCGGGCGTCGCGACGGAGCCGCTGTACGACGAGATCCTGCTGGCGGCGGCGCCGCTGGGCCACGCCTGGGCGGATGTGGCCGCCGTGACGCCAGAAATGCTCGCCCGCGAGACCGTGCTGTTGCTGACGCCCGGCCACTGTTTTCGCGATCGGGTGCTGGCCGTGTGCCCGGACCTGAACCGCGAAATACCGACGGATTCCGCGCTGGTGCAGGCGCTGCGCAACAGCTCGCTGACGACGATCCGCCACATGGTCATGGCCGGCGTGGGCGTGACCGTGCTGCCGGCGACGGCGGTGACGCCCGCGGACAGCCAGCAGCTCGTGCTCCGGCCGCTGGCACCGACCCAACATCGCCGCGTCCTGCTGGCGTGGCGCCGCGCGTCGTCACGACCCAAGGTCATGGAACTGTTGGTGAAAGCGCTGGATCACGCGCTGGCCCAGGGCCGGCTGGCGGCGGCGCTGCCTCGATAAGTCCAGGTTATCGAAATCATCCAGATAATCCATTTTACGTATCACTGGCCGCCACCTATCTTGGTGCCATGGCCGACGCGGGGTGGGCCAAATCGCAGACAGGAGGCATCCATGAGTCACGAACGGCCGCAGCGCACGCGGCAAAATCTGGAGTCGGCGCTGGCCGGCGAGTCCATGGCGCACATCAAGTACCGGTACTTTGCCAAGCTCTGCCGGGAGGCGGGCGACGAGGCAACCGCGCGGATCTTTGAGGAAACCGCCGACCAGGAAGTGCAGCACGCGTGGGGCCACCTGCAGCTGCTGCTGAGCGAGCAGAAGCTGACGCCGCAGCAGTGCCTGCAGTTGGCGATTGCCGGCGAGACACACGAGTACACGGAAATGTACCCGCAGTTTCGCCGGGAAGCGGAGGTCGAAGGCAACGCGGCGGCGCTGGCGGAGATCGACGCGCAGATCGCCGAGTCCAAAGGCCACGCCGACGCGTTTGCGGCGCACCTGGATCGCGGTATCGTGCAAAAAGCCGAAAGGCGGTTTGCCGCGCTGGCGCGAATTGAAGAACGGCACGCGGGCCACTATCGCGCGGCTCTGGCTGCGCTCGGGGTGAAAAATGGCTGAGAATTTCAAGATGTTTCGCTGCATCGTCTGCGGCTTTGAATACAGCGAAGCGGATGGCCTGCCCGACGAAGGCATCGCCGCCGGCACCCGCTGGGCCGACATCCCCGACGACTGGTGCTGCCCGGATTGCGGCGCGGCCAAACAGGATTTCGAGATGGTCGAGGTCTGACGGCGCCACACAGCCTGGCCCGAAACGAACCTCAGAATCCGGTGGCCAGCGCTGTCGCACCTCGGACTGGGACCGCGAGCGTGCACCTCCGGTGGCCCGCCGCGGCTCGGGACGTTGTGACGCGCGATGCGGTCAGCGCAGCTACTTGCCCGGCTCTGGCGGCAGCCGCTTGCGCGCCTCGGCGGAGTCCTGGTTCATCCGCTCCACGGCCGGCACCAGCGTTTCGCGCGCCACGGTGTCGAGCTCCACGGCCTCGTCCGCCGGCAGCAGTCGCCAGCCCTGCACCAGCCCCTGGACTGCGGTTTGCAGCGCCGTCTCCCGCTCTTGCAGCGCCTTGAGCCCTGGCCAGTCCTGCACCGCGTGCCACTCGCCGTGCAGCGTTTCGGTCTGCTTGGTCAGGTCCGCCATGCGGATTTGCGCCTGCTGGTAGTCCTCGCTCGGCGCCTGCAGTGCTATCCGCAGCAGACGTTCCGCATGCAGCAGCGGTCTTTCCACGCGACCGGCAAACAGGTTCTCCCACGGCTCGCGCCCTGGGCCCGCCTGCACTTCCGCGATGCCGGCGTGGTACAGCGCGTGCTGCGCGACCGTCAGCTTCTCCAGCGCTTCCACCGCGGCCGCCCGCTTGGCGGGATCATTGCCGACCGCCTTGGCCAGCTGCACCGCCGCTTCCGCCTCCGTCCCCAGCGCATCCAGGCTCGCACCCAGCGCCTTCTCGCGTTCGTCGCGGGTCGGATCCGCCTCGGTCTGCACGCGTTTGTAGACCGCCTCAAACCGCGCCAGCAGCGGCGTCACGCGCTCGGCAATGTACTGGCCCACCTCCGCCTTCTCATCGTCGGTCAGCAGCGCCTCCAGCTCTTCTGACTCCTTGCGCTGGCTCGCCATGTGCGCCTGGAATTCCGCAACAAGCGCTTGGACTTTTGGCACGTCCATGCCCGGCGCCTCGGCCCGCTTGACCATGCCGGTCAGCTTGACGGTCAGCTTGTCCACGGCGGTCTTGGCGCGGTGCACGTTGTGCGTATCCGCGGGATGCGCCGCCACCGCCGGCGGCTTGGCCAGCGCCAGCGCCGGCGCGCACAGGAGCAGCATCACGAGCAAGGAGGGCATTTTCACGTGCAATTCCTTTGGCCGGCGCTAGGGCGCGGCGTATTTCTGCTGCAGCGCCTCGGCGCGTTCCATGAACTGGTCGGTCGTCACGGACACCGATTCCGTCACGATCGCCGCCAGTTCCTGCCGCTCGTCCGAGGCCAGCTTCTGCCAGCCCAGCGTGTCCAAGCCCGCCACGGCGTGGGCAAACCGCGTCTTCAGCGACTCCAGCGACGCCGCGTCATTCACCTGGGCCAGCTCGTCCACCAGCCGGCGCGCATCCGCGGCCATCTCGGCAACCGTGAGCTTTTGCTCCTCAAACGCCGCGCAGGGCGGCAGCAGCGCCAGCCGCAGCAGCCGGTCGACGCGCTGCAGCTTGGGCTCCAGCGCCTTGGCCGCCTCCCGAAAGAGCCGCAGCGGCTTCTGGATCGCCGCGTCGTGGCGCGCGGTCTGGTACGCCGCGTTGCGCTGGCCGCCCAGCTTGGCCAGGCGCTGTCGCACGGCTTCACGCTTGACGGGATCGCGACCCGCCGCGCGGGCCAGCTGCTGGAGCGCCTCCGCCTCGGTCACCGCCTTGGCAATCTCCGCGCGAAACTTGTCCGCGCCCGGCGCGTGTTCGCCCGGTGCCTGCTTGTCCTCGTCGGTTTCGCCCTCGGCCGCCTGCTGCACCAGCTCCAGCGCCGCCTGCATCGCCTCGATCCGCGGGCCCAGCTTGTCGCGCCCGTACTCTTCGCCCGCCTCCCGCTGCGCGACGTCCAGCGTCTTTTGCAGCGCCTCCATCTCGACTTCCGTCGACTGCATCTGACTCTGGAACCGCCGGCCAAGCTCGACAAGCCGCTCGCTGTCATCACCCGCGGTCTTCACGTCGCGGACAAACTGGTCCACCAGCGTCCCGGTCCGATCCACAAGCGTCTTGAGCTTTTTCAGCGCCGAAGGCTCCGCCGCGGGCGCCTCCACCGCCGGTTTGGCCTTGGGCTTGCCCGCTTGCGCCATCGCCGGCGCGATCAACACCGCGATCACGAGCACCTTGCGTACCAGATGAGCCAGCATTTCGGTTCCTCACAAGACGATGGAGTGGCCGTCAGACGACGATGCAATCCGCTTCCGCCAAGTCCGCCGCGACGATCTCGCCGACGACCGTCGCCGCGATGCCATGGCCCGCCAGAAGCGCCAAACTGGCCGGGACGTTCGCCGCCGGCAGCACCGCGATCATGCCGAGGCCCAGATTGAAAGTCCGCTGCATCTCGAGTTCCTCCACGCCGGCCGCGCGGATCGCGCCAAAAATCGCCGGCTCCGACCACTGGTCGCAGTGCAGCACCGCGCGCGTCCCCGCCGGCAGCGACCGCGGCACGTTGCCCGGCAGCCCGCCGCCGGTGATGTGCGCCAGCGCGTGGACCGGCTGCTGCGCCAGCAGGTCCAGCACCGCCTTGACGTAAATCTGCGTGGGCTCCAGCATTTCTGCTGCCAAATCAGGATGTTTGCCGCCAATCGACGGGCCGAACAGGTCCAACCCGCGCACCTCCAGCAGCGCCTTGCGCGCCAGGGAAAAACCGTTGGAATGCAGTCCGCTGGACGCCAGCCCGATGATCACGTCTCCGGGCCGCACCTGTTTGCCGTCCAGTATCGCGGCGCGTTCGACCGCCGCGACGGAAAAGCCGGCCAGATCGTATTCACCATCGGCGTAAAAGCCTGGCAATTCAGCCGTTTCGCCGCCAAGCAGCGCGCAGCCGGCCTGCTGGCAGCCCGCCGCGATCCCGCTGACGACCGCCGTCGCGACATCCAGCTCCAGGCGGCCAGTGGCGAAATAGTCGAGGAAGAACAGCGGTTCGGCACCCGAGCACAGCACGTCGTTGACGCACATGGCGACCAGATCGATGCCGACGGTGCCGTGGCGCCCGGTCAGGAATGCGAGCTTCAACTTGGTGCCGACACCGTCCGTCCCGGAGACGAGCACGGGGTCCTTGTAGCGGCCGCCGAGCGCGAACAGGCCGCCGAAACCGCCGATGCCCGCGAGCACGCCGGGCCGGTGCGTGGCCTTGCCAAAGGGCGCGATGCGGTCGATGAAGGCGTCACCGCGATCAATGTCCACTCCAGCTTCTGCGTAGGTCAGGGGCTTCTTGGTCACGGCACGCTCCTCTGGCGCTGCCGAGTATCGCAAGCCCGCGATCGGGTCAACCGGCGGGCTCGACAAAAATTGCGCACATTTCGACACGAATGGCGCCATTGGCGATTGCCACGCGACAGTTGTCACACTAATGTACCAGTCTGCGGTCAGCCCCCGACCCGACCGCTGCTGCGGGTGAGATGACCAGTTCGCCTCCTCCCCATGACCCCCACGCGGTCCTGAAGGCGCTGCTCGCGGCGATTGACGCCAAAGCGGATCACTTCACGCTGCTGCAGGTGGCGCGCAACGCCGATCCGCTGCAGATCCGCGACGCCTATTTCAAGCTCGCCAAGGTCGTGCATCCCGACCACCCGCTGTTCGTGAACAATCCGCAGCTGCGCGCGCAGGCGACCCGGGCGTTTCAGGCGATCACCGCGGCCAACGCAACACTGAGTGATCCGGCCAAGCGCAGCATCTACATCCAGACGATGCTGCACGCGGCGATGGAGCGCTCGGACGCGGTTTCGGCGCACATGCAGGCCAACCGCGCGACGGTGCCGACCACCCACAGCCTGCGCCCGACGGGGCCGCAGCCCAACGCAGTCGATATTGTGCCGGGGACGCTGCGCACGTCGACCTCCCAGACGCCGCGCGGCATGCCAACCGGCCAGGGGCCCACGGCGCCGGGCGCGATGAATCGGCCGATGGTGGCGGGCAACCAAGGCGCGACCGGTCAGTTCCAGCGACCGACGGGGACGATGCCGGCCGCCCCAGGCGGCGTGCCCAATCCGGGTCGCGTGCCGAATCCGGGAGTCCCGACGAGCACCGGGCAGTACCAGCGCGCGAGCGTTCCGCAGGCGATCACCGGCCAGAATCAACGCCCGACCAGCCAGATGCCGACCGCCAGTTCCGGTCAGCCGCCGATGGGCAGCACCGGGCAGTTCCAGCGGCCGACGCCGACGAGCCAATCCACGCTGACGCCGCGGACCTCGCCCAGCGTGCAGACGCGTGCGGCGCCGAGCATGCGCGGGCTGGAGCCGCCGCCGACCGTGGACGTGGCGCGGATCTACCTGCACAGCGGCCGCCAGCAGCTGAACCGTCGCGATTGGGCCGGCGCGCAGGAAGCGCTGGAGTTGGCGCTGCCGCTGCTGGAGAAAAATGAGGCCGCGGACTGCAAGGTCATGCTCGGCTGGGCGATCTTCAACAACAACGCCAATCCGGAGGCGGAGCGCATCGAGCGGCCCAAGGCGATGTGGAACGAGGTTGCGACGCAGTTCGCCAAGACGCCATTTCACGCCCAGGCGGCGTACTATCTGGCGATCTGGCACAAGTTGCACGGCGAGCTGCGGCACGTGATGGGCAACTTGCAGATTTGCTTGAACTTACAGCCGAATCACATCGAGGCGGCGCGGGAAAAGCGCTTGATGGAGCAGCGGCGCAGCAACCTGTCTGAGCTGGGGGAGCTCGAGGACCGCGAGCGCGGGCTCAAGAGCCGCCGGGCCTCGAAAACCGCGATCGCCGCGAGCAAGCCGACGCCGGCGGTCACCAGGAAGGTGGCGCTGCCCAAGGAGCAGAGCTGGCTGGAGAAGCTGTTCGGCGGCGACAAGAAGTAGCCAGGGCTACTGTAACCACGCGGAATCACTAAGTTCAAGCCGCAAGGGCAGCGCCTCGAAACCGGGGATGGGCACCTCGCGCGACCGGGACAACCGCGCCAGCCACGGCCGCTCCGCGCTGTGCGGCGGCAGCAGCGGCACCAGCGATCGCGGCACCGTGAATTCGCCGTCGTCCTTGAGCCGGCAGTGCAGCCAGCCCAGCCCCGCGGGCACGTCCGCACCGAGCAGCAGGTCCAGGTCCGCCGCGCCATCGACCGATCCCCACCGCAGCGTCAGATCCTCGTTCAGCGGCGGCGCCGGCACTTGCCCCCCGCGCACCGGATTGCTGCCGACCCAGGTCAGGCGCACCGGCCGCGGTACCTCGATCGCCACGTCAAACGGCGGCACGCCATCGCCGCCCGTCGCCACCACGTGCAGCGCGCCGGCCGCCAGCCAGCTGCGGCTCATGTCGCGCTCGACGTCGTAGCGCACGCCGCGCGTCGCCTCGAACAGGTTCGGCACCATCTGCACCCGCAGCGGCAAGGCCTGCTTGCCCGCGCGCAGCTCCACGTTGCCCACGTCAAGCAGCTGCATGTACGCCACCGGCGGCGCGCCTGGCCGCGGCCCCAGGTTGTGCACCGGATCCGCCAGCCGCACGCACGAGTCCAGCTCTGGCAGCGGCGTACCGGCCGACGTCCGGCCGACCAGATCCGCCAGCACGCCGACATCGCCGCGCTCGATATCGCCAAAAACGGCGGCCACTTGCAGGCGATCGAGCCCGACCTGGACATCGCCCGGCGTCCACGTGCCGTTGGCGAAATGGATCGTCACCGCCGCCGCGCGCATGCGCTGCGCGTCCGCCGGCTCGGTTGGCCGCGCGACGGCCCTGGGCCGGCTGACCGTCGGCAGCGCGCGCTGACACGCGAGGAGCAACAGCACGGGCAGCAGCAGCCGAAACGACACGGGAACCTCCGCGCCCAGCGTAGCGGACCCCGGCAGGCTTGCAACCCCCGTCAGGTGTGGCACCTTGTGTCGCCCCGGCCGGTGCATCGGCGACGGGCAAGGACACCGCGTGCGCATCATCGCTGGCAGCCGCCGAGGCATGAAGATCCAGGCACCGTCAGGCGAAGCCGTCCGGCCGACGTCCGACATGCTGCGCGGCGCCGTCATGAGCATGCTCGGCGGATTCCTGAGCGGCGAGCGCGTGTTGGACGTCTGTGCCGGTACCGGCGCCGTGGCGTTGGAGTGGCTGTCGCGCGGCGCGAGCCACGCCGTGGCGCTGGAAAACGACCCGGTGGCGCTGGAAATCCTGCGGGCAAACGCCAAGCACGTGCGGCTGGACAGCCAGCTGACGGTGCTCGACGGCGACGCGGTCAAGCAGCTGGCCAAGCTGGCGGCGCAGGGCCAGCGGTTTGAGCTGGCGTATGTCGATCCGCCTTATGATTCAGAGCTTTACGAGGCGATCCTCGCGGCGCTGCCGGCGGTGCTGGTGCCCGGAGCGCAGGTGTTCGTGGAGACCCGTCACGGGCTGCCCGAGCCGCTGCGCGCCGGCTGGACGCACCTCGTGCAGCGGCGCTACGGCGGCGGCTGGCTGGATCGCCTGCAATGGCCCGAGGTTACCGCGTGATCGACGCTCTTGACCTGCGCGCCTACGATTTTGATCTGCCCGAAGCGGCCATCGCGCAAACGCCCGTCGAGCCGCGCCACGCCGCGCGTCTGCTGGTGCTGGACCAGTCGGGCGATGCCGTGGCGCACCACACGGTGGCGGATCTGCCGCATCTGCTGCCGCCGCGTGCGCTGCTGGTCGTGAACGACACGCGCGTGGTGCCGGCGCGGCTGCTGGGCCACAAGGCGTCGGGCGGGCGCGTGGAGCTGTTGCTGACCCGGCCATTCGCCACGCCGGGCGCCGATCTCCTGGACCACGAGGCGCTGGCCCGTTCAAGCAAGCCTCTGAAAGTAGGTCACATTCTCGCGCTGGACGGCGGCGGAACGGCGACGATTACGGCGCTGCCGGGCCACGGTGTCGTGCGCGTGGACCTGAGCGGTTTTCCCGACCTGGCGGCGCTGCTGGCGGCCTGCGGGCACGTGCCGCTGCCGCCGTATATCCGCGGCGGCAAGGAGCAGCCGGAGCTCGATCGGCCGCGCTACCAGTCGACTTTTGCCGACGTTCCGGGTGCCGTGGCGGCGCCGACCGCGGGCCTGCACCTGTCCACGGAGCTCCTGGCGCAGCTGGCCGACGCGGGCGTGGAGCTGGCGCGCGTGACGCTGCACGTGGGCCCTGGCACGTTCCTGCCGGTTCGCGACCCGGACCTGCGCCACCATCGCGTGCTGCCGGAGCGCGCCGAGATCTCGCAGCAGACGGCCGACGCGATCGCGCGAGCGCGCGTGCAACGCCGGGCGGTGATCGCCGTGGGCACGACGACGACCCGCACCCTGGAAGCCGCTGCGCTGCGTGGCAACGGCGTTGTCGCGGCGGGGCGTTTTGACGCCGACCTGACCATCTTGCCCGGCCACCGCTTCCAGATCGTCGACGGCCTGATGACCAACTTCCACCTGCCGCAATCCAGCCTGTTGGTGTTGGTCAGCGCGCTGGCCGGCCGCGAACGCATCCTCACCGCCTATGCCCATGCCATCGCCGCCGGCTACCGCTTCTATTCGTATGGCGACGCGATGCTCGTCCTGCCCGGTGCACAGATTCCTTGACAACCTGTCAAACCATCTTAAACTGACAACCTGTCAGGCAATCGCCGGGCGGGAGCTGTCATGGCGCGCAAGCCGGATCCAAACCGCAAGACTGAGCTGGCGCTGGCCGCTTTTGCCGCGCTGCGCGAGCGCGGGGTCGTCGGCATGACGATGAGCGAGATCGCCTTGGCGCTCGGCATGAAGCGTCCGGCACTTTACTATTATTTCAAAGATTTGGGTGAGCTGTTCGACGCCGTGCTCACGGCCGTCCTCGCCGACCAGCAGGCCTATGTCCTGCAGCGGCTGCAGCCGGACGACCACCCGATCGACGCGCTGGCGGCGTGGATGCGCGCGACGCTGGCGTTCTACGAGGCTGACCCGCAGCTGATTGGCCTGCTGCTGCAGTTCTGGGCGGTGGGCCGACCGGACGCGGCGCGGGACGTGCTGGACCGCGCGCGCGATCTCGTCGAGCCGATTCGCCAGTTTGCCGTCGCGCTGCTGGAGGACGCGGTGCGCGACGGGCGCGTGCGGCCTTGCGCGCCGGAGCCGATGCTGGACCTGTGCGTGGCGGTCGTGGACGGCTGCCTCGTGGAGCGCATCAGCCGCGGCGTCGATCCGCACGCGACGCTGGAGCTGTTCATTGCTCAGGTGTTGCTGCCGCTCAAATCTCCAGTTATCTAAAGGTATTTTGTCACAAGGAGTCTTCCGATGAACCAGCCAAACGCCCTCTCTGCCCTGGACACCCAGACGCCGCCGCTGCCGCTTGCGGTCTTTCACCTGCGCGGCACGCAGTCGGAGATGGGCGCGCAGCACGGGCGCCTGCTGCAGCAGATCGGCGGCTGGCAGGCGACGGCGGCGTATTATCCCAACATGGTTGGGCAGATGTTGCGCGGCAGCGCGCTCAGCCCGGTGGAGCGCCATTGGCCCGCGGTGGTCAAGCCGCTGCTGGACCTGCTGGCGGCGCGGCTGGAGCGGCATCGGCCCGCGGACCTGCGCGCGCGCACGGACGCGTTCATGCGCGCGGCGGGACAGGGCCCGGGTGCGGCGCGCCACGTGCTGGCGATGGACATGTTCCAAAACGCCGTGGGGCTGGCGGGGATGCACAAGCTGGGGCCGTTTGCGGACCCGTGGCAGCAGCGCGCGGTGCCGGCGTGCTCGACGCTGATGGCTTGGGGCGCGGCGACCGAGGACGGCCGCTTGCTGCACGCGCGCAACTTCGATTTTCCCGGCGTGGGCATCTGGGACATGGCGCCCGCGGTGGTGTTTTGCACGCCGGATCGAGGCCAACGCTACGCTTTTGCCACCTCGCGCGGCGCGGATGTCCCGGGCATCACGGCGTGGAACGAGTCCGGGCTGACAGTGACGGCGCACACGCGGCTGCACCGGGACGTGTCATTTTCCGGCGCGGCGATCGTCGATTTGTGCCACGACATCGCGCGCAAGGCGGTCACGCTGGCCGACGCCGAGGCGATCGCGCGCGAGCGGCCGGTGGCGTCCACCTGGGGGCTGGCGATCTCCTCGGGCGTGCAACAGCGCGCTGTGGTCATCGAGTGCCACGCGACCGACGTCGCGGTGACGGGTCCCGAAGGCGCTGAGCCGTGGCGCACCTGCACCAACCACTACCTCGCCGAGCAGCTGCGGCCGCGCGAGCTGGCGCCGTCGCCGGGCTGGTCCTGGCACACGCACAGCCGCAAGAAGCGCCTGGAGACGGCGGCGCACGCGGCGGTGGCGGGGGAGCCGTTTGACGTCGCCGCGCTGTTTGGCTGGCTGGGCGATGGCCGCGACGCCGACGTGCCGGAGATGGAACGCGTGGCCGGCGGCGTGGTGGCGCAGGCGACGAGCGTGCAATCCGTCGTCGTCGATCCGCAGCGGCAGATGCTGCACCTGTCCGTTGGCCGCTGTCCGAGCGGGCGCGGCGCGGCGCTGGCGGTGCCATGGGATTGGTCGGCGCCGGTGGGCGTGGAACAGCGGCCGCTGGATGCCGCCGTTCGCCACGCCCCGGTGTCGCGCTTTGAGCACGGCGAGGCCCAGACCGCCTACCGCCATTACCTGCGCGCGGCACAGCTGGAAGCGCAGGGCGCGGGGATCGCGCTTGTGCACGAGCATCTGACGATCGCCGCCGGGACGCTGCCGGACGAGCCGACCCTGCAGCTCCTGGCTGGCGCGGTGGCGCTGCGCGAGGACGACGTGCCGCGCGCGCTGGCGCTGTTCGAGCGCGGGCTGCAGAGCGAGAAGTCGCCGTTTGCCCAGGGGCGCCTGCACATGTGGGCGTCGCGTGCGGCGGCGCACGTGCCCGATCACGTGCGTGCGGCGCACCACCGGGACGCGCTGGCCCAGCTGCGCCACCCACTGTTGCCGATCCTGCAAGAGCGCGTGGCCGCCGAGGTGAAAAAACCTTATCCTCTCGCGAGGTTGCGTGGTATTGCCCTGCACACGCTCCTGGGCGATATCGGCTGATCCGGCCGGTCAAAACGCGCTGCCGGTCAATGCTGGGCGTTGGCCTTGAGCGCTGCCCGCAGCGTAATCGCGTCATTGCGGTACGTCGCGTCCTTGGGCGTGCGCTTGAGGTATTCCTCGGTCGCCTTGAGCGCCGGCAGCGTCTCTCCCCGTTCGCGCCGGATGAGCGCGATGTGGTACCACGCCTCCGCCGTCTCCGTCGTTGTGCCCGCCGTTGCGACCTCCAGCCAGTGCAGCGCGTCGGCGGAGTGGCCTTCGTTCAGCTCGCCCAGCCCGAGGTACAGCGCCGCGCGCGCGTCGCTCGGCCGCCGTTTCAGCACCTGTTTCAGCACGCCGATGGCATCCGGGCTCGCGGCGTGGTGCAGCGCTTCGCCCAGTGACGTCAAGGCGTCGATGTCATCCGGCTGTAACTCCACGACTTTGCGCCAGTATTGCGCGGCTTGCGGATAGCGGTGCTGGCTGCTGTAGTGCCGCGCCAGCAGCCCGAAGACGACGTCCAGCTCCGTGACCGGATGCCCTGCCGCCTTGAACGCCGCCGCGCCCGACACGATGGCGTTGAGCTCTTCGAGCGCCAATTCCCGAGCATTTTCAGGCTTTTTCACGTCAAACAAGTTCTTGGCCAGCGTCAGTCGGTAGCGCCACGTCATCGGCTCGGCGGCGATGGCCTGCTTGATGCGTGTCACGGCCATCTCGTTCTCGCCGCGGGCAAACGCCAGCCGCCCATACTCGAAAAACGCCTCCGGGCTCTTGCCGTTCGCCGCCGTCACCGCGCGCTGCAGCACCGTCGCGGCGCGGTCTGGGTCGTGGCTGTCCAGCAGCAGCCGGCCGGCCAGCACGTTCAGCTCCACGTCGGCTTCCGCTTGCTCGGCGAACGGCAGCACGGTCTGGGCACCTTCCTCCGCTTTGCCCTTGGACGCCAGCGCCAGGCCCATCTGGTACGCCGCGTCGCGGTCCAGCATCCGCATGTCGCGCAGCTTGCGCAGGTAGCCCAGACCGCGGTCCACTTGACCCAGCCGCAGGTCCAACTGCGCCGCGCGCAGCAAGTACGCGCGGTTGTCCGGCGCGATCTCCAGCAGCCGTCCGGCGATTTCGCGCGCCTCCGCGTCGCGTTTCAGCGCCACAAGCTCTTCGACCGTCAAGCGCAGCAGCGCCTCGTCGTCGCCCACCGCCTTGCGCCCGGCCGCGAGCGTCGTCAGCGCCTCGTCGTGCTTCTCGGCCGTCGCCAGCAGCTCCGCCAGCCGCAGGATCGCCCGCAAGTGCTTGGGATCACGCTGGATAACCTGCGCCAGCAGGTCGCGGGCCGTGGCAAAGTGCGCCGACTTGTCCTCCACCTGGGCGCGCAGGAACAGCAGGTCCAACGACTCGGGATAGAGCTTGCCGGCCTCGCTCAGCTCCTCCAGCGCGTCCTCGTTGCGGTTGATGTACAGCCAGAATTCCACCAGCGCCACTTCAAAAGCGATCGACCGCATCCCCGCGGTTTTGGCCGCCGTCAGCACCTTGCGGGCGTCATCGGCGCGCTTGGACGCCACGAGCAGCCGGGCGAGCCGCACCGTGCTCATCTCGTCGGTCGGCTGGAGGTCGACCGCGGACTGCAGCGCGGCGATCAGCTTGTCCCGATCACCGCGCTTGGCCGCCAGCCGCGCCTTCACGAGCTCCGCCGCGCGCTTGTCCGACGGCTGTTTTTGCGTGTCGGCGATGTCCACCGCGTCGCGCAGCAGCCCGTCCGCGCCGTCCAGGTTGCCCGCTTCCAAATGCGCCGATGCGGCCAACACGCGTGCCTCGGCGTTGTCGTCGGCCTTGGCGACGATGTCCGACACCAGCGGCAGCACCTCTGCGCTCGCGCCAGCGCGATCCGCCAAGTGAGCTTGCAATACCTTGAATTTGTTCAGATTTGCTTGGTCCTTGGCTGCCAGCACCACCGCGGCCATCCGCTTGCGCAGCGCGTCCAGTTCCGGTGAGTCCTTCAACGCCAGGCGCACGGCGTCCACTTCACCACCGCCAGTCGCGCCCGGCTTGGACAGCACCTCGACGGTCGCCTTGCGCTCCAGCACCAGCAGCTGTTGGCGAACCGCCAGCGCTTGGTCATCCGGCGTGCCCGCCGCCAGCTCCGCCAGCTTGTCGTCCTCCAGCTTGGTCCCCGCGGCGATCGTCTTGATGACCTCCAGCCGCAGCGGCACCGCCACGAGCTTCAGCTCCGCCTCCAGGCGCGTCTTGGCCGCCGGGTTGTCGGAAAAGCGCAGCGGAAACCGCTCGTAGAAGTCCAGGTAGCGGTCGACCAGCTGCTGGGCGATCTGCGTGTCGCGCGGCGACTGCTTGGCCAGCAGCTCCAGCCGGTGGATTTCCGCCTCGTAGCTCGACCGCGTGTCCCACAGCGTGACTGGCGGCTCCTGCGCGGCGGCGGCAAGCTTGGCGGACTTGACCGTGCGCTGCGCGCCTGCATCCGGCTTGGCCCACAGCCGACGGCCGAACCAGCCAAAACCGGCGACCTCCAGCCCAGCGCCGAGCAGCGCGATCACCAGCCCCAGCAGCACCAACGCCGTCAGCGCGCGCTGCAAGTATTGCTTGAGTTCGGGCGTGAACACCGGCTTGCGTTTGGCCTTGGCCTGCGGCCGCGCAGTCGTCGGGCGGTCCGGCTCCGAGGTCCCTGCGGACACGCCGACGATGACGCTATCCGCGCCGCGTCCCGCGTGCCGCGCGTTCAGGGTCGCGTCCAGGCCGGCAAAACCGGCAAATCCTTCGTCGTCGGCTGCGGAGGGCGGTGCGGCGGCTGCCGTCGACACGGTCGCGGCCTGGTGATCGCCAAAGCCGCCAAAGCCGCCAAAGCCTTGATCCGCGCCGAAATCGTCAGCGGGCAGCATCGGCGCCAGGCTCAGGTCGTCCAACTTGTCCAAGTTCAGACCCGGCTTGGCTGGCGCTTGGGGTTCAGGCGGGTGCGCGTCAAAGCTCGCGAGGCCCGGGATCGGCTTGGCGGCAGCGCCAGGCGCCGTGGATTGCGGCGCGCCAAACGCGTCGCGCACGAGCTCCGTCTGGCCGGTTCGCGGCGCCGCCACGCGGCCAAAAGGCGAGAATTCCGCGGCGGTGTCGCCGACCGGCGCCAGCGTGTCGCCCAGCAACGCTTCAAAATCGATGTTGTCATCGGCAAAACTGCCAGCTGGTGTCGGCAGAGGCGCGGCGGGCGCAGCCGGAGCCGGAGCCGGAGACGGAGCCGCTGGTGGAATCGGCGGCGCGGCGGGCGGAAACGTCGTCGTGCGAATGTCAAAACCGCCGACGCCGGGCATCCGTCCGGCCTGGCCGGTCAAGCGGCTCTGGGCCTGGGTGGGCGCGCCAAAGCTCTCGAATTCGTCGTCTGGCGAGGGCGCCGCCGTGCCGCGGAACTGCGCGGGCATCTCCGGCAGGCTGACTGTCGATTCGTCGTTGGGCAAAAAGCGCAACAGACAAAGCGGGCATTCGACCTGCTGGGCGTCGCCCGGGCCTGTCGCGCTCACTGGAAAGACCGCGCTGCAGTTCGGACAACGGACGTTCACGCGTACTCCACCGGCCCAGATGGGGCCGTATGACGCTACCTTGCAAGGCAAGTTCGGTCAATTGTCCGGCAGCTTTGCCAGCAGGAGCAGCTTGATCAGGTTTCGGAACGCGTATGTACGCTGCGGCGCCGCACAAGAAAGACGGCGGTGCGCCCCGGCCAGCTCTGGGCGAGGCTTTGCGCACTTCCGTGCGCGGTCGCCCTTGACCGCAGTTTTCCGCCAGAGCGCTCCGCCACCTCGCGCGCGCCGTCATCCTGCGGTACGCTTGCCGCGCATCCGCATGCCCGCGCGTGCGCCCGCAGGATTTTTCGCCTTGGCCGTGACGACCTCGCACTATCAGATTGTCATCATCGGCACCGACCTGGCCGGCTTGGTGTTCGGCGCGCTGTGCGCCAAGCGCGGCTATCGCGTGCTGGTGATCGGCCAGGGCAGCCAAGGCATGCTGTACGAGCACCAGGGCTACACGATGTGCCGGCGCCTGGAGATGCCGCACGGCCTGACCAGCCCGCCGATCAAGCGCGTGTTCGACGAGCTGAGCCTCGGCCTGGAGCTGCGCAACCTGCCAAAACCACTGGATCCGGCGTTCCAGGTGGTGCTGCCCAAGGCGCGCATCAACGTGTCGACCAATCCCAAACTGTTCGAGCGCGAGCTGAAGCGCGAATTCCCCGGCGTGGAAGACGAGATCAGCTATTTCTTCAAGCGCGTGGCGGAGATCGACGCCGACGTGGAGGAAGTCCTGACGCTGCGGCCGAACCTACCGCCGACCGGCGTCGTGGAGACCTTCCAGTTCCGCCGGCTGGTCAAGCGCTTTCCGTTCCTGGACGACGAATGGGCGATCGAGGATCCGCTGATCCGCTTTGTCCACGGCCACCCGTTTCGCGCCTTCATGAACGCGCCATTCCGCTTTACTTCTGGAATGTTGCCGGCGCGACCCTATCCGGCGACGTTTGTGCGCGCCGTGACCGAGCTGTGCAAAGGCACGGCGTCTTTTGATCACGGACCCAACGCATTGCGGCAGATGTTCCTCGGGCAGATCAGCGCGGCGGGCGACTTCAAGGCCAAGGACACGGTCGCGCAGATCGACATCGCGCGGGGCAAGGCAGCGAGCGTGACGCTGCGCGATCGCCGTCAGGTCATCGGCTGCGATCTGCTTGTGTGCAACATGGACCCGAAACGCTTTTTCCAGCTGATTCCGCAGGAGCAGCAGAACGAGGAATTCCACCACCAAATCCATACGTTGCAGCCGGTTTATTACACGCTGGTCGGCAATTTTGTCGTGCGCGCGCGCGCGATTCCGGAGGCGATGGCCAAGCACGTGTTCGCGGTTGGCGACCCGTCCCAGCCACTGGAAGAGGACAATTGCATCCACATGGCGCGCGACATCGACACGGCGTCGGGCACCGACGATCGCGAGGTGCGGCTGATCACCGCTGCCATGCGCGTGCCGATCCACGCGACGTCTGGCGGCGCGCGATCCGCCACGGCGCTGCTGGACAAGCTGCAACGGCGGGTGGAAGAGATTATTCCCTTTCTCTCTGAGCACTTGCTCGCGCGGCACACGCCTTGGCTCAAAGCTGAGGACGGCGACGAAGATATCGATCCGACCGAGCTGCAGCCGTGCTACGGCGAGGCCATCCCGCACACGCTGGGCACGAGCCCGGTGGCGACAACGACGGGCTATCGGAATATTCTCGTCGGCGGCGACGCTTCCTTTTGCGGCCTGGGCCACGATGGCCCGTACGTGGCGGCGCTCAACCTGATTGCCCAGACAACCGAGCGCGTGCCGCTGAAGTCAGGATTCTGAATGATGCGCATGAGCCTGTTTTTTCTGTTGTTTGTGGCGATGCCGGCTTGGGCGCAGGAGCCGGCGGTGCTGGCCATTGACGTGACCCAGGCGCAAGACGGCCACAAGGTGCTGAAGTGCACCTACGAGCAGTGCGTCAAGCGCGCGCTGGAGCGCTCCGTGCTGATCGCCGCCGCGGGCAAGAGCCTGGACCTGTACGAAGCGATGCAGCGCGAGGCGAAGTCGGCGCAGCTGCCCAAGCTGGAGATGACGTCCTTTGGCTCGGCGATCCCGAGCTTGAGCCCGGGCAAGGACGGCTCGAATTTCACGGATTACGACCTCGGCGGCACGTGGAAACCGCTGGTGCTCGGCCAGATGACGGTGATCCAGCCGCTGTGGACTTTTGGCAAAATCGACGCGCTGAAAGCGCTGGCGGCGCAGGGCGTGGAGATCGGCCAGGCGACCAACAAGATCGCCGCCGACGAGATGCGTTACCAGCTCGCACGCGCGTGGTGGGGCCTGGCGGCGGTCTCGCAGATGGACGACATGATCCGCGATGGCAAGAAGCGGTTCCTGGAGGAAAAAGACAAGCTGGAGCGGATGCGCGACTCCGGCGACGAGAAGTTCAACCAGAACGACTTGATGAAAATCAACATTTATTACGCAGACTTGGAGGACAAGATTCGCGCGGCGGAGCGCGGTCGCCAGCAGGCGCTGGACGGCTTGCGGATGGCGATGGAGGAGTCGACCGACGTGGACGTGGTGCCGGATCTGGTGGCGTTCAAGCCGCTGGAATTCCCGGTGCTGCCGGTGGTGACCTATGAGCTGCTGGCGCTGGCGAATGCCCCAAAATTGCTGGCGTTTCGTCACGGCGTTGCGGCCCGCGTGGAGCAGGTGCGGCTGGCGCAGAACAACGCGTATCCGGATCTCGGGCTCGTCGCCAAGGTGGCGGGGACGTACGCGCCCTCGCAGAACGGCTCGGTGACCACGGGCTCGCTGGGCGCGATTCCCGGCTCAGGCGTCGATTTTGGCGCCGGTCTGGCGCTGCGCTGGAACCTCGATATCGGCCGCGTGCTGGCGCAGGTTGATCAGGCAAAAGTCCAGGCTGATCAAGCACTTTTGGCGGAAAAAGGCGAGCGCGAAAAGACGCGGATGGACGTGCGCCAGCTGTACCGGGAGATGATAGACTGGCGGGCGATGGTGGACGTGCATGAGAAGGCCAAGACATCCGCGCAGGGCTGGCTGAACGCGACCATGCAGACCTACGACGACGGTTTCGAGGGCGATTACAACGAGGTGCTGCGGGCGATCGAGGCGTATTACCGCCGGCGGCTGACGTGGCAGGACGCGATTTACAACTACAACGTGTCGGTCGCAGCGCTGTCGCGTGCGGTGGGCATGGACGTGACGCAGGTGCGCCAGGCACCCGATCTGGGCGCAGCGCCGTGAATGCAACCCGCCGACGGCGCGTTGAACGGACACGGCGCTGGAGCGCCAGGAAAAGGAGACCATGAACGCCAAGACGTTTCGAGCGCTGCTGCTGGCAGCTTCCCTGGTCGCGACGCCCGTTCTGGCGAAGGCCAAAGCGCCCGCCGCAGCGCCGCAGACGGCCGCGCCTACCAACGTGGCGCCGGACGCCAAACCGACCGTGGCGCCACAGAAATTCGTCGAGAGCCTCTACGAGCGCCTCAACGTGCTCAGCAAGGCGTCATCGACGCTGGATGTGCTGCACGACAAGATCGGCCAGGAGCTGACCGGCATCATCGACTACGCCGAGATGGCCAAGCTGGCGCTCGGGCCCAAGTGGCTGGAAATCAACGAATCGCAGAAGAAAGAATTTGTCGATTACCTGACGCGTATGGTGCAAAACACCTACGTCAAGCGCTTCAAGCCCGGTCAGGCCATCGACATTCAGTACGGCGCTGCGCCCAAGCAATTGCCCGACGATCGCGTACAAGTGGGCACAACCATTACGGTTGGCAAGACCAGCGCGGAGGTGAACTATGCGCTGCGGCCGTTCGCGGGCCGCTGGTGGGTATACGACATCGTCGTGGATGACGCGAGCCAAGTGCAGACCTACCGGCAATCGTTCAAGAAAATCCTCGACAAAGAGGGCTGGCCGGGCCTGATGACGCGCATGAAGAAAGCGGCCGAGAAAAAGGTGTGACCAGGTCGCTCGCGCCCGCCGCGCTGTTGGCAACTTGGCTCCTGTGCTGCGGTTTTGGCCCCTATCGGCCGCCCGGCGCCGGCGCTTTTGCCCTGGGTCAGGGCGATGCCGTGGTCGCGACCGGCGTCGGCACCGTGGCGCTGTACGCCAACCCCGCCAACATGGCGATGGTCAAACGCCAAACCATCGACGTCGGCGGCGCGCGCAACCCGGAAGCGGGGACGTCCTCGGTCAACGTCGGCGGCGTCGATGGCACGTCCAGCTGGGGCCTGTCCGCCGGCTTGGGCTACAGCTACGACGTCAACTGGGGCGTCGACGCGCCCCAGCGGCAGATGCACGACCTGCGCCTCGGCTTCGCGGCGTCGCTGGACTCCGACGTCGGCCGCCTCATGATCGGCGCCGCGGGCCGCTACATGTCGGGCTCGGTCCTGAACACCGGCCAGCAAATCGAGGGCTTCGGCACGGATTTTGGCGTCGGCGCCTCGATCTCCAACTTTCGCGCCGGGCTCGTGCTCCGCAACGCCGTCCGCGTGGACAACGTCGAGACGCCCAGGCGCGTCGCCGCCGGCGTCGGCTGGGTCAACGACCACGTGCTCATCGACGCCGACGCCGCGTGGGGCACCGACGCGTACTCCGGGCCCGCCTACCGCGCCGGCATCGGCTTCCAGCCCGGCGAGGAAGGCTTCCAGGTCCGCGGCGGCTACGCGTTTGACCAGACCGTGCCCGATGCCGCGACGCGCCATTTCGTTTCGCTGGGCGTCTCCTGGCGCACGCCGTCGTTCTCGGTCGACCTGAGCGGCGCGATGAACGTCGTCCGCGTGTCGGAGACGATCGTCGCGCTGGGCGTGGGCTTCGTGCTGCCGACGGCGGAAGAGAACAACTGACCGACGCGCGCGCTAATCCCCGCGGCGCCACTCGCCCGGCTGACTTGGAACTTCCCACAGGTCTTCAAGAATTTGCCCCGGATTGCCCACGTCATCCAGCGCAGTCGGCGCTTCCTCGCCGCCGTGATCGTCTTCCCATTCGCCCGCCAGCCGCGCGGCTTCCGTCTTTTGCGCCGCATGCGCGCGATCCCGGGCGATCTCGCGCTTGGACTTGCCCTTGGCCAGCTCCCGGGCGCGCGTGTTGCTGTGAAAGGTCAGCCAAATCAGGAAGTGGATCGGGTGAAAATGGTCCAGCACGCCATCCCACGGCTCGCCCAGGACGCCAATATGCTTGGCGACATCCTGGGTCAGCCAGACAAACGGCAGCTGCCGGGCGATTTGCCGGGCAAAAAGCGCGTTGCGCAGCGTGCCGTCCGCCTCCAGCAAGTCCCTGAGCTGCTTGGCTTTATCGTCCCAATTCTGGGCGTTGGCCAGCAGCTTGACCCAGTCGACCTGGTCCGACCATTCCGACACGTGGCGCGTAATCGCCAGCCGCAGCCGGTCGCGCAGTTCCGGATCGTCGGGCTCGCGGTAGAACGCCTCGACATCGTCGGGGCGAATCCGCCGGTCCGTGCGCAAAAACACCGGGTCTGGCTTGAGCTTTTTGCGATCCACCGCCGGTAGCACCTGCCGCAGCAGGCTCTCGGAGTCGACGAGCAGGTTGTCGTCGCTGTCGGCCTCCACGTCGTACCAAAATCGGCCGTGAACGCCCAGTAAATCCACAATGTTGCGCCACTGGCTGTTGGCAAAGACTTCCAGGTGCAGCACGGGCTCGAGATCGTCCTCGTCGCCCGTCTCGCCCACGCGGCCGATCACCGTCCCCGCCGCCACCCGCCGCGCCGTCGGGCCATCCGCGGGCAGCAGCGCCACCTCGCCCCGCCGCAGCGCGTCAACGCCTTCCCCCACCGCCGGCAGCAGCGGTTGCTCCGTGCGCGGCGCGTCGTCGTCCTCGTCGTCAGTCTCATTGTTTTTATTGGATTTTTTTGCCTTCGCCGCGTCGCCGTCGCTCGGATTACCACGGCCGGTCTGCTTGGCCAGCGTCAGCCATTCCGGCGCGGTCGCCTCGTCCGCGCGCTTCTGGGCTTTTTTCTCTGCGTCGCTGGCGTCGCGCTCCGGGTCAAAGCGCAGCAGATGCATGTACAAGGAATAAAAGACAAATCTTCGCTCGTCCTTGGGATCGCCAAACAGCACTTCATGGCGCAGCAACACGAAATTGGCGCTGCCCAGCGGCCCCGGCTCCGCGTTGCGCGCCGCCACCACCACGCCGTCGGTCATCGCCCGCACTTGCGTGCCGCGCGGCGGGAACAGGTGCACGCCGCCGTGCCACTGCCCGCTCAGGCCCATCGGGTAGTAGCCGCCTTTTCCCGCCAGCTCCGTGTGCAAAAAGTACACGCGCGCCGCCGCGTCCACCTCCGCGTCGCCCTGCAAGCCCGCGAGCTCAACCTCTTTTTTGCTCTTCGGATCCGCCAGCGCGATCGGAAAATGGTTGGTCTCCTCGGTCAGGCCGTAGATCAGCCGGTGCCAATCAAAGCCCGGCCCCGGGTCAAATTTCTCCGCCGTCAGGTGCAAGTGGCCGTAAATGCCGATATCCGGGTTGTATTTTTCGACGACCGACCAGATCGGCGCGTTGTCCTCCGCCAGCGGCGCCATCAGCTTGAACTTGGGCAGCAGCGAGGCCAGTTTCTTCAAAAGCGCAATCAGCGCACGGTATTGCGCGTCGGTATAGCCCCAGCTCTGCCACTGAACGGTGTTGATCTCGATGGTCTCCGACATCCGCCGCTCGCCCTGTGAGCCCGCCGGCGGCGGCTTGCCCCCGGCGTGGTTGACCTGCAGGCAGTTGACGTCGATGCCGATCGAGAAGTTATTGACATTTTTGCGAAAATCCGGACTCGCGGCGTGGATCGCCATCTTGGCCACGTCGGTGCCCTGGTAGATCGTGCCGTCCCAGTCGACCATGAAATGCGTAGAAAATCCGCGCTGTTTCAGGATCTGGAAGCACTGCCTGGAGTCGGTTGTGATGTCGCTGTGCAGCACCACCATGTCCACGACTTCCTGGGCGTCCGGCAGCGTCGCCACTTCGCGGCGCACTTCCCCTTCCACGTGGCGCACTTCCACGTATTTTCCGGGCCGCGAAGGCGGTTCGCCCAGCCGGGCAAAATCCCACTCCGGATCGTCCAGGAACGTGACGACGCATTGCCCCTCCAGCTCAATCCGCTGGCCCGCGACCACGATGGTCCCGTGCGCCCGCGGATTGTGGCAATCGGACGCAGCCGGCTCCACCAGCGCGCCAATCGGAGCTTGTGTTTTCGGATCAGGGAGTTGTGACATGGCTCACCCGCCTTGAACCGGCGGTTTGCGCAAGCGCCGCACCAGTTTCAGCACCACCAGCGCGATCAGGCCCAAGGCCATGACGCCCGCCACGATGGCCAGCACCCAGCACAGAACGAGATAGGTGCGGTATCCGAGAAAATCCTGTATCTGCGCGATCTTGCCGCGCATTGTCGCCTCCGCCGCCATGCGCGTGGATACCGGTTCCGGCACAACCGCCGCCCGCGCCGCCGATCGAAACTTTGGCCGCGCATCGCCGATCTGGCCGTCTGCCGCGCGCACCCTGACGCGCGCGAGCGCCGGGTCCACGTCGACGTCCAGCGCCAGGTTCAGCGCGGTCGGCCGGTCGGCGCCGTCGTCTTGAACCTGCTGAAAATCCAGGACAAGCTGCCCGGACAGCTCCGCCATCGTCGCGAGCACCTCCTGGCCGACCGCGTCCTCTGTCGCTGCCAGCCGCCACGTGCCGCCCGACCGCTCTGCCAGCAGCCGCAGCCGTTCCAGCTCAAAATCGCGGCCGATCGCGCCCAGACCAACGGCAAAAACCCGAATCCCCGCAGCGCGCAGCACGCCCAGCCAATGCGTCGCGCGCGCCTTGAATTCGACCTGCGACGCCGCCACGCGCTGGTCCAGGAACGCGCCGATGCAGGCCTTGAGCTGCAGTTTGTCGACAAGCCCTTGGCAGTTCTTGGGCGGGTGGGCCTCGCACAGATCCAGCTCGCGAAAATAGCCATCGCGGCCATCGCTGACCAGCACGATGACCGGTTCCTCGCCCGGCCGCGCGTCCAGCAGCAGCGTGGCGATCGCCTCGTCAAACGCGGACGCCGCGAAGGCCGCCGGCTTGCCCGCCGTCGCGTCGCGGTCGCGGGCGTCTTGCTGCCGCGCGGCGTTGTGCGCCTCGAACGGCCCAAAACCCTCCAGCTCCTCGGGCGGCGGCGCGCAATAGCGCTTCACGTCGTAAAACGGCGGGCCCAGCGCGAACAGCCGCGGAAAATGCCCTTTGAAAGTCGCAGTCTTGAGCTGGGCGCCGACCCTCTTGGCGTCGTCCTGCAGCCCGCACAGCCACGTGCCCCGCAGCGGCAGCGGGTTGTTCGGGTCGTTGGCATCGCCGGCACCCAGCGTCAGCGCTACGCCCGCGCGTGCCTCTGCCAGCGCGGTCTGGCACGCCTCCGCGCGCGTTTCCACGTCATCCAGCGCGCCCAGGTGGCCCTTGAGCGCGTGCGACCGGTACAGCCGATCGCCATACCACAGCGCATTGACGCGATCGCCCGCGGCAAACTGCTTCCAGCCCGCCACCAACGCATCGCGCAGCCGCGGCCCCAGCGTGCCGTCGCGCATCGCCTCGTGCTGGTAGCCCGCGACCACGACCATCGCCGCCAGCGGCACGCCTGCCTTGTCGCGCGTCTGCAGCGTGGCGTCCTTGTGCGCCTCGTCCGGCTTGCCTTGACGGTACAGGACCAGCGGCGGCGCCGACGGCTTGCGCGCGTCGACCACGGCCAGCTTTTTCAGCGCCTTGGGCGGCACCAGTCGCCCCGTCGCGTCCAAGATCGTCGCCAGGATGCGCAGCTTGGGCCACTGGCTGGCGTCGATCGCGTCGATCCGCGCCTGCGGCAGCGCGATGGGCGGCACCGGCGGCGTCTCGGCCAGCAGCGGCAGGGCCACGAGCAGGAGCAGAACCATTGGCGGCGCACGTCTGGCAAAATGCGTCATGCGCTGAACCGGAAGCGGCGAATCGCGTAGCTGCCGGCGTCGCAGCGGTCCAGCACGCGGTTGCGCCCGTCGCGCAAGGTCAGCTGTATGGCGTACGTGCCGGCGATCAGGTCCGTGTACGGGTACGGGGTCACGAGCTCCAGTTGCTGGCCGGCGCTGACCGCGAATTCGCCGTGCTGGGACGTAGTCCGCGTGCCGTTGCGCCCCTCGTGCTGCACGGTCAGGCCCAACGTCGCACCGACCGGCACGTCTGCAGCCAGGTCAACGCGCAGCCGCGCACCCGGCGAGGTCGATTCGCCATCGATCTGCCAGCCCGGCCGATCCCGCCACGGCAGCACCGCGGCAAGCGAGCCAAGGGCGATACACTGCAAAAAGCCGCGCCGACGCATGGCGGCACTGTACCGCGTCATCGGCGCGCTGTCACGGTGGCGCATGGCATCACGCATTTCCGTCGATCCGCGGCTTACGTCCTCGGCGGCCGTGGTCACGTGCGGCAAGTACGCTCCCTTCAGCCGCCTGCGGGCGCGCTCACGGCTCGCCTGGAACTGCGTGCGCCACGGATGGGTACGTGTTTGGCCGTCAGTCAAACGTCCAGCCCACGCCGGCAAAGCTCATCACGCCGAAGTACGTGAAATTGTACATGACACGCAGGCCCAGGTTCAGCACCAGATGCGGTCGTTCCGCGTTGAGGAGCTGGTAGCGCACGCCGACTTCAGACGTGAACGCCAAGGTCTCAGCCAGGCGCGTATCGGCCCACGCCGCCAGCACGCCGATCTCCGCGTAGCCGCGCAGGACGTCCCAGCCATTGTCGGACGTCTCCAGGCCTACCGCGCCGCCCCCGCCCAGCCAGGGATGCGCCGGAAAATCACCGACTGGCAACGTCGCGCCCAGCTCGACTTCGACGGACAGGTAGAACCGCCGGATATGCTTGCGGGCCGTGCCGCGGACCATCAGCACCGTGGCGCGCTGGATGTTGGGCGCGCAGACAACCGTGGGAACGTCGGTGCAAAACACCGGCGGGCGCGCGTCGACGTCCATCGGCGAGAGTCCATAACCAATGGAGATTTCGCGTTCCGCCACGTCATTGCGGTCATAGTCGCGCGCGAACGCAGAGCGCGCAGCGAGCAGGACGGTGAGGATGGCGAGCCAGCGCGGCATGGCGCCACGGTGTAGCCCACGCCGACGGCGGGCACAAGCTGCGGGGTCGCGATCTGCGCGGGCGATCAAACGGGGCTGCGCAACTGCGCCGGGGACGCGTCGCAGGTCAGCATGTCTCGTGTGCGGTCTGCACCGGGTCGGCGTCGAGGATCGACTCTCCGTGCTGGCTGAGGTCGAGTCCAAGCGCTTCCTGCTCCGGCGTCACGCGCAGCGGCGTGAACGCATCCAACGCCTTGAAAATCAGCCAACTGCCCGCCAGCACACCGACCGCGACCGCGACAAGCGCGATCAGGTGGTGGACCAGCAGCGTCGGATTGCCGTGCAGCAGGCCGTTGTCGCCGCCGGCATTCACGGTTTTGTCGGCGAGGACGCCGGTCAGGATCATCCCGACGATGCCGCCGACGCCGTGACACGGGAAAACGTCCAGCGTGTCGTCCACTTCCGTGCGGCTCTTCCAATGCACGGCGAGGTTGGAAATCACTGCGGAAAACGCGCCGATGAAGATGCTGGAGCCGGTGCTGACGTAGCCGGCGGCCGGCGTGATCGCGACAAGGCCGACGACGGCGCCGATGCACGCGCCCATCGCCGTTGCCTTGCCGCCGCGCACGCCGTCAAAAAGCAGCCAGGCGATCATGGCGGACGCTGTCGCGGTGTTTGTCGTCAGGAAAGCGTGAACGGCGACGGTGTTGGCGCCCAGCGCGGAGCCGGCGTTGAAGCCAAACCAGCCAAACCAGAGCATGCCGGTGCCCAGCAGGACAAACGGGATATGCGCCGGGCGGTGCTGCTCGCCCTGCCGGTGGTCGTGGCGCGGACCGAGCACAAGCGCGCCCGCGAGCGCCGCCAGCCCCGCCGACATGTGCACGACCGTCCCGCCGGCAAAATCCAGCACGCCAAACTTGTGCAGCAGGCCGTCCGGATGCCAGGTCATGTGCGCCAACGGGCAATAGATGAACACGGTGAACAGGCCGATGAACCAGATGTAGGTCGAAAACCGCACGCGCTCGGCGAAGCTGCCGGTGATGAGCGCGGGCGTGATGATCGCGAATTTCATTTGGAAAATCGCGAACAGCGCCAGCGGAAATGTCGGCGAGAGCACCGGGTGCGGATCGCCGTCGACGCCGCGCATCATCAGGAATGTCAGCGGGTTGCCGATGATGCCGCCGATCGAGTCGCCAAACGCAAGCGAAAAGCCGACGACGACCCAGAGCACGCTGACGACGCCCATCGCGATGTAGCTCTGCAGCATCGTGGACAGCACGTTCTTGCCGCGGACCATGCCGCCGTAGAAAAACGACAGCCCAGGCGTCATTAGCAGCACGAGCGCGCTGGCGGTGAGCATCCACGCGGTGTCGCCGCTGTTGAGCTGGGCGGTGGCGCTGCTGGGACCGGCAGGCGGCGTGAGCGCGGCCCAAATCGCCACGAAGCCAAACGCGATCATGGCGACAAGCGGTTTGGTTTTGTTGGCTTGCGAGTCGATCGTCATGTCTGAGTGAGGCCTGATTTGTTTCTGAAATGTGTCGATAACGCGCCGCGTCACGTGTCATATGCCGCAGCGGCCGGCAGCGCGCAAGGGTGGACTTGCGTTCGTTGCAGGAAAGTTGACGATCGGTGCGGAGGCAGATGGATCGGCGGACGACCACAGCGCGAGGAACTCGGGCGCACGATCGCGGGCTGCCTGGGCCAGTTCTTTTTGGGGGAGGGTCGGGTTCTGACCCAGGCAGTCGCGATGGCTTTGCCCTTTCAACGCGGCGCAGGGAGGAACGCCACGGCGGGCACACAGGCACAACGCCTCGCGCGCGCCGGCTATTCCGGTTGGCCGCGGTGCTGGTCGCAAATTTTTTGCTGTCGTGTGCAACATCGCAATCACAAACGGATGTTTCCGATGTTCAAGGCGTTGACGCCGCTGCAGATGTGGTCGCCAACGCCTGGCCAAACGACGGCTGGACGGCGCACCTTGCGGTTGGGGCCACGCAGACGGCGGCGAACGGCTGGGCGGAGTCGATCCCGTTCACGGTTCCGCTCGGCACGACTTCGCTGCAGATCCAGCTGACCGCGCCCGCGGGCCACCTGCTGCAGCTGGCGGAGCTGGTCGGCGCCGATGAGCCGATTGTCCCAGGCGATTGGCTGCAGCTGGCCGATCAGCCGTGGCTGTATCTGGACGGCCAGGAACGCGTGCGCGCGTCCGCCTGGCAAGCGGCGTTCCTGGTGCCCAACGCGCCGCAAGTGCCGGTGCCGCCGGGCCCGTGGCGGCTGCGCACCTTCGCGTTCGACTACGATCCGCAGAGCGACGCCCGCCAGCCGACCGCCACGACGCTGGACGTCCAGGTCGACCTGATGCGCAAGCCAGACGTGCATGCGGGGACGATTGACCTGAACCTGTGTCTGACGGGCGCGCGTGGCATCACGGCGGCGACGGCGCCAGCGCACCCGCGCGTGCGTGCGGCGCTGGAAACCGTGGTGCAGGCGTGGGCGCAGGTCGGCGTGAAGCTGGGGCAGGTGCGCTACTTTGACGTGCCGGCGCCGGCGCTGGATGTGACCCATGATGACGGGACGGACGCGCAGCTTGCGGCGCTCCTGGCACTTGCCGCGGGCCAGCCGCCGGGGATTCCAATTTTCCTGCTTGAATCCGTGGACTTGCAGACGAGCAACGGACTTGTGCCAGCGGCGGGCTTTACCGCCGGCTTGCCGGGACCGCTGACGGTGGGTGGGCTGCGCACGGGCCTGGTGCTGGCGCTGAAATACGACGCGCCCGACATCCTGGGCGTGGTGATGGCGCACGAAATCGGCCATTTCCTGGGGCTGTACCACACCGTGGAGGCCGCCGCGCAGGGCGACGTGCCCATCGCGGATCGCCTGCCGGACACGCCGACGACGCCAGAAAACCTGATGTATTACGCGCCCGACCCGGCCTACCTGGCGCTGACGCCGCAGCAGGGTGCGGTCGTGCTGGGCGGGCCCTGGGTGCGGCCGTAGCACCTCGACACCCGCGCGGCGATGCCGCACCATCGGCTCCCGGAGGTTCCCGTGCGCGCTTGGATTCTGGCATGCCTGTTGGTCGCGCTGCCGCTGGCCGCGGCAGAGGTCCCGACGCCGCTGCGCAACTGGCTGCAGGCGCTGGATTCCGCGCCGACGCCGGCGCAGCTCCGGCGCGCGGGTGGCCCGCAGGTCGCGGCGTTGCTGGAGCAGGTCGTGCGCAATCCCAAGGAGGTCGGATTCGTGCGCAACCGCGCGATTGGCCTGATGAGTCTGCTGGACGACGCGCCGAGCGAAGCGCGCCTGCACAAGCTGCTGCGGCTGGACGACGATGGCCTGCGCGCGACGACGTCGCTGGCGTGGCTCGCGGGTCCGGCGAGGCGGCATCCGGCGGACGTCGACGGGACCGTGGCGGCGCTGCTGGCGGATCCCGCGGCGGTCGTCCGTTCCGCGACGGCGCGCGGCCTGAACTACCTCGCGGATCGCCCGCACGCGCGCGCGTTGGCGGTCCAGCAACGCGCCCGTGAGACGGATGCCGCCGTCCGTGCCGCGCTGGACGCCGCGATCCGCAAGCTGGACGACCCGTCACCGCGCCGCTGAATTGTTCGCCGCCGCCGCGCGTTCTCGCTGGCAGCCATTGGGGAGCCGTCCATGCGCCGCGCCATCTGGTCCTTGATCTTCGCCGCCGCCTGTTCGCCGTACTTGCAATACCGCGAGGACGCCGCTCAGGCGTTCGGTTTCTCGGCGCCGTGTGGCCAAGGGCCGTTCACGCTGACGACGCGGCTCAAAGGCGCGCGCTGGGGCGAAAAGCTGACGGTGGTGGGTTTTGCCCGCCACGCGGTCGTCGGCCGGTACACGGTCAAGCTGGCCGGCAAGCAGATTTCCGAGGGTCGGTTCGCGACGGAGCACCTGGTGCAAAACGGCACCTACAGCTATATCCAGGCTGACGAGAAGCCGCAAAACGAGCGCTGCGTGGAGCGGCCCCCGGAGGTCGTCGCCCTGCCGCCGCCGATGACGGTTGCGCCCGCGCCACCGCCGGCTCCCACCGCGCTGCCGCCAGGCTGGCGACCGCCGCCGCCAGGCTGGCGACCGCCGCCACCTCCGCTGCCGCCCGTTCCTGTCGCCGCCGCGCCGGCTCCGCAGCCGCCGCTGCCTGTGGCGCCGGCTGAGCTGGTGACGCTGCAAGCCCTTGTTTTGGTGCCGGAAAGTGACCGCAACTTGCGGATCGTCGCGTTCACCTGGCCCAGCCTGGACGACGTCGGCACGCCGCAAGTGCCGGCGGACGCGGTGCTTGAGGTGTCGCTGTGGTCGCAGGAGCCCAACGACTGGGACGGGTCGACGCTGCAGCTGGTCCACGAGGTGGCCCAGCCGTCGGTGCCCGAGGCCGAGTACATGGCGTGGCTGCACCAGCAGCGGCTGGAGGCGCAAGCTGAATCGCAGAAGCGCCAGGCAGAGGTTCAGGCCGAGAGTCAGGCGCGCGCCGACCGCTGCCAGAAGCATCATGAAGACGAGGAATGTTGGGGCAAGGGCGGCTATGACGCCTACGTGAAGGCCTATTACGCGCCGCGAACGGCAGCCACGCCACAGCCGCCGGTCGCGCACCCGACGGTCGTCGCCGCGCCGCAGCCGCGCCCGGCCGATGGCCCGCCGCCGGCGCCGCAGACGGAGACGCCGTCGCCCAAGCCGTCGGTGCACGCGGAGTGGGTGACCGGCTACTGGCAGTGGACCGGCTTTGCGTGGTTCTGGCTGGGCGGCTGGTGGAAAGTGCCGCCGCAGGACCTCGCCGCGCAGGACACGCTGGTCGCGCCGACGGCGCCGCCACAGCTGCGGGCGGAGCTGCGGTCGCCTCCGCCGTTGCCGGACGCGGTCTGGCTGGCGGGCGCGTGGTATTGGGACGGCCGCGCCTGGCTGTGGCACCCAGGCCGCTGGACGATGCCGCCGCGGCCCGGTCTGCTGTGGCAACCGCCGGCGTGGGTGCTGGACCACCGTGGCGTGCGGCTCGTGCCCGGTGGCTGGGGGCAGCACCCGTAGGCACTGCGCCGCAAATCTGCAATCTAGCCACAGCGCGGTCAACCTGCTACAAACCGCGGTGCATTGCGAGAGGCAGCCATGGCCAAGACGCCCGATTTGTTTCCCCCGCCAGACGCCGCGCCGAGTGAGCCGCCGGTGTCGTTCGAGAAGCTCGTGGACCAGCTGGACAAGCTGGTGGCGCAGCTGGAATCCGGGCAGCTGTCGCTGGAAGACAGCCTCGCGGCGTTTGACACCGGGATGGCGATTTCGCGCAAGGCGGCCGCGATTCTGGACGCTGCGGAGCACCGGCTGGAGCAGATCGCCGGTTCCCCGGACAAGCCTGAGATCCAGCCGCTGGACGAGCCCGCGTGACGCGGCGGTGGCCGTGAACCTTTGCGCCGGGTCTGGCACCCCATCCGCACGCTGTCCGTCCGCAGCGCTGCGTGGGGAGGCACCGTGCGCAACCCGGAAAGTGAGCCTGCTGTGACGCACAAGACGCGGACCGAACGGCTGGACGAACGGCTCGTGCACGCGGGTCTGGCCGCCGACTTGCGCGAGGCGGCAGGCCTGGTGATGGCGGGCAAGGTCATGGTCGGCGAGCGCAAGCTGGACAAGCCCGGCGCGCTGGTGCCGCTGGACGCGCCAGTGCGGCTGATTGGCGGGCCGCCGATGCCGTTTGTCTCGCGCGGCGGCATCAAGCTGGACGGCGCGCTGCGCCACTTGGGCCTGGATGTGACGGGCCTGCACTGCGCGGACGTCGGCGCGTCGACCGGCGGCTTTACCGATTGCCTGCTGCAGCGCGGCGCGGCGCACGTGGTCGCGATCGACGTGGGCCACGGCCTGCTGGCCGACAAGCTGCGGCGCGACCCGCGCGTGACCGTGCTGGAGCGCACGCACGCCCGGGCGCTCACGCGCGACCTGCTGCCGTGGGCCGCCGACCTGCTGGTGATGGACGTGAGCTTTATCGGCGCGCGCGCGGTGCTGCCGGTGCTGGTGGGGCTTGTGCGGCCAGGTGGTCGGCTGCTGGTGCTGGTCAAGCCGCAATTCGAGCTGCCGGCGCACCTGGTGCCCGCGGGCGGCGTGGTCGCGGACGATGGCGCGCGTTGGCAGGCGGTCAAGTCCGTGCAGGATTCGGCGCGCGATCTGGGCTTGACGCTGCTGGCGACGGCGGAAAGCGAGTTGAGCGGACCGATGGGTAACCGCGAAGTGTTCCTGCTGCTGCAGCGGCCCGAGGAAGTGGCGGGCCTGGACGACCACCGCCGGTGACGCGCCGTCCAGCAAGACCCCGTCGCGTGGGACGCTTGGCGTCGGGTCGCCACGTGCGCCCGCTGCGCGATACGCCCGGCGACACACCGCTGGGACTTGATCGCGTGGTTCTCGCACGAGCCCTGACGGCCGCTTGCCAAGAAACCCCGGCTCGCCGACCATCGCGCCATGGCCTACGCTGACGACGATCTGCACAAGCCCAAGCGCCCGCCGCCGCCGACGACCCGCGCGCGGCTGCGTCAGCTTGCTGAGGATTACGTCAGCCGTTTTGGCGGTCCGTCGAGCAACCTGCGGCGCGTGCTGAAGCGCCACATCGACAAGGCCGCGCGCGCGCACGCCGAGGAACGCGACGTGACGCAGGGCTGGCAGCGCGAAGTCGACGCGATCGTGGAGGAATTCCTGCGCGCCGGGGCGCTGGATGACGCGCGCTACGCCCAAAACGCGGCGTTGAGCCTGGCGCAACGCGGGGTGGCGCCGCGGGCAGTGGCGTTTCGGCTGCGGCAAAAAGGCATCCAGGACGGGGATGTGCGCCAAGCGCTGGCGGATCTGGGCGACCCGCGGCAGGTTGAATGGCAGGCCGCGCTGCAGCTCGCGCGGCGGCGGCGGCTGGGACCGTATCGGCCGGAGGCGGAGCGCAAGGAACGGCGGCACAAGGACGCGGCGGCGCTGGCACGCGCGGGTTTTCCGCCGGCGGTGGCGTTCAGAATCGTGGATCTGGACCCGGACGCGCTGGAACTTTTTTGACGGCTCGCCGACACTCCTGACAGGACGGTGTCAGGAGGGCCTTGGCATTGTCGCCTGCATGGACGCGCTGATGCGTCCCTTTTGCAGGAGCTGACCATGTCGACTGTGCGTTCCCTTCCGATCCTGACCCTGTGCGAGCTGGCCGATCCCGGTTTGCCGCACGTGGAGTCGTACTCGCCGTTTTGCCTCAAGATTCACCGCGCGCTCAAGCTCGCACAGCTGCCCTACGAGCGGCGGCTGGCGGACCGTCCGGACGCGCACAAGCGCCTCAATCCGCTGGGACAAGTGCCGGTGCTGCTGGTGGCGGACGAGGCGGTGTTCGACTCGACGGCGATCCTGCACCGCATCGAGCAGCTGGCGCCGGGGCGGCTGCAGCCGGAGCTGACGGCGCGGCAGCGCGCGGACGCGTGGCTGTGGGAGGAATTTGCCGACACGACGCTGAACGGCTTTCTCGTCGCGGCGCGCTGGGCGGATGATCGCAACTGGCCGCTGACGCGCGAGGCGTACTTCAGCGGGATGCCCATTCCGGTCAAGGCCTTGATTCCACGGCTGATTCGCAGGCGGGTCGTCGGTGGCTTGCACGCGCGCGACGTCTGGCGCGCCGGTGGCGAGGTCTGCTGGCAGCGCTTTCTGACCGTGCTGGACGACCTGGAGGCGCACATCGCCGGTCAGCGCTATTGGCTGGGCGACGTGCGGACGGTGGCGGACCTGGCGGTCTTTGGCCAGCTGCACAGCCTACGGACGCCGCTGACACCGTGGCAGGGCGCCGAGCTGGCGAAGCGGCGCGAGCTGACGGCGTGGCTGGACCGCATCGACGCTGAAACGGTGGGGTAAGCGATGCGGCGCGCCGACCGGCTGTTCCAAATCGTGCAGATCCTGCGGCGGCGCAAGCTGACGACGGCGCGGATCTTGGCCGACGCGCTGGCGGTGAGCGAGCGAACAATCTACCGCGATATCGCTGACTTGAGCCTATCTGGCGTGCCGGTGCTGGGCGAGGCGGGCGTCGGCTACGCGCTGACTCGCGGCTTTGACGTGCCGCCGCTGATGTTCACGCTGGACGAGGTCGAGGCGCTGATGCTGGGCGCGCGGCTTGTCCAGGCGTGGGGCGATCCGGACTTGGCGCGCGCGGCGACCGAGGCGGCGCACAAAGTCGAGGCGGTGCTGCCCGAGGCGCTGCGGCAGCGGGTGGCCCGGCAGACGCTTTTTGCCCCGGATTTTCACGTGCCGCCGGCGTCGGCGCGCTGGCTGACACCGCTGCGGCACGCGATCCGCGATCGCCAGACCGTGGCGCTGGCGTACCGCGACAAGAATGAAGCGCCCAGCGAGCGCGTGGTTCGGCCGTTGGGGCTGTTTTTCTGGGGCGACAGCTGGTCGCTGGCCAGCTGGTGCACATTGCGCAAGGATTATCGCAGCTTTCGCTTGGCGCGGATCGCCGATTGCCGGGTCCTGCCGGAACGCTTCGTCGAGGCGCCGGACTGCTCGCTGGCGCATTTCCTGGTGTGCGTGCGTGCGTGAACGTCAGTCGCGAAACGTCGCGGTATCCTTGGTCATCATCGCCATCGCCGCGGTCATCAGGTCCTCGGACAGCAGCATCGCGGCGTTCCAGCTGGCGATGTACTTCAGGCCGTCCTCCACGCTGTGATCGCGGGAGAAATTCAGGTTTTCCTTCAGCCCGCGCACCGTCAGCGGCGACTTCAGCGCGATCGCCCGCGCCACGTCCAGCGCCACGGCGAGCAGCGCGTCCTTGTCCGGCAGGCACTGGCTGACCAAGCCCATCGTCAGCGCCTCCGGACCGTGGAATTCCCGTGCAGTAAAGGCCAGTTCGCGCGTGCGACCGTCGCCGATGATCCGCGGCAGGCGCTGCAGCACGCCGACGTCGGCAACCAGCCCGAGGTCCACCTCTTTCAGCGAGAACCGCGCGTCGGCCGAGCAATAGCGCAGGTCGCACGCCGCGATCAGGTCCAGCGCGCCGCCGATGCAGGACCCGTGGATCGCCGCGATCACCGGCTTGCGGCAGCGCTCGATCGCTGTCAGGCAATCCTGCAATTTGACAATAAAACCGCGGACTTTATCGGCCATGCGGCCGTGGCACGGATCCTGAATTTCCTCTTGCAGGCCCATGAACAGGCCCAGATCGATGCCCGCGCAGAAGTGGTTGCCTTCCCCGCGGATCAGGCCGACGCGCGCGGTTGGCTCGCCGTCCAGCCACTCGAACGCGGCCTTGAGCTCAAACCACAGCGGCAAATGCAGCGCGTTGGCGCGCTTGGGCCGGTTGAGCGCGATCGTCGCGACCTGGCCCTCCAGCGTCACGATCAGGTTGTCAAAAGTCGGCAGCGTCATGAGCGATTCCGTGTGGCCTCCGGGCCGCGGCGCAGCCTGCCGCATGCGCGCGCACTTGCCAAGCTGCGGAGGAAAATGCCTTGCGTCTTGGAAGCTTGGCAGTGGCGACTTGTCCGCCCGGCCAGCGCGACTATGCTCCCGCCCGCGCTGCGCCCGTCGCAGCCTGAGGCGTCCATGCTCCTGGCTTTGCATTCCGTCCTGCGGTGGTTCGTGCTCTTGGGCGGCCTTGCCGCGACCGGTCTGGCGTTTCAGGCCATGCGCGGCCAGCCTTGGACGCCGCTGCACAAGCGCGCGAACCTGATTTACCTCATCGCGCTGGACACGCAGTTCCTCATCGGCGCGGTGCAGTGGCTGCAGAGCCCGCTGGTGGCGCAGGCGCGCGCGGACATGCACACGGCGATGCACGACGCAACGCTGCGGTTTTTCACCGTCGAGCACCCTGTGCTGATGCTGCTGGCGCTGGGTGCCATGCACGCCGGCTATGGCATCGCCAAGAAGGCTGGCGCGGACCGGACCAAGCACCGCAACGCGTTCCTCGCGCTCGCGGCGTCGCTGCTGCTGGTGGTGGCGGCGATCCCGTGGCCGTTTCGCGCGGTCGGTCGCGCCCTCTTTCCGTAAGGCGCCCGGATTGGGTTGAGTCACGCGCGCTCGCCTGTTACGCTCTTGGGCCTGATGACTGACCAGAATGACGCCGCCGCTTCGCTTGACCTGTCCATGGTCGTGCCGGTTTACAACGAGGAAGAGAGCATCGCGGCCATGCACGCCGCGCTCTTGGAGACGCTGGAGCCGCTCAACATCGCCTTTGAAATCATCTATGTGGACGACGGCAGCAAGGACGGTTCGTTCGCCAAATTGCGCCAATTCGCCGCCGACCCGCGCGTCAAGGTCGTGCAGTTTCGTCGCAATTTTGGCCAGACCGCCGCGATGGCCGCCGGATTTGAGCACGCGCAGGGCAAAATCGTCTTTCCGATCGACGCCGATTTGCAGAACGATCCCAAGGACATCCCGCGGATGCTCGCCAAGCTCGACGAGGGCTACGACGTCGTCGCCGGCTGGCGCCAGAAGCGCCAGGACGCGTTTTGGACCAAGACCTTCCCGTCGCGCATCGCCAACCGCATCATCGGCCGCGTGACCGGCGTGGTCCTGCACGACTACGGCTGTACGCTCAAGGCGATCCGCCGCGACATCTTGCAGGACGTACGGCTGTACGGCGAGATGCACCGTTTCCTCCCTGTTTTCGCGCACTTGGCTGGAGGTCGCATCACGGAGATGCCGGTGGCGCACCACGCGCGGCGCTGGGGCGTGTCCAAGTACACGCTTTCCAAGACGTTTCGCGTGATCCTCGACCTCGTCACGGTCTATTTTCTCGCCGCGTACGCCACCAAGCCGATCTATTTTTTTGGCCGCTTCAGCTTCGCCAGCTTTGGCATCGCCGGCCTGGCCATGGCGTGGACGCTGGTGAACCGCTTCGCTTTTGGCATCTTCGTCAAGGATCAGCCGCTGTTTTTGGTGGGAATCTTCTTTGCGATCGCGGGCTTGCAATTTCTGCTATTTGGCCTGCTGGCCGAGCTGAACATGCGGACGTACTACGAAAGCCAGGGCAAGCCGACGTATTTCGTCCGCGAGCGCCTGAACATCGCTGCGCCGTCGCCGCGGAGTCATTAGCCGATGTGCGGCATTGCCGGCTGGGTCTCGACCCTGCCCACGCGCTTTGCCGACGCCGATCGCACGCTCACGCGCATGCGCGACCGCCTGACGCACCGTGGCCCGGACGATGCCGGTAACTTCCTGGATCTGCCGGAGAATCTTGCAAAAATCGGCGGCGCGGCGCTGGGTTTTCGCCGGCTGTCGATCATCGACCTCGCCGGCGGCCACCAGCCGATGACCAACGAGGACGGCACGGTGTGGATCGTCTTCAACGGCGAGATCTACAACCACATGGAATTGCGTCAGGAATTGCTGGCTGCGGGCCACGTTTTTGCCAACCACAGCGACACGGAAGTGCTGCTGCACGGCTGGGAGCAGTGGCAAGAGGCGCTGCTGCCGCGGCTGAACGGCATGTTCGATCTGGGCGTCTGGGACCAGAACCGCCGCGAGCTGCTGCTGGCGCGCGATCGTCACGGCAAAAAGCCCTTGTTTGTTGGAGTGTTGGATGGCGGGCGAACGCTCGTCTTCGGCTCGGAGCTCTCCGCGGTGGCCGCGCATCCGGCGGTGCAGCCGGAGGTGGATATCCACGGCCTGGCCTCGCTGTTCACGTTTGATTACGTCGCCAGCCCGCGCAGCCTGCTGCGGCACGTGCACACGCTGGAGCCGGGGCAGTTCTGGCGCTGGCAGGTGCCGACCCACGGCGCGCCGACGCTGCAGGTGGACACCTGCGCGGGACCGACGCGGCCGGACGAGCGGCTGGCGCACTTGACCGATCCCGAGCTGCTGCACGAGCTGGACCAGCGGCTGCACGCGGCGGTGGATCGGCGGCTGATGGCGGATGTGCCGCTGGGGATCTTCCTGTCGGGCGGCATCGACTCCTCGCTGGTGGCAGCCTACGCCGCGCGGCTGCGAAAACCCGGTGATTTGGATACGTTTTCCATCGGCTTTGCCGACAAGCGCTTTGACGAATCCAGCCACGCGCGCACCGTTGCGCAGTTCCTGGGCACGCGCCACCACGAGCGGATTCTGACCCCGGAGGCGGCGCTCGCGGCGCTGCCCGGCCTGTTGAGCCGCATGGACCAGCCGCTGGCCGACCCGTCGATCCTGCCGACCTGGTTTCTGGCGCAATTTGCCCGCGAACGTGTGACGGTGGCGCTGGGCGGCGACGGCGGCGACGAATGGTTTCTGGGCTATCCGACTTTTTTCGCCCACGACGTCGGGCGCCTGTGCGACCTGCTGGGCATCACCAAGGTGCAGCCCGTGCTGCAAGCGGTGGCGCAGCGGCTGCCGACGTCGCACGGCTACATGTCCTTGGATTTTCAGATCAAACGCTTTATCGGCGGCCTGGGCCACGAGGGCGGTATGCGCCACATCACGTGGATCGGCGGCGTGGCGACCCAGGCGCTGCCGCAGCTCCTTGCGCCCGACGCGCTGCGCGCGCTCGAGCAGCCGCGTCCCAGCGCGATGGCGGGCCACCACGACGCGCAGCTCGCCGACCAGGTCCAGGATGTTTGGCGGCAGTGGCGCCGCGCGGGCCGCGACGACATGGACGCGCTGGCCGGCCTCTACGCGCGCTTTTATCTGGGCGACGGCGTGCTGCAAAAGGTCGACCGGGCGTCCATGCTCAACAGCCTGGAGGTGCGCGCGCCGCTGCTGGACCCGGCCGTGGTGGAGCTGGCCCGTGCGCTGCCGACCCGCCTGAAGCTGCGCGGCCGCGAGACCAAGCGGATTCTGCGGATCCTGGCCGAAAAGCAGCTGCCGGCCGAGATCGTACGGCGGCCCAAGCGCGGTTTTGCCGTGCCGATTGGCCAGTGGCTGCGCGGGCCCCTGCGCGGTTTCCTGACCGATGCACTGGCGCCGGCGCGGCTGGAACGGCTGCCGTACCTGAACGCCGTCGGCGTGCAGCAGCTGGTGCGCGAGCACCTGGACGGGCGCGCGGATCACCGCAAGCCGCTGTGGGCGCTGCTGTGCCTGACGAACTGGACGGATCGGCTGGCGGAGGCACAGCGTGACTGAACCGCTCCACGTCGCGATGGACGTCCGCGCGGGGCGCACGGTGCTGGCGACGGTGCAGCGCGACCGTGTGATCGACCTGCGGCGGCTGGAGCATGGGCCTGACGTTCACGCCGATGTGCTCGCCGATGGCGTGGCGGTGCTGCGGGGGCGTGCGCCGGGCGTCGTCGCGGGCATTGCCGGGATTTGGCGCCATCGCGACCGACTGGGCGTTGCCGACGCGCAGCCTTTTGCCGCGCTGTTGGCGGACGTTGGCGCGCGCGCCGGGCTGCCGACCTGGTGGCTGCCGTACGGCGCGGCGCTGGCGTGGGGCGAGTCGCTGCGGGCGCCCGTGGCTGGACCGCTGGCGGTGTTTGCCCTCGACGTGACGGCGGCCGGCGGCGTGATCTGCGCAGGCCGGGCCTTTGACCCGTTGCGGTTGGACCTCGGGCACCTGAGCGTTCGCGCCGATGGCTTGAAATGTTCATGCGGCGCCCGCGGTTGCGTGCACGCGTACGCGAGCGAGACGGCGCTGCAGGAGCTGGCCCGCGACATCGACCTCTCGCTGGAGGCGCCAAGCGCGATCGACTGGCAGACGCTGATGGACTCACATCTCTCTGGATTTCAATCGGAATCTCCGCAGGAGACAAAGCTTCTGGCGCGCCGCGCGGGCTGGGCCGTAGGCATCGCCGCGAGCCAGCTTGTCGATGCGTTCGGTGTCGTGGAAGTCCGCGTGCGGACGCGGCACCCAGACCAGTGGCGCGTGCTGGCGCCGGCGGCTCAGACGGCGGTCGATCAGGTCTGCGGACCCCGCGCGCCCAAGCTCGCGGCCGCCGATGCCGGCGAAGACGCGTTCTTTACCGGCGCCGTCGCCGCCGGTCGCTGACCTCGAAGCTTGGGCCAAACGGGCAAGGACCGCGCGAAGTGAAGACGTGCAGTTTCACCCGTTTGCCAAGCCGCAGCTGCGGCTTGGGAGCGCTTGCCAAGACAAGCCTGCGGAAGCTCTCAGCTCAGCCACAGGTGTAGCGTCACTTCCTCGTGCGTCGAGGCAAAGCCATTCTTGGCATGCAACCGTGCGGAAACATGATTTTTTGTCGAATAGCCTGAGTCCACGTGCGTCGCCCCCATCTGGCGCATCAGCCCCATGGCGCCGACGAACAGCGCCTGGCCAAGGCCGCGGCCGCGCAGTTCGCCGTTCAGCACCAACAGCCGCATGTGGCCATAGCGGTGGCCCAGCGGCGCCTGCTCGGGCGGCTCGACGCTGAACTGAAAGAAGCCCTGCACCTCGCCGGCGTCCTCGATCACCGCGATCGGCGTCCCGTTCTGCCAGGCCGTGCGCAGCCATTTGCCGTACATCGAATCGACATGTTCCTTGGAAAATCCGCTGTTGCAGTACAAGTGACCGCGCGGATAGGCCCAGCGCTGCGCCAAGGCGACGACGCGCGGCAGGTCGGCATCGGTCATCAGCCGCACGCGCGGATCCACCGCCTCGGGCACGGGCGCCAGCGCCGCGACGGGCCAAATCACGTCGTCCATGTAGCGAAACCCGACGTCCTCCAGCGCGTGCAGCACGGCCAGATGATCGCCGTTGACGCGCGTCGAGACAAACCGCACGCCCTGGTCGCGCAGCCGCTGGCGGCTTTGCAGCAGCAGCTGGGCCATATGCTGATGGATATCAGGCACGTCCGCCGACAGCAGCACGTGCAGCGTCGCCATGCCAAAGCCAAAATGGCTGCGGTCCCAGGTGGAATCGCGCAGCGCGACGATCGCCGCGTCCGTCGCCAGGAACTGGACCTGCGTGTCCGCCGCGAGCTGCGCCAGACGCGTCCGCCAATACGCCTGCCACAGCGGTGGATCCGCCGGCAGCGCGGGATAGTGGCGGTACTGGTCAAAGCGATCGCTCGCCAAGTGACGGTCGGAAATTGCAAGCAGATTCGGCAGTTGCGCCGTCGTCATCGCCGCACCTATTGGACGCCGCAGACTTTTTGGTTCTTCCAGTCGAACGCCTTGTCCAGCACGCCCAGGAACGCCGCCGGATCGCTCGCGTCCACGCCGAGCAAGTGGCCGCCACCGCTCATGGCCAGGCGCCAGGAGTTGATGATGTCCGCGTCGTCCACCGACCCGATGTCGACGATGTACAGGCGCACGCCAAAAGGCTTCCCGTCGGGCGAGCGGAGGACGTTGTTGCTGGTGCCGATCGCTGTGGCGGAGATGCCGGGGCGCGGATCGCGCACGCAGTAGGCGTCGCAGTACAGGCCGGACGTCGGGTCGGGCTTGCAGACCTTCGCGGCGCTCGACGTGCAGTGCGCGGATACCAGCGGGTCGCACGGCGCGGCGCCGTCGCTGCAGAAGTAGGGCAAGCCGGTCGGGTCGGCCTTGGCCTGGCACTGCTGGTGGCTCGCGCACTTGCCGCCCTTGCCGCAGTCGCCGTCGATGGCGCACGGTTTGTCGTCGACGGGGTCCGTCGAGCCGGTCCAGCCGCTGCCGGTGGAGGTGCATTGCAGGACCTGCTGGCAGGTCGCGCCGTTGACGCAGTCGGCGTCGGTGACGCAGCCCAGGCCGGTCGAGAGGCGTTTGGCTTGGACCCACGGGCCAAAATATTCGTTGGTCGTTTCCTCGCCGCCGTCGGTGAAGAGCACGACGACGGTGTCGCGGCAGGAGCGCGCCGGGTCGACGCAGCTGCCGCCTTGGCAGATGTAGTTCACGCTGCCGCAGTTGGCGTCAACGGTGCACGGCTTGCCGTCGACGATCACGCTATTGCGCAGGTATTCGCCGACGTAGAACAGCGTCTTGCCAATCGGCGTGCCGCCGTCCGCGCGCAGCTCCGGGTCGCTCGGCTGGTTCTCCGTGCCGTCCATCCACTTGCCGATCGCCGCTTTGCTGGTGAAACCGCTGACCGCCGGGTACGGCACGCAGAGGACCTGGCCAAAATTGTTCTTATACCACGCGGTGTTGGCGTTGACGCCCTGCTCATTGCCGTCGCCGTCGATGGTGTCCAGGCCCGAGTATCCGCCGCTGTCGCAGGAGCAATCGCTGCAGGGGCTGACCGACTGCGGGAACTTGAACAGCGCCAGGTGCGTGACCTGGTCGTCCAGCTTGGCCAGCGCCTTCTTGAATATCACCTTGGATACGCCGATGCGCGTGCAGCCATTGGGAAATTTCGTGGCGTTGTACTCGCACATCGGCCAGGGGGCGTAGCCGTTTGGGCAGTTGGCGACGCCGGCTTTGGTCGCGATGTCGGTGGACATGGAGCCGGACGTGTCAAATGCGATGATCAGGTTCGCGCCGACCGGCTTGCACGCGCCGCCCGAGCACGCGGAGCCGGGAAAGCAGTTGGAAAACGAATAGCCATCGCCGCCGCCCAGGCACGTCGCGAGCTTGATGCCCTGGCAGGTCTGCGTGCCGGGCGTGCAGCTCACGACCTCGGCGGCGTCCGCGGTCACAGCGTCCGCATCCGTTGCGGCATCAGCGGTGGCGTCGGTTCCCGGAACGTCGGCGATGGGACTGGCGTCCGCGGCACTGTCGACCGCGGTATCGGTCAAGGCATCGCTGGCGGCATCCGCATCGTCAGCCGGGGTCGCGGCATCGGCTGCGGCATCCGCTGCACCGTCGGTAGCCTTGGCCGCGGCCTGGCCACACGCAGCCGCCGCGCACGCGAGGGCAAAAAGCGCGAGCCGCGCGCGAGAATGAGCGGACAACACCATGGCTGTAACTTCCATAGCCGCGCAACGCGGTGCACCAGAGCCTAGCGGTTTTGCGCGGCGGACGGAAGCCGGTGGTTATTTGCCGGCGGGCGCGGCTGGAGCGCCGAGCGGGGCGGGTGCCGGCGCGACCGGAGCAGCCACCGGCGCGGGCGCCAGCGCAGCCTTGGCAGCAGCGATCAGCGCGACCGGGACGTCCAGCTCGCAACCCCATGACTTGGCGCGGTTTTGGCAAGCGGCGACGACGGCGCGATCGGTCGGCAGCGTCGGAACCTGCGGGAACGCCGGCTTGAACGCGGCCAGCGCGACGCCCGGGTTCGCGTACATGACGCCCCACGCGGTTGAGACCGGCGCAGTCGCCGACTTGTACACCGGTGCATCGGCCAGCCCGCCGACCTTGCCACCAGCGAAGCGCTTGCCCTGTTCCAGCGCGCCCGGGCCCGCCGCGAACGCCAGCTTGGTTTTGCTCGTGCACAGCACCAGCGCAGTCTTGTCGCCCGCCAGCGCCTTGGCCGTCGTCGATTCGTCGCCCTGCGCCAGCTTGGACCAGTCAAACGCCAGGTCCAGCGTGTCACAATCCGAGCCGCCGTCGTGCGCCGTGCCCAGCGTCAGCGTCAGGCCTTTTTCCTTCAGCATCGGGCCGTACGCCTGAACAATCGGCTCCAGCTTCATGTCCGCCACGGCCTTCTTGACGATCGCCATCTGCGGATCCGCCGGCTTGTCCGCACCGCCCGGCGCCGCTTTCTCCGCCGCTTCCTGGTCGGCAATCAGCTTGGTCGCCAAGCCGGAGATGATCTTCTTGGTCAGCGTCAGCGCCTGCGGGCCATCGGTCGTGCCCACGCCGATCAGCAAGCCCAGCGGCGACGCGCCATCCTGGTACAACGCGAACGCGCTCAGGCCGTCTTCCAGCTTGGCCACCGCGGTCACGTCCGCCAGAAACGCCTTGTAGGTCGCGTCGTCCATCTTCAGCACGTCCTTCAACATCGCCACGTTCTCGTCCAGGTTCTCCAGCTGCGACGCCGGGTCCATGTTGAACGACAGGCTCAGCCAGCTCGACGCCGGCAGCAGGTTGGCGATCGCGCCCGGCGTGTGGTTCTTGGTGCTCGCGAACTGCTTTTGCAGCTTGGTGCCTTCTTTGGCCGTCAGGCGGAATTCCGCCTTGGTCAGGTCCGCATCGGCGTTCACGACGATCTCCAGCCGCGACAGGTCCGTCGTCAGCGCGCGCAGCTTCTTGGCGTAGCCTGCAAACAGCTGCGCCTGGCCAGCCGGCTGCGGGGGCATGCCCGGCGCCGCGCCCTGTTCCACCATCGCGAGGATCTGCTCGATTTCCTTGCCGCGCGTCTTGGTCAAATCCTCAACCGAAATGCCCAGATAGACGCTGCCCGGCACCGTGATCTTGTCCAGGCGCTCGATGAAGCCCTTGACCTTGGCAAAGCGGTCCTTGGGCGTCAGGACCATTGTCTTGTCGCCAAGAAAATCGACATAGATTTTGTTGCCTTGCACGTCGAGGACCGCCTCGTGGCCCTCCGCCTCCGCGCCTTTTTTCGCTGCCGCCAGCGCGCCGATGGCCTTGGCCTTGTCGGTCACATGCAGCACGATGAACGTCCCCAGCGCCGGGTTTGGCGGCGTCGCGACCGCGCCAGGCGCCGCGGCTGGCGTCGCTTCATCCTGATAACCCAAGTGAATTGGCTTGGATTTGTCCAGCCATTCCGTGCCCGTCACGCCGTAGGCCGCGAGGATGGTCGTCAGGTTTTCCGTGACAATCGCCTTGACCGACCCGCCCGGCGCCGTCAGCTGCAGCTTACCCGCCAGCGCGTCGGCCGCGTTGAGCGCCGCGTCGTAGCTCGCCAGCGACACCCAGCCGACCACACCGTCACCGGCGACAAGCTCCACGTCCGGCAGTTCCGGCGGCGGCGGCGGGGCGGCGGGCGTCTCGCCAGCTTTCTCGCCCGTTGCGGTCGTCGCGGCAGGAGCCTTCTTGGCTTCCTCTTTCTTGCAGCCAGCCGCGGTCAGCAGCGCAGAGGTCGTCATCACCGCGATCACCGCGGAATTCCAGCGATTCTTGAACATGTCAGCCTCTTCTTGGAGCCAGTCCAAAGGGTTGGTGTCGTGGCGGCAGCAGGACTTCCACAAGAGTGCTTCGCCGAACGGGCGCGGGAGTATAGGCGCACAAAGGTGCATCGCGCAAGCGCACTTGGCGGCCGCGCGTGGTGCATCGCTGGATTCTTGCGCTAGCCCAACGCGGGCCCGGCTTCCACCAGGTGCCGCGGCGCCAGCGCGCCCGTGCGGGCATCGATTGCCAACGAGCCCAACGCTGCCGTTCGCCGGTTCGCCGGTGCCGCCGACAGCGCGCGCAGTGCGGCGCACAGCGGCGTTTCCCGGTGCGGATGCGCGGCCAGCGCTTGGAATTCGTCCACAGCGGCCGTCATCAGCGCAATCGCCCGCGCGGCGTCCACCGGCAGCGGCGCGACGTCGGTGAGCGCCGCTTCCAGCAGCTGCGCACACAGCGGCTGTTCGGGCAGCGCCAGCAGAAAATACGCGCGCAGGACCGCGATGGCCCGCTCGCCGTCCTGTTTGTGCAGGGCCGCGACAATTTTGGCGATCTCCGGGCCATGATCCCACGTTTGGTGCAGCTGCGCCGGCTCCGGCAGGGCCACGCGATCGCGTTCAGGCGCGTCCAAGGGCGCCGACGCGTGTACCAAGCCGACGGCGAACAGGTACAGCGGCAGCCACTGCTCGGCCGTCAAATCGGCCCGCAGCCGCCGGACCGCGGAAGTCAGCAGCAGCAACTGCATCGCGTCGGCGCGGTCTTCGGCCACGGTCTCGTCGACTTGCCAGCGCGGATCGAACCGCAGCAGCCGCTCCGACGCCGCAAGCGACAGCGACTGCGCCAGAATCTCGTGCGGCACGCCGAATTCCAGGGCCTTGACCGACGCGCGGTACGGCGCGTCGCCCTTGCCGTCAAGCACGTGCGGGCGAAATTTCGGCTCAGCAAAAGCCTTGCCTTTCTCAGCACTTTCCGCCGCTGCCATCGCGGCAAAACGCGAAGCCACCGCGGCGATCCGCCCCGGATGCTGCTGCGTGTAGGCCAGCGCTTCGGGCCGTTCCGCAAGCGCGCGGGCAAAACGCGGCAGGATCGCTGCCACCGCCGATTCGCCAGCCGCTGCGCGCAGATCCGCCAGCCGCGTGACCGCCAGGACCGTCACGCCGCCGTCGCCGGGATACAGGGCGGCCAGCGTCAGGAGGCCGCGTTCCACTTCCGCCAGCGGCCGACCCGCGGCGATCGCCGCTGCCACGCTCGATTCTGCTGCGCCGGCATCGCGCGCCGCCACGTGCGCGGCCAGCTCGGCTTGGGTGCCCGCGCCCGCCGCCGTCGCCGGATGCAGCAGCGGCCGCCCGCCCAGCCGTTCACCCACCAGCGTCGCCGCCACAAGCCACGGCAGCGCCGCGCGCGCGGGGTCAAAATCGCTCGCGGTCCGCAGCGCGTCCGCCAGCGCCAGCCACGCCGGGTCCAGCAGCCCACCTGGCCGGTTCGCCACCCACGCACCCAGCGCGCCCGCGAGCACGTCCGACCGTCGCCCACGCGCGTGCCAGTCGATGATTTCGGCGGCGATCCGGCTGGCGTCGGCGAACCGCAGCGCCTCGTCCAGAGCGGCCAGCACCACCGGTTCCGCCCGCGCTTCGGCCGACGGCACCAACGCGTGGCGCAGCGGCCGGCCCAGGTGGTCCAGCCACGGGCCAACGCCTTGCGCAATCGGGAGTTGAACCTGTCGGGGCGTGTGTCGCATCATGCACTCCGACCAAAGTTCACGATCGTCCGTCCCCGACCCGTGGCGTGCCAGCGCGGGTGCACGCAAGCGGTCCCAGCTCGAACTGCGTCAGGTCTGACCCAAAGTGCTTGATGTCGGAAATCGGTCAGCATGTCTAGGGCTCCATCGAGTCGTCAGAAGGTTCATCGTCCGCGCGCGTCTCGCCAAATTCATCCAGGCGCCGGTATAGCGTCCGCACCGCCATGCCCAGCAGCCCGGCCGCCCGGCGCTTGTCGCCGCCCGTCAGCCGCAGCGTCTCGGTGATCAGCAGCCGCTCGACCTCCTCCAGCGGCGTGCCGACGGCGATGTGCAACACCCGGCTGGGGCCTTCCACGTCCACGCGCGCGATGCGCTCCGGCAATTCCGCCAAGGTAATCAGCTCACTGCGTGCCAGCACGACGGCGCGCTCCATGGCATTTTCCAGCTCGCGCACGTTGCCGGGCCAGGTCCAGGCCTGCAGCGCGGCCATGGCGTCGGACGCGATCGCGGTCACGGCCTTGCCGTTCTGGCTGGCGAAACGCCGCAGGAAATGCATCGCCAGGCCCGGAATGTCCTCGCCGCGGGCGCGCAAAGGCGGCAGCTCAATGGCAATGACGTGCAGCCGGTAGAACAGGTCCGCCCGGAACCGCCCGGCGCGCACTTCCGCCTCCAGGTCGCGGTTGGTCGCCGCCACCACGCGCACGTCCACGCGCTGCGCCTGCGCCGAACCCACACGCTGGACCTCCGATTCCTGCAGCGCCCGCAGCAGCTTGGCCTGCATGCCCAGCGGCAGCTCGCCGACCTCGTCCAGCAGCAGCGTCCCGGTATCCGCCTGCTGAAACTTGCCATCCGTGCGCGCAATCGCGCCGGTGAAGGCGCCGCGCTCGTGGCCAAAAAGCTCTGATTCCACAAGCGATTCTGGAATTGCCGCACAGTTCACGGCGACAAACGCACCGGTCCTGCCGCTCAACCGGTGCAACGCGCGGGCAAAAACCTCTTTGCCGGTGCCACTTTCGCCTTGCAGCAGCACCGTCGTCCGCGCCGGCGCCACCTGGCCCAGCAGGTCAATCGCACGGCGCACGATCGGGCTATGACCAACGATATCACGCCGTTGCCCGGCCAGCGCCAGCTCCTCGCGCAGCGCCGTGTTTTCCCAATGCAGCCGGGATCGCTCCAGCGCGCGCCCGACGGAACGGACCAGTTCCGCGCGCCGCAGCGGCTTGGTGACAAAGTCGTAGGCGCCCGCTTTCATCGATTCCACGGCGGTTTCCACCGTGCCATAGGCGGTCATGACCACGACCGCCGTCGATGGCGTGGTCCGCTGCACAGCCCGCAGCAGCTCCAAGCCGTCGACGCCCGGCATCATCAGGTCCGTCACCAGCACCGCGACGCGCTCGCGCCGCAGGGCCGCCAGCGCCTCCCGGCCGTCCGACACCGCGAGCGTCGGCCAGCCTTCGCGCTGCAGGATTTTCTGCACGCTCTGGAGATTCGCCGCATCGTCGTCGACAATCAGCACCACCGGCGCATCGGCGTCCGGTGGTGCTGAAACGTGCGGCGGTGCAGCGTGCGGATCCGCAACGGCCATTGCAGCCTCTCGGGTCGGCTAGCGGGGTGAATCTGGAATTCACCCCACCAGCTTTTGGTTTTTGTTCCAGCCGCGCAAGAACTTCGCGAAGTGAATTCGCGGCGTTTCACGCGTCTGCCTGGCCGCAGCCGCGGCCAGCTAGTGGATCGAACCTTGGGTTCGCGCCACTAGCGACCGGATCGCAAATCGACCACGAAGCGGTTCTTGGCCGACGGCGGTTCGACAGCAGGCGTGGGCTCGGGCGCAGGCGCAGGTGTGCCCGCGGCGTCGCGCAAACGCGCGATCTCTTCGGCAATGGCCGCGGAAACGTCCACGGCTTCTTCAGCCGGCTCCGCTGCCACAGCTTGGGCCACTTTGGCCTCGGCCGCTTCCGGCGCGGGCTCAGCAGCCGCGACTTCCGCTTGCGCCGTCTCGACCCCCGGCTCCTCGCCGTCATCCTGCTGCGCGCTCATGGTGTCGTCGCTGCCCAGCTCCTCGCCACCCGCGTCCAGGCCGTCGTCGCCCTCGTCGCCCGGCGTGCCATCCTCATTTTGCGGCAGCTGGTTGCCCGCCGCATCCCGACCCGAACGGCGACGGCGACGGCGACGGCGCGGCGCGCCCTCGCGCGGCGCTTGACCGTCCGCACCCAGGGCCACCGCCGGCGCGGCCGCAGCGATCTGGCTTTCCGTCGCCACAGTCAGCGCTTCCTCATCTTCACGCGGCTCCGCCGGCGCCGGCGTCTCCTGGCTCAGGCCCTGCGGCCGCTGGCCTTCCGGACGCAGGCTGTCGTTGCGCTGACCTTCCGCGCGCTGGCCTTCCGGCCGATCGCCGCGACCCCGACGGCGACGCCGGCCATCGCGATCGCGCTCGCGATCCTGGTCGCGCGGACCGTCCCGGCTCTCGGTGGGCAAGCTGGCCGCGTCCGCGTGCGGCACGGGCCGCGGTTCGCGATGCTCGCGGTGATCCCGGTGGTCGCGTTGTTCGCGCGGCGGCCGCCGGCTCTCGGTCGGCGTGGGCGCCAGCGCGGGCGTCGCGGCAACCGGCTTGGTCACCTTGGCGCGCTGCGGCGGCGGCGTCGGTTCAGCCAAGCCAAAGAAGCTCTTCAACTCGGACCAGAACGACTTCGGCGCTGGCGTTTCTTCCAGCCAGGTCTCCTCGTCGTCCACGACCTGCGCGCGCGGCTGCTCGGCCGCCTTCTGGGCCGCTTCGAGCTTGGACTTCTCCGCCGCTTCCGCCGGGCCCGTCGTCTCGCGCACCTTCGCGTAGATGTCCGCGTAGTCGACCTTCGCCGATCGCCGCGCCGCCGTCGTCTCCAGCGTCACCCGCGCTTCTTCCCGCTTGATCAGCTGGTTGCGCACCAGGTCGAGCTCCTGCGTCACGCGCAGCAGCCGCTGGCGATCCACGCGCTCGTCGGACGTCTCCGCCGGGATTTCCTCCAGATGCTCCAGCACGACCTGCGACGCGCACAGCCCGTCCACCGGCACGATCTCAATCGTCAGGTGGTACTGTTTTTCCAGCACGTACAGCTCATGGCGCCGTGAATTCAGCAGGTAACGCGCGGCCGCGGGTGGCACCATCGCCATGACGGCGCGCACGCGCTTTTGCGTGGTCGTGTCCTTCTTGGCGACCGTGTCGTAGATGCGCCGCAGCACGGACGCGCCGACGCTCTCCATCGAGCGAATCCGGCCGATGCCGCTGCAGTGCGGGCAGCTGTCAAACGTGCCCTTGTTCACCGACGACTTGATGCGCTGCCGCGACATCTCCAGCAAGCCGAACTCGCTGATATGCCCGAGTTTTGTTCGCGCCTTGTCGTTCTTGAACGCGTCCTTGATCGCCAGCTCCACCTCGCGAACGTACTTCTTTTCGCGCATGTCGATGAAATCGATGACGATCAGGCCGCCCATGTCGCGCAGAATCATCTGCCGGGCAATCTCCTGCGCCGCCTCGATGTTGGTCGCGCGCGCCGTTTCCTCGATGTCTTTCTCCTTCATGCGTCCAGAGTTGACGTCGATCGCCACCATCGCTTCGGTCTGGTCAATCACGATCGAGCCGCCCGACGGCAGGAACACCTGGCGCGCGAACACGTCCTCGACCTTGCCTTCCACGCCGTACCGCGCAAACAGCGGCATGTCGCCGGCGTAACGCACCACCGCAGCCAGGCCGCGCGGCATCAAAACCTGCAGGAATTCACCCACTTCGTGCAACGTGGCGTCGTCGTCGATGACGACTTCCTCAATGTCCTTGGTGAAATAGTCGCGCACAAAGCGCACCGGCAGGCTGCGTTCGGCGTACAGCAGTTGCGGGCCCTTGCCTTCGTCGTACTTGGCGGTGATGTGCTCCCACTGCCGCGTCAAGTACGTCAAATCCTTGACCAATTCCAGCTCAGTCGCGGTGTCGCCCGCCGTCCGCACGATCAGGCCAAAGCCTTCCGGCACCTTCATCGTCTCGGTCAGCTTCTTGACGCGATCTCGCGCCTCATCGCTCAACTTCCGCGATACTCCAGCCTTTTCGTTGTCGCTCTCCGGAATCAGCACCAGATAGCGGCCCGGCAGGCTGATGAACGTCGACAGCGTCGCGCCCTTCTGGCCGATTTCGTCGCGCACGACCTGCACCATGATTTCCGTGCGGGCCTTCAGCAAATCCTGAATCGCCGCGCGCTTGTCGTGGTTGCCGCCGCGCAGCTTGGGGTGAATCTCGCCGACCGGCAGAAAGCCCTGCTTGTCGTTGCCAAAATCGACAAACGCCGACTGCAGCGAGGGCTCCACGCGCGCCACCACGGCGCGGTAGATGTTGCCCTTGCAGGTGTTGCGGTTTGCCGGCTCGATTTCCAGATGGACGAGCTGGTCGTCTTCCACGACCGCGGCGCGGGCCTCGTCGCGATCGACGCTGATGAGCATCCGCTTGGTGACGGAACCCGTCGTTGATGTAGCCATTTTCTCACACTCCGATGCGGCCGTTCACGCAGGCAAGAGCCCGGCGAATGACAGCGCGATCAGTCCAACTCGGCGCGACTCGCGGCTTTTCTAGCCAGCGCGACCGGAGGACTGGGGTTGCATCGGCAGGAACGACAAAGCAGAGGCTGAAACGCAGGAGCGGGATGTGCTGGATAGCACTGCAGAAAAGCGCGATCGCGTCGATCGACGCATATGGTCTGATCGGCAATCGGCTCGGCGCCACGCCCAACCGCCAGATGCGGGGGCGCGGGTTACCGAAGTTGCAGTGGTCGTTCGAAACATCGCGAAGTCGCTCTACGCTCTTGCGGCGAGTTCAGCCTGGCAACGGAAAATGACGGTCACAAAGGGCGGCGTACTCCACGCGGGCCAAACTTCATGTGCCATCGGCTCTCCGTGCAGCCGGAACTCCTCCGCAGGTGCCAAACGCGTGCAAGCTTGCCAGCGCTGGCGGTCGGTCGGCTGCCCGCAAAAGGCAACCTGCTCAGTCGTCCGTGCCTCATCCGTGGGCGCACGCTCCTGCGAGGAAGCCGCACACACGGGCCGGTTGGCGCGCTGGTCCACTTTGAACCGGCAGCGCCCGCGCGTCGCACCGCCTCCAGATCGCTGCCTCAGCAGCGGCCAACGGCGACGCTTCACGCTCAGGTGACCTTTGCGGGGATGCTCTGCATGTTCCAGACAGCTCGGCTCGTCCTGGAGGCGCGTCGCGGCTCATCACAGAGCGCTCAGCACCTCGTTTCAGACATCGTCGCTCGTTCCAGACAGCACAGCAGGTCGCCGGTCCGCAGTCATGGCTCCATAGCCACGCGCTGAACCACAACCCCACGCGGTCACCCTGAGGGCCATGACAAGATACGGCGCCCGGGGGGCCGTGTCAAACCCGCTGCCGCGCAACCGCCCGCGGATCCAGCGGCAACCCTTGCGCAGAACGGTCCGCTGCGCTACTCAGACGGCTACACAGCGGCGATCACCTCGTCGGAGGCACATGGCCTGGACCCGTCTGGAACTTCGCGATCGCGCCGCGCCGCCGCAAGCTGCGTCGACGACGCCGATCGGCCTGTGGACGATCCTGGCGCTGTCTGCGGCGATCGCCGCGCTGTGGCTGTCCCTGCGTGCGCCCGCCGACGCGCAAAACGCGCCCGACGCGACCTTTCGCGCGGAAGAACACCTGTCCACGGCGGTCGTGTCCGTGCGCAAGCCAGGCAGCGCGGAGCAGCCCTGCACGTGGCAGCCAGGCGACGGTCGCTGGCATTGCGGCGCGCAGGATTTCGCGTTTGTTGGTCCGTACGCCGGTCTGGCCGCGGGCAAGCCGATTCATTGTCTTTGGCTGCACCCGCACGCCGGCAACGCGATGACGATCGTGAAGTGGCCGGAGCTGAACATCGGCGACCACTTGGAAGCGCGCCTCCGGCTGCTGGACGACGTCGCGAGCGGTCAGGCCACGCGCCTGCAGATCTTCGCCGCGGGCCAGTCGGTCGGCACGCTGACGGCGATGGACGGCCGCGATCACCCGGATCTCGATGTGGATTTGCCCAACGGTCGCATGCGCGGCGAGCTGCGGTTGGAGATCTCGGCCGGGGACAACGACTGGCGGCTGGCGTGCGCCGAAGTGCTGATGACCGGCAAGCGCCGGGCGCCGGGTGAGCAGACGCCGATCGACAAGCCGCTGGCGCGCACGCCGCCGGCAAAGCACGACCAGATCGGCAGGCCCACGCCATGAACTCTGATTCGATCGCCACGATTGACCTTGCCTCTGCGGCAAAGCCGCCAGAGCCGCCTGAGGCGCCGCGGCCGTCGCCCCGGTCCCCGCGCTGGCTGGCCCCGTCGGGGCGGTTTCTGGCCATCGGTCTGTGCCTGGGGCTGGCCGGCGTGCTGCAAGTGCGTGGACTGGATTGGGCGGCGTCGGCCGCGTCGTGGCTGGACGGCGTGGCGCGTCCCGGGGGCGTGCCCGACGTCGGGTTGGTGGCCCTGCTGTGGCGCAAGAGTGCGGCGGTCGGCCTGTCGCTGGGGCAAGCCGTCTCGGTCTGGCAATTTGCGGCCGCGGGGGGCTTGCTGGCGACGGTGCTCCTGGTGGCATGGCAGCTGCGCGGGTTGACCGCCGCGATCGCCGCGGTGGGCCTGTTCCTGCTCTGGCCACTGTCGCGCGGGCTGCTGACGACCGTGGGTGCGGAGGCGCCTTTGGCCGCCGCGCTGCTGTTGGCCGTGCTGGCGGGCCTGATTGCTTGGGCGCGGCCGCTGCTCTCGGCGGTGCTGCTTGGCGTGGCGCTGGCGTGCCTCGTGCTGCTGCATCCGCTGGGGCTGCCGCTCGCGGTCGTCGCACTCCTGGCTGTGCTGATCCTGCCGCTGCGGCGCGGCGTGGAGCCGCTGGCTGGCGTCGAGCCGCACGAAGGCCTGTGGCCGCACGCGGTGACGGTGCCCAATCTGGCGGGCTTCGCGCTGGCCGCCGGCATCGTGGCGGCGACTTATGGCGCGGGTGGCCTCAAGCTGGCGTGGACCCGGCAGATCGCCGAGTGGCGCGCGCCCACGGTGGCGCCATTGCTCGGCGGCGTGGCGGACTGGCCGCTGCTGGGCCCGCTCGTCGTTTTCGCCGGCCAAATCACGACGCCGGTGCTGGTGCTCGCCTGCGCGGCGGCGGTGGGTGCGATCCGCCGGCCGAGCGACCCGACCGCGCTGCCGAGCGCCGTGGTTTTTGGTACCGCGCTCGCGCTCGTTTGGCTGGGTCTACCGACCCCGGGCCTGGTCGATGGCGTGGCGCTTCTCGCGCCGGGCCTGATCCTGCTGGCGGCGGTCCTCGCGGTGGACGTCGCGCGCGAGCTGTGGGCGCGCGGCTCCCCGGGCGTGCGCGCGGGCGGCGTCGTGCTGGCGATCGCGACATTGCTGGCGTTTTTGGCCGACCAGCGGCTCGCCGCGCCCGATCGCCGCAACCTGCTCGCGCACCTGCCCGGCATCATGGCGACGTCGCTGGGCGCGCAGCCCGCGGTGCTCCGACCGGCCGACATGGGCTTGCTGTATCGCAAACCGGTCGCCACGGGCATCCTGCCGGGCCATCTGGGCGGCAACGCGCTGGCGACGGCGCTGCGGCAACTGCATCCGCCGCTGCAAGGCGTCAATTTTGGTGCGGCGTTCTCGATGGACCAGATGCTGGTGACGCCCGCATCCGGCGGCTCAGTCGAGGCGATGTGGGCGCAAATCGGCAGGGATCCAGTCTGTACCGCGGACGGTCGGACCTGCTTGGTGCGGATTCGCGTCAAGTAGCTGGTCAATCCACGTTGCGGCCCGCGTCCGCGTCGGATTCAGCCGGACAGCGCTCCCGGTCGTTTCGCGACCGGATAGCTGTGCGGTTCGACCGGGGTCCGCAAGCTCAAATGCGCTCGTCCAGCGAGCTTGAGCCGTCCTTGCCGGGTTTGGTGCCGCTCCCGCCACTTGGCTTGTGAACTGCGCCGGTCGGCTTGGTCGTCGGCACTGGCGTCAGGCGGGCGGTCTTCACGGGCGCGTCCGCTTGGGTCACTTCCAGCTCGAGGTCGCGGTGACCCGTCAGGCGCAGCAGCGCGTTGACGCGGCCCCCTGGCGGCACGGTGACCGCCATCGGCGCCTTGCCCAGCGTCTCGCCGGCCACGATGATCGTCGCACCAGCGGGGTCGGAGTCCAGCTGCACCTGCACCGCCTCCGGCTTGGCCTCGACCGGCTTGGGCTCGGCGGGCTTGGGCTCTGGCTTGGGCTCGGGCGCGGGCTCCGGCTTGGGCGGCTCCACGGCGACGACCAGCTTGGGCGGCTCGACCGGCGGTTTGACCTCGGCGGCGACAGGCGGCGGCGCGTGGCGGCCAAAAAGCAGGATCCCGGCGATAACGACAGCGCCCACGCCACCGATCAGCCCAAAGATCTTCTTGTTGCCCGGCGGTGGCGCCAGTGGCTCCTCCGCGTCGTCGGGTGCATCGGCGGTGCTGCGCGGCGGCGCCGGAATCGGCCGCGACTTGGAACCCGACGCGGGCGTCACGCCGCGCGGTGTCAGGCCGGGAAACGCGGTCGTGCGCTCCTCACCGGGCGTGCCGTAGGCGATGGTGTGGTCCGTCGGCGGCGGGGCAGGCAGACCGTGCATCAGCTCCGCGATCGCCGCCGACGAGGCCGCGCGCGCGACGTCGGTCCGGTTGCGCCCGCGGCAGCTCTCCAGCGCTTGACGGAACTCGATCGCCGAGCCGTACCGGTCGTTCGGATCCTTGGCGAGACCTTTTTCCAGCACGCGCACGAACGTTTCGCTCACCGGCGTCGCCGCGCATTGCCGCAGGTCAGGCGGCGGCTTGGTCACGTGCGCGAGCAGCACGGCCAGCGGGTCGTCGCCGTCAAACGGCGGCTTGCCTGTCACGCACTGAAACAGCACGCAGGCCAGCGAATACAAATCGCTGCGGTTGTCGAGCTGCTGGTTCTGCGCCTGTTCCGGGCTCATGTAGCTCGGCGTGCCAAAAGCCTTGCCCGTGCCGGTCAGGTTCGAGCCCAGCCGCTTGGCGATGCCAAAATCCAGCACTTTCACCACCGGATCGTCGCCTTCCACCTCGTGCAGGAACACGTTGTGCGGCTTCAAGTCGCGGTGCACCAGGTTTGCGAGGTGGGCCTCCGCCAGGCTGCGCAGGATCTGCACGCCGATGGTGATCGTCTCGTCCTCGGTCAGGACCTTGCCATCCGCCGCGCGGCGCTTGAGGACGTCGTTCAGCGGCCGGCCGGACAGCAGCTCCATCGCGATGTACAGCGCGCCGCCCTCGGTCTGGCCAAAGTCGAAAACGCGAATCGTATTCGGGTGTTTCAGTGATGCCGTGACCTGCGCTTCGGCAAAGAACCGCTGGATCACGTCGCTGTCGTCGGAGTCGAGCGACACCGCCAGCAGCTTGATCGCCATGTCCTGATCGGTGGCGATGTTGGTCGCGCGGTAGACGGCGCCAAAGCCGCCCTGGCCGATCATGTTGCGGATGCGGTAGCGGCCGTTGACCTCCGTGCCTTCCGCCAGCCGGCTGTCCGGATTGGCCGCGAGCACGAGCGTGGCGGTGCCATCATCCGGGCAGCGCGCCTCTTCGCATTTCTTGCCGCACTTGGGACAAAGACGCATCACGCTGGGCACTCTCCAGTGTCGGACCCGGCCGGATCCGCGGCAATGGGTTCAGACGCACGGGCGGTCGATCCGGTTCCACACGGCGAAACGTCGCCAGCGAGCACGTCGCGTACTTGTGCCAAATCCGGCGGCAAATCGCAAAACACCACGCGGCCATCGGCCAGCACGGAGATCGCGATTTCAAGCCTGACAGCCGGTTGGCCCATCCGCGCCTGGTGCGGCCCGCGGGTGAATCCTACAGGCCGCGCGCAGACGCTGCTTTGTACTCTTTTGCTTCTTCGACGGGAAGGGCACCGGCGAAGTACGCTTCGTCGTAGCCGTAGACGTCGGCGCCAAACTCCACGTGGCCGTCGTCGTCGACCAGCACGCTCGCGTAGTCGATGTGCACCGGGATCGGCGTCTGCAGCTTGACCTCGACCTCTTCCTTCTCGGCGATCGCGTCCTTGATCGCTTGGCGGCTCATCCCTTTGTCGCGGCCCAGGATCAGCTCCGCCAGCTCGACCGGGTTTTGCACGCGGATGCAGCCGTGGCTGAACGTGCGTCGCACTTTCTTGAACAACTCGCGAAACGGCGTGTCGTGGAGGTAGATGTTGTACTTGTTGGGCCCCTGAAATTTCACGTCGCCCAGCAGGTTGGTCTTGCCGGCTTTTTGGTACACGACCTCCTTGCCGTCGGGCTGCACTTCCATGATGTAGCCCTCTTTTTCCTTGAACAGCGGATCTTTTGCCATCTTGGGGCCGATTTCCAGCTCGATCACCCGCTGGGTCGGATACCAGCGCGGCGCCAGGATGACGCGCGTCATCTTCTGACTGAACATGCGCGTGCGGTTGATCTTGCCCTTGACCTGCGTCTGCTGGTCCGTGTCCGTGTCGTTGTTGCCGCAGATCACCCGGTGCGTCTCGATCATCTGGCCGTCGTCGTAGATCCACAGCTGCTGGAACGCGATGTTCACCCAAATGTAGAATTCGCCAGGATCGCGGCCCTCCGACTCGCGGTACCGCTCCAGCGCCAGCTGCACCTGCTTGACGCGCTGGTCCGCCGGCACGTCCAGCTCCACGATCGTCGGCTTACCCACCACGCCGTCCGCCTCCAGCTGATGGCGCGCCTGGAACGTCTTCACCGCCTCGAGCAGCGTCTCATCGTAGTGATCGCCCGGCGCGCCGGCGTCGTAGCCTTCCGCCCGCAGCCGCTCGCGCATCGCGCCAATAAAGGGATTTGTCTCGCCTTTTTGCACTTTCTTGGTCGCCAGCTTGGGCAGCGGTTGCCAGCCACCCGCGTCCGCCAGCTTCTTGTAGGTGTCGTATGCGCCCAGCAGCAGCCGGTACTGCGGGTGGCTCGGCCACAGGCCGTTGAGCCCTTCGACCGTGTGCCCCTTGGCCGCGCCCAGGGTCGCCAGGATCTTATCCGCCTGTGATTCCGCGAGCTTGCGAATCGCCGCCGGCGACATGTACAGCAGCGGATGCGCCGGCTTGGCCAGCGTAAAATCCACGACGTAGCGGATCACCGCCCGCGACAGCTCCAGGTCCGCCGCTTCGATCGCCTCGCGCGTCGCCCGCCCTTGTGCCAGCAGCTGCGGCAGCGCGCCCGAGAGCGCCGCCAGCCCGTCTGCACCCAGCTGATCGCCGCCTGCGCGCGCCAACTCCGCCTCGCTGCCCTGACCCGTGTGCAGCCAGCCCGCCGCAGCCGCCGCCGTCAGCGCCGCGTGCGGGGACTTCTCAAGCCCGAGCTGCGTCGCGTGCTCCGCCGCCAGCGCTTCCACGACTTTTTGCGTCGCTGCGTCGATCTGGCTCAGCCGGTAGCCGGCCTTGTCCAGGCCATGCCGTTCCAGCTGCCCGAGCAGCTCCAGCAGCGCCTGACCGTCCGCACCGAGCTGGCCGGCGCGATCGTAGAACCGCGGCGCCGGGTCGCCATACAGCGATTTCAGCACCTTGGCGTCTGGACCCGCGGACTTTTGCAGCTTCGCCAGCAGAGCCGGCTCCTCGTCGTGGAGCTTTTTGGCCTCAGCCGCCACCTGCGCGGCGATCTGCGCCAGCGACAGCGCCGCGGCGGGCTTGACCTCCGCCGCCGCAGGAGCCGCCGTAGACTCGACCGCATCCGCGCCCTTGCGCTTGGGCGCCTCCTCGCGCGCACCGCAGGCAGTGGCGCCGGCAATCAGCAGGAGGAGCGCGGGGCGAAACACGTGACGCATGGCTTTCCTTGGGTGCGCAGGACGCACAGAGGCGACAATAATCTTCTCGCGACGCGCGTCAACGTTTCTGGCACTTGATCGCGCTGGGGCCTGCAGGCACCACGTCGGTTTGGCGCAACAGATCGCAAATTGCACGATAAGTTGCTGAAAACATGTATGAGTGTCGACAAGTAGCGCCGCTGGTGCGGTCTTTGCTTCTGCCTGGACCACCGCACAATGCGGTGCCTTGGGCTGGTGGAGGTTTGACATGAAACTGCGCATTTCCGGTTCATCTTTTGGCTGCTGCGACGCGGGCGGGGTCCGCATGGCCGTGGCGGTCGGCGTGCGGCAAAACCGCGCGGCGGCGCAGCGCCTGGACCTGGCCAGCGAGGCGACGCTGGGGCTGCTGGAGAGTCAGCGGCGTTTTGATGCCCGGCGCGGCACGCGACTGACGACTTTTGCCTATGCGCGCATGCGCGGCCGCGCCCTGGATGCCGTGCGGGCAGAAGCGCGCTACCTGCGGGCGTGCGCGTCCGTGCGCGAAGTGTCGCAACTGCAGGCCGGGCCAACGATTTCCGAGCAGCTCGATGCCTGGCGCACGGTGGAACGCGTCGCCGACGAACTGCCGAGCTGCGAGCGCCTCGTGCTGCAGGCGGTGTACGGGCAGGACCGGGCGCTGCGGGAAGTGGCGCAGAACGCGCGCTGGTCCGAGGATCAACTGCACCGCGCGCACCAGCGCCTGCTGCAACGCCTGCGCGCTGCTGTGGGGATTGTGCCGTGTCGCGAGGGTCAAGAACCGCGGGCGCCGACTGACTTGGAAGGGAGAAGACGGGCTCGGCAGTCCTGAACGGACCGGCATCGAGCGGAACTGGACGGATCGCACCACAGAGCGCCAGACGGGCACCCGTGCCAAGGTGTAGCCTACCCGCTACGCAACTCAAACGCGCGGGCGCAATCGCACGAGCAATTGACGTTGCACGTCCAAGTCAGGCAGCTTCCCGACAACGCGATGGGGCAGCAGAGCGGCCCAACGCGCCCGGCGGCACCTTACCAGGAGCCGTGCGAGCCGTGCGAGCCGTGCGAACCGTGCGAGCCGTGCGAACCGTGGCTGCCGTGCGAGCCGTGCGAGCCGTGGCTGCCATGCGAGCCGTGGCTGCCGTGCGAGCCGTGCGAGCCGTGCGAACCGTGCGAACAGTGCTCCGCCGACAGGTTCACGTCGCCCGGAAGCAGGCTGCTGTCGCCGCCCGAGAGGGTCAGGAAGGTCGAGACGCGCTCCTCCTGCTTCTCGCTGATCGCGCCCTCTTCCGAGGACAGGAAATCCGCAGCATTCTTCTTCAACTTCGGAAGCGTCTTCTTCATCGTCTCCCCTCTCATTACGCCTGTGCGCATTCGTCAGTTGCGCGTGCAAAGCGCCGGTGCCCGATTGATACCGCGCTGTGCCTGGCCGCCAGTAGGGTTACCGACGGAAACACGCAGCGCTGTTTGCCGAAACCGTCGACTCCTGTCGGCGATTCTGGCCATCCCCGCCGCAAGTCGGCGAAAACACTATCCAAGCAGCCGACGCGTGTCGGTTTCGCTCAGAAATTCGGCCGGGATCGTTGCGAATCCCTGCCCTGGGGCGATGAACCCCTCGCGTCGGGAAGCGCCAAGCCTCCTCGACCGGAGACCTGCCGACTTCCGCCGCAGACCTTTTGGCCCCAGGCGAAGAATCCGGCTCGGATCCCCAAGGGGAGTTTCACAAAGTCAGCACCGCGTTGCAAGCCTTAAAGCATCACAAGCCCCACCGGGCCGAAGCTCGCCGCACCAAAGCGCGGATTGCAACCACGGTCCCCAACTTGTTCGCTCGCAAGGGGGGCATTGCGCGCGAATCGTGGATCCCCGTTCAACTACTACCATTCGCGTCCGCCATTGTCAAGGAGTCCATCGACTTCGCGAAGGCGCTTGACCGTCGGCCGTGCGCTCGCTACACCCCCAGCGTCGGCGCCGTTGGCCGCACAGAAGCCAGGTGAATGTGCCGAAGGAAGCAGCCATCGAACCTCAGGATTTACATCAAATTGAGCGGTTGCAGCAAGTTCTGCACGCGCTGACGGCGCATGGCGGCCAGGCGTGGCTCGTCGGGGAGGCAGCGTGCGCGGTCCTGGGCGATCGCGCGCTCCCGCGTTTCGCGCCGTGGCGGATCGCGGTATTGGGGCCGATCGCCGCGATTGGTGATGCGGCGGGTGACGCGCCGATTGCGCTCGAATCGCTTGAGGGCGAGGGCGAGCACGCGCTTGGGGTCCTGCTGTCGGCCGAGCCGATCCGCGCGTGGGCGCTCGCGCTCGACGCGCGGGGCCAGACGGTCGACCCGTGGAATCAAGTGGCGGATGCGCGCGATCTCCGCCTGCGCGTGCCGGGTGATCCGCGTGCGTGGATGGCGCAAGGCCCTGAACGCGTGCTGGATCTCGCGGTCCTGGCCGCGCGCTCGGGGCTGACACCGGACAAGGAGCTGCTGCGGCTGGCACGGCGGGACGCGGGCAACGTGCTGTCGGTTCCGCGCGCGGCATGGGCGGAGCGGTTTGGCGCGGTGCTGCTGGGCGAACACGCCGGGTCCGGTTTGCAATTTCTATATGATTGCGAAGTGTTGCAGCGCATGGTGCCGGAGGTCTGCCTGATGGTCGACTTCCACAAGTCGTGCCCGGTTCACCACAAGGACATCTGGGACCATACGCTGCAAGTGATTGAAAAGTGTCCGCAATCGCTGGCCGTGCGCTGGGCGGCGCTGATGCACGACGCCGGCAAGGTCTGGACGCGATCGGTCAACAAGCAGGGCAAGGTGCACTTTTTCCGCCACGAGGAGCTGGGCGCGAGCTTGATGGAAGGCGTGGCCGGGCGTTTTCATTTGGCGCCGGAACTGCGCGATAGCATCGTGTACGTGATCGCCAACCACGCACGGGCCAACGTCTATGCCGCGGAGTGGACGGATTCTGCGGTCCGCCGGCTGATTCGCGACATGGGCGCGCATCTGGAGGACGTGCTGGCGTTTTCCAGCAGCGATTTCACGACCAAGCGGCAGTGGCGCATCGCCGAAGTCCGCAGCTTGGCGGACGAATTGCTCAAGCGGATTCGCGAGGTTGCGGCCGAGGACGCCAAGGTGCCGCCGTTGCCCAAAGGGCTGGGCCATGTGGTCATGCAGGCGACCGGACTGGCGCCCGGACCGTGGCTGGGCGAGCTGCAGCGCTGGCTGGAAGCGCAAGTGGCGGCCGGTCGCATCGCGCCGCAGCTGGAAGCGGAGGCGTATTTGGCTCATGCGCAGGCCGAATCGCCGCAGCTTCTGGCGGTGCAAAAAGGCAATGAACGCCAGCGGTTGTCGCGCGCCGCCAAGCATACGCACTGACCGAATTCCAACGTCCCGGCCTCCGTCATCCGCGGCGTGCCTCCACAGAAGCGCGCGCGGTCCAGTCCGGAATGCGGCAAGTCCATCCGACGATTCTTGGCGTTCGAGCCAGGTCAGCATGTGCCGTTCAGGCAAAAAGCTCGGCGAAAAAGCCCTGCATGTGCTGCCAGCTGCGGGCGTCGGCGAGGGCGTCAAAGCAGAGGCCGCCCGCGCGATCGTGCGCCTGCGGATTGGTGAAGCCGTGCACCGCGTTGCCGTAGTGGACAAACTGCCAGTCGGCCTGGACTGCGCGCATTTCATCCATAAAAACAGAGACTTTTGCCGGATCCACCAGCGGGTCTTCCGCGCCGTGCAGCACCAGGATCTTGGCGAGCGGCTTGGTTTGCGCGGGCAGCGTCGTTTGGAGCGCGCCGTGAAAGCTGACAACGCCGTTCAGCGTAGCGCCCGATCGCGCCAGCTCCAGCGCGCAGCCGCCGCCGAAACAGTAGCCGATCGCCGCCACGCGCCGCGCATCGACGCGCCGGTCTGCTTGCAGCACCGAGAGCGCCATGTTGAGCCGGCCGCGCAGCTCGACCCGATCCGCCAGCGCGGCACCCATCGCCGCCGCAGCTTGCGGCGCGCTGGTCGGCCGCACATCCACGCCGTACACGTCCGCGGCAAAGCCGACAAAGCCGAGCTCCGCCAGCATCCGCGCCCGCCGCTTGACGTTTTCGCCCGGCCCCAGCCATTCGTGCACGATCAGGACGCCCGGCCGCGGGCCCGGCAGCTCCGGGTTCCACGCCAGATAGCCGGCGAACGTCCGCGCGCCGTATCGGTATTGAAATTCCTCAACAGAGACAGCCACCTAAGCCTCCAGCTTGAGCTGCTTGACCACCGCCAGCGACGCGTCGATGTGCGCCCCCATCCGCAGGTGCGAGGCGAATGTGTGGCGCACCGTGCCCTTCTTGTCGATCACGAACGTCACGCGGTCTGTCAGCAGTCCGAGGCGCTTTTGCACGCCCCAGGCGCGATGGCCCACGCCGTCCACGTCCGCCAGCAGCGTGAACGGCAGCCGGTGATGCGCCGCGAAATTCTTGTGGCTCGCGACCGAATCCCGGCTCACGCCCACGACTTGCGCACCGGCGTCGCGAAACACTTCAAAGCTGTCGCGAAAGCTGCATGCCTCCGCCGTGCAGCCCGCGGTCTCGTCCTTGGGGTAGAAATACAGCACGACCGGGCCCTGCGCCCAGAGCGCCGAGAGCGTCACCGGCTTGCCGTCCTGATCGGGCAACGTCAAATCGTGTGCAGAATCACCGGCTTTGGGCCATGCCATCGCGAATTCCTCATGCTGCCCACATTTTGCTGTCCAGGCGGGCAAGCGTCGCCTCGGACCAGGTGCCGTAGCGATCGGCCAGGATGGCCGAACGCGCAGCGGTGACGAGCTGCAAGTAGAACGCCAGATTGTGCGTGGTCAAGAGCGTGGCCGCCAACAGCTCGCCAGCAATGAACAAATGCCGGATGTAGCTGCGGCTGAATTGCCCACACACGCTGCAGCTGCAGTGCGGGTCGAGCGGACCGTCGTCGTCGAAAAACCGCTTGTTTTTAATGGCCAATTTGCCGTCCCACGTGTAGACGACGCCGTGGCGGGCGTTGCGGCTCGGCAGCACGCAGTCAAACTGGTCGACGCCGTAGCCGATGCAGCGCACGAGGTCCTCCGGCGTGCCCACGCCCATCAGGTAGCGCGCGCGGTCAGCGGGCATCTGCGCGGCCGTATGCGCGCACGCGGCGTAGGTCTCCGGCAGCGGTTCGCCCACGGACAGCCCGCCGATCGCGAAGCCTTCGCAATCCCGCTGGCAGATCTCGCCGACATGCTGCGTCCGCAGCGCCAGATCCACGCCGCCTTGCACGATGCCGTACAGGGCGCAGTCGTCGTGCCGTTTGCGCGCCAGCAGGCAGCGGTCCAGCCACGCCGTCGTCCGCCGCATCGCCGTCTGGATCGCGCGCGCATCGGACTTCGCCGGCGGACATTCGTCAAACGCCATCATGATATCCGAGCCAAATGCCTCCTGCAGCGCCATCGCGTGCTCGGCGTTCAGCACGTGCCGCGCGCCGTCGATGTGGCTCTGGAACACGGCGCCGTCGTCGGTGATCTTGCGCATCTTCGCCAGCGAATAGACCTGGAACCCGCCGGAATCCGTCAGCATTGGCCGGTCCCAGGCAACGAACTTGTGCAGCCCGCCCGCCGCCTGGATCCGCGCCGCGCCCGGCCGCAGCATCAGGTGGTAGGTGTTCGCCAGGATGATCTGCGCGCCTAGCTCTTTGAGATCACGCGGTAAAACGCCTTTCACAGTGCCCTGGGTGCCAACCGGCATGAAGATCGGCGTTTGGATCAGGCCATGCGTCGTGGCGATCGTCGCCGCGCGCGCACCCGACTGCGCGCACACGTGGTCCAGCGAAAACTTGTAGCTCACAGCCAAACTGCCAATGAGTCTGATGGGTTGTGGCGAACGGCGGGCATCTCGAGCGCGGCTTCGCCCAAAAAGATCACGCCCACCAGGCGTTCACCCGGCGCGGTCTGCCAAAAGGCCTCCAGGCTGCCGCCGACAAAGCCCGGGCTGGTGGTCCAATAGGACGCCCAGCCGCGCTCCCAGGCGCCCAACTGGATGTGCTGGCACGCGATGGCGCACGCCGCGTAGTCCTCGCGGTCGCGTTCCGCGTTGTCGGGCGAGCGGACCTGCCGCACGGCGATCGCCGCGCCCGCACCCTCGATAATCTCCTTCAATTTCGGGAGCTTGCTGCGCGCCTTGTCGCTGTCCGCCGCCGCCTGCACGGCGTCCCACAGCTTGTCCAGGGAGCGCTTGGGCACGACCGTAAACCGCCAGGGCTCGGTGAATTTGTGGTTCGGCGCCCAAATGGCCAGCTCAAGCAGGTGGCGCAGATCCACATCGGGAAGCGCGGTGCCGCGAAACAGTTTGTGCGAGCGCCGGGTCAAAATGGCTTGGCTAACTTGCATGTGGGCGGTCTCCTGGGCGGCCGAGGATAGCGGGCCGGATGGCGGCGCGCCAGCGCGAACCTTCACCACTGCAGCAGTTTGCTGGCGACGCCGGTCGCGCCGGGCTGACCCATCGCGCCGATCGACGGGCCGCCCGGGCCGCCGGGGCCGCCGGCACCCACGGATTTCAGCTGGTTCTGCGCCTGCAGCGGCGTGGCAGCTACCGCCGGCACGTTCACAAGCGCCAGGAGCGCCGTCGGCCCTCCGCTGCCGCCGCCGCCGCCGCCGCCGTGGCCGGCGTTGCCCCCCGCGCCGCCGTTGCCGCCCTGCGAGGTGCAAAATGTCGCCTGCGCACCTTCGCCGCTGCTGCCGCCCTTGCCGCCTTGGCCGCCGGGTCCGCCTGAGCCGGCCGGTCCGCCCGAGGCGCCCGCGCCGCCGGAGCCGGCGGATAGCTGGTTGCCGAGGACCAAGGGCACGCCGCCGGTCGCGGTCGCGACGAGGAACACTGCGAAAGAGCCGCCGCCACCGCCGCCGCCCATGCCGCCGGAGCCGCCGCAGCCGCCGGAGCCGCCGCCGCCGCCCGAACCGCCGATATCGGTGTATTTCGCCGAGGTTGTGGCACAGTCGTGGACCTCGACGCCGCCCGCCGCGCCGCCGCCGCCGCCGCCGCTGCCGGGCGGGCCGGGTCCGCCCGTGCCGCCGTTGCCGGGCTGCCAAACGCCGCCGTTCACGCTGCCGACCACCGAGCTGCCGCCCACGCCCGCGCCGCCGTCGCTGCCAGGCTGGCCGTCGCCGCCATCGACGCCGGTGCGCGGCAGGACCGGGACAAAGCACAAATTACAGCCCGCTTTCGCGTTGTTGCAGGTCGTGGCGATGCCCTTGTTGGAGTCGATGTAGCTGTCCGCGCCGGAAACGCCACCCGCGCCGCCGCCCGCACCAAGCCCCGGCGCGCCCGGCTCGACCGGCAAGGGCGTCTGCAGGTACGGCGGAACTGGGCATTGCGGCGGCGGATTGTCTTCATCGTACGCCGGACAGATGGCTGTTCCGCCCGCCCCGCCGCTCACGTCTACGCCAGCGCAGGGCGCCGTCGTGCCACCGCTGCCGCCGGTGCCGAAATCGGCGACCGTGCAGCCGTCGTGGCCGACGTCGCGCGCTGCCTCGCCGCCGCCGCCGCTCACGCCCGGGACGCCATTTTGGCCCGCGCCGCCCGGAATTCCAGCGGCGCCGTCCCCGGATTGGATCTGGCAGTACGTGACCTGAAACCGCTGATCGCAGCCGTTGGACCAGACGCCGTACGCGCTGCTGCCCAGCGCTTTGGCGTCGGCGCCGATGATCAGAAAGCCGTCGAGCCGCGAAGGCATCTGGTCCGCGCCTTGCACGCCGTCGCAGCGCACCGCCGCCGTCGCGCCGCTGAGCGGAACCGTGCCGACGATGGCGCTCTGGTAGCTGACCGGATCGCGCACGGCGAAGTCGGGCGCGTAGCCGCCGTAGATGGAAATTCCCGCGACGATGTCCACCGATCCGGTGTACACGCCGCCGCCGACGTAGACGTCGCGTTTGCCCGCGGCTTGTGCCAACGCGATCGCGTGGACGATGGTGGCGACCGGGTATGGGCGCGTGCCGGGGTTGGCGTCCGAGCCGATCGTGGCGACGAAGATGGCGTCGAGCACGTCCCCGTCCACGCCGTCGCAGTTCTGGTCGACGCCGTCGGGCACGTCGATCTTGGACTGGAAATAGCACTCGCAGCCGTCCGCCAGCGAGCCGTCCATGTCGACCCACCCGGGTGCGCACGCGGTCACGCACGCAGGCACGGGTGCGCCGGTGCAGGTGACCTCCGCGCTGGGCGGCGCAGGCGGGCAGATGACGTCGCAGGCGCCGCACGCGTCCATCTTGTCGTATTGCAGCGTCACGGGGTTCAGCCAGCCGTTGTCGGTGATGCCGTCGCAGTCGTCGTCCAGGCCGTTGCAGGCGTCGGGCATCGGCTGCTTGCCGCTGCAGCTCACGCCCAACGCACCGCCGCAGCTCAACGTGCCGGGGCAGCTGCCGTTCTTGTTGGTCACGGCGCACGCGGTGCCATCGCCGACGTCCTCATCCGTCGCGCCGTCGCAGTCGTCGTCCTCGCCATTGCACAACTCCGCCTTGGGCGTCGCCGCGGAGCATGGGCTCCAGCCGCTGCCCGGGTTGCACATCTGGCTGCCTACGCATGTGCCAAAAGCATTGCTGTTCACGCACGTTTGGCTGCTTCCGCCGTTGGCTGGCGTGCACGAGCACGTGCCGCTCTTGGGCTGGCACGTGTTGAGCGTGCCGGTCGCGTCCGTTTCGCACGCGTAGCCCGACAGGCACGGCGCGGCGTCGCTGCACCGCGGCTGGCAAAAACCGCCGACGCACGGGTCGCCACCGCAGTTGGCGGATGTCGCGCAGCTGGCGCAGGAAAAGATCGCCGTGGGCGCGCAGTCTTTGGCCACCGCCGACCAAAATCCCGGGTCGCAGGTCGCCGCCGCGCATGTCGCCTTGCCGCCGATAACCTGGCAGCTCGCGCTGCCGTTGGCGATCGCGCCGTCGCAGCTGTTGCCGCAGGTCCCGCAGTTGGCGTCGCCGGTGTAGAGGCCGCCGGTGACAAAGCCGTTGTCGGTGACGCCGTCGCAGTCGTCGTCCAGGCCGTTGCAGGTCTCGGTCACCGCGCCGGCGCCGTCGCAGCTGGACACGCCGCCGACGCACCGCATGTGGCCCTTGCAGGCGCCGAGGCCGCAAGGCGCGCCGCCCAGGTTTTCGTCGGTCAGGCCGTTGCAGTCGTCGTCCAGGCCGTTGCAGATCTCCGGCGACGGCTGCGTTGCGCTGCACGCGGACCAGCCAGACGCGGCGCTGCACGTGTGTTTTCCCGGGCAGCTGGACGGCGTCGCCTCACTGCAGGGCGCCACGGCGCCGTCATTCGCGGGCCGGCACGTGCACGAGCCGTTGTTGGGGACGCAGACGTGGTCGGCGCAGGCCATGCCGGCGGGGCAGCTCGAGCCGCTGGCACCGCTGACGCACGGAATCAGGCAAAAGCTGCCCTCGTCGCCGATCGCGGTGCAGCTGCCGCCGAGGCAGACCGAGTCGCCGCTGCAGGGCGCGCAGGCGAATGCGCCGTCGGGGACGCAGGTTGGCGTGACGTCGCCGCCGGCGGCGAAGCAGCGGTAGCCGGTGGCGCAGCTGGCGGCGGTGCAGCCCCAGACGTCCGGTCCGCCGTCCGCGGGGCCCGTGTCCAAGAACGCGACGTCCCCGATGCTGGCGCCGATGTCGTCCGCGCCGTTGGTGGTGATGCCGCCGGAGCCGATCGGCGTGTCGTCGCAGCCGCCCAACACCGCAATCGCGCACAGCAACGGCCATCCGCGACGGCGGGGCAGCGCAAGAGCGGGCAGCGGCAAGGGACTGGACATGCGCGATCCGCGGCGGCACGAGCGCCGATGGTGCGAGCATAGCGGAATTCACCGCCCGTCGTTACCGGCAAACCACCACGGGCGTCCATACGCGCGTTTCAACCGCGCTGGCGCCGCCGACCTGCAGCCGTGCCAGCGCTTCGTACGTGTCCAGCATCGCCTGATCCAGCGGTTTTTGCGTCAGCCGCTGGTAGTGGCTCCACGAGTCAAAGCGGTGCAGCTCGGTCCACTGCCACGGATCGTCCTCGTCTTGCCACGCCGCGAAATCGTCGATGCCCAAATCCATCGCGTGATCGCGCACTTGCGTGAGCAGCGTCAGCAGCGCGGCGCGGTCCAGCGGGTCGACGCGGTAGCGGTGCTGCACGACGCAGCCGGCGGCGGACATCGGCTATACACTCCGACCGAAGCTCTCGCTCAAACCTCTTTCATCCGAGGCGTGCCACCGGAGGTGCACGCTCGCGGATCCAGTCCGAAATGCAACAGGTCTGACTGGAAGAATGGGGTGTTGGACATAGGTCAGCATGGCTAGAACGGAATATCGTCTTCAGGGCCCATGTCGTCCGGCGTCGGATCGTCCATGCCCGGCGCGGGGCCGGTCTGGCGCGGGCCAGCGGGCGGGCGCGGCCGTTCGCCACCGCCACCGCCACCGCCACCCTCGGGACGGCCTTCGCCATCGCCGCGACTGCCGATGAACTGCCACGTGTCGGCGACAATCTTGATTTTCGTGCGCTTTTGGCCACTGTCCTTGTCGATCCACTCGTCGGTCGCCAAGCGGCCTTCCACGTAGACTTCGCGGCCTTTTTGCAGGTAGCGCTCGGCATTTTCAGCTTGCTTATCCCAGACTTCCACGCCAAACCAGTCGGTCTTTTCCTGGCGCTGGCCGCTCTTGTCCGTGTAGACCCGGTTGACGGCGATCCGCAGCTCCGCGACGGCGTGGTTGGCGGTGGTGTAGCGGAGCTCAGGCGTGTTGCCCAAGCGACCAATCAGAATGACTTTATTGACGTTGGCCATGGCGATCTCCGGCGAGTAGGGTGCCAATAGTACGCAAGCGCTGGCGGAACGTCCATCGGCCGCGCCGGCAAAACCGCGGGGCGGTGGCGAAAGGTCGGACAATCCGCTACCCTTCGATTCGGGGACGGCGCCGTGCAAGGCGCCACAATGGGGATGAATGGCCGATCGCAGCCCAAACGCCAAGGCGGACCCTACCGTGCCGATTCCCGCACCGCTCTCCAACGACACCCACCACGATGAACGCCGCTACACGCTCCGGTTTGACGACACCGAAGCGCTGCGCATCCTCTGCGGCGAACGCGATCGCAACCTGCGCTGGCTGGAAAACCGCCTGGGCGTGCAATCGATCGCGCGCGGCAATGACATCCACCTGATCGGCGATCCGCTGGCGGTCAAAGCGGCGGCGGAGCTGCTGCGCTCGGCGTTCGTGCGGGCGCGTGCCGGCGGGGACGTCAGCGATGGCGAATTGGAGCGGCTGCTGCACGCCCAGGACATGGACCGCCAGCCGTTGGCGGGCGCGACGACGGCGTCGGGCGCGGCGGTGCGCAGCTTGGCGGTGGCGCGGCACGCGACGCACCCAGGGCGCGTGATGCAGTCGATTCTGGCGGCGGAGGGCGATCTCGGCGACGGCATTCGCCCGGTGACGGCGCTGACCGAGGGCCAGAAGCGCTACGTCGAGGCCATGCGTCGCCATGAACTCGTGATCGCCTCTGGGCCGGCGGGCTCCGGCAAGACGTACCTGGCGATGGCGGCGGCGCTCGGCGCGATGCACCGCCGCGACGTCAAGCGCATCGTCCTGACGCGTCCGGCGGTGGAAGCCGGCGAGCATCTTGGCTTTTTGCCCGGTGATCTCAACGAGAAAGTCACGCCGTACCTGCGGCCGCTGTACGACGCGCTGCGCGACCTCGTCGACGAGGATCGCTTTGAAAAGCTCAATGCCCGCGGGCAGATCGAGGTCGCGCCGCTGGCTTTCATGCGCGGCCGCACGCTGAACAACGCGTTTGTGATCCTCGACGAGGCGCAGAACTGCACTGTCGAGCAGATGCTGATGCTGCTGACGCGCATGGGCGAGCACACGCGCATCGTTGTGACCGGCGACCCGTCGCAGTCGGATCTGCCGCGCGGCACGCCGTCGGGCCTCGCGCACGCGCTGCGCACGCTCTCGGGAGTGGAAGGCATCGCGATCGCCCAGCTGGGCCTGACCGACGTGGTGCGCCATCCGCTGGTTGGGCGTATTATCGCCGCCTGGCAGGTGCACGGCGATCCCGAGCCCCCCCGCCAGCGCTGATTCATCCGCACCGGAGACACCCGTTTGAAGCCAGGAAAGCGCACAGCAGCGCCCGTGGGCTTGCCCGGCGACAAGGAGCAGATTCGTCTGCGCCGCGCCCGGCTGCGCCGCCGTCTGGGCCTGGGCGCGCTGGCCGTGGGCGTGTGGCTGACGCTCGTGTTTCTCGTCGGTCCGGCGCGCGTGTCCATGGAGCTGCCGCCGCTGGGGCCGGCCAGCCGCGATTTGGTGGCGCTGCGCGATTTTGACGCCGAAGAGCCGGTGGCCGACCTGGCGCAGCGGCAGGAAGCGGCGGTGGCGGCGGTGCCGCTGCGCTACACGTTTGACAAGGACGCGGCGGTGCGGCGCATTGACGCCATCCACGGCGCGTTTCGCCTCGTGCGGCCGCGCTATCGCCTCTACGTCGCCGATCGCGAGCGGCTCGTGCAGGCGGCGCGCGACAATCCGCGACCGCGCAAGGCCGACGGCGTCGACCCGGTGCAGGAGCTGGACCAGGCCTACGACGAGGAGCTGCAGCGGCTCCGCCCGGAATTCGAGGCCGCCGTGGCGCCGCGCCACAGCGAGCTGGGCCCGGACGTGTTTGCAACGCTGCGCAAGGCGGGATTTGCCGAGGAGGTCGAGCTGCTGCTGACCGACGTGGCGCAGGTGCTGCTGAGCCAGCGGATCGTCCGTGAAATCGAGCGGTTTGAGGACGATCTTGGCCGCGGCGTGCTGGAAAACGCAAGTCAGGCGCGCTACGACCGCCATGCGATGCCGCAAAAAGTCGTCGACGTCGAGCAGGCGCTGCGGCAAACCGAGGATTTTGCGACGGAATTCATCCGCCAGAAGAAGCCGTCGCGGTTGGACGAGCCGGTGCTGCAGGCGGCGGTGCGGCAGCTGGCGCGCGGGCTGGTGGAGCCGACTTTTCAGCGCGATTTGGAAGCCACGCGCGCGGCGGAGACGGTGGCGCTGGCGGCGGTGCCCAAGACGCATGTCGTGCGCTACACGCGCGGCCAATCGCTGATCAAACGCGGCGACCTGGTGACGCTGGCGGTGCAGGAGCGCGTCGCGGCGGCCCAGCGCGGCTGGCGCGGCGATGCGCTGGCGCGGCCGTATGCCGCGACCGGGCTGCTGCTGGCGGTGGTGCTGGGGCTGTTCAGCCTGTTTGCGCGGCGGCACCTGCACCATTTTCGCCATCGGCCGCGCGACGTCGGCTTGCTGGCGGCGGTGCTGATCCTGCACGCGGCGAGCCTGCGCGGCTGGCTGATCCTCGGCGAAGCGCTTGTGGAGCCGGGCGGCGTGCTGACCGCCGAGATGTGGCTGGTGGCGATGCCGATGGCGCTGGGACCGTCGCTGGCGGCGTTGTTCTTGAAACCGTTTACCGCCGCGCCGTTCGCGCTCGTCTGCGCTGGAATTGCCGCGATGATGGCGCATAACTCCTCGTTTGTACGGGCTTCTCCCGGGCTGGACGGCGTCCAGGCGGTGCTGGCGCTGGCCGTCGGCTTGGCTGGCGTGCAGGCATCGCGGCAGTTCCGCACGCGCGTGGACCTGCTGCGCGGCGCGGTGATGATCGGCGGCTCGGGCGTGCTCTGCGCGGCGGCGGTCGTGCTGTTCACGGTGCCGACTGCCGGGCTGCTGGACGAGCAAAACGCCATGGTGCTGGCCATGGGCGCGGGCACCGGCTTGACGACCTACCTGCTGCTGACGGCGCTGACGCCGGTGCTGGAGCTGACGTTCAACCGCCTGACCGACATCAAGCTGCTGGAGCTGGCCAGCATGAACCACCCGGCGCTGCGGCTGCTTGCGACGGAAGCGCCTGGAACATTTACGCATTCGGTGATGGTCGGCAACCTTGCGCAGGCGGGCTGCGACGCTGTGGGCGCCAATGGCCTGCTGGCGCGCGTCGGCGCGTACTACCACGACGTCGGCAAAACCAAGGCGGCGCGCTACTTTGCCGAGAACCAGGGCGGCGAAAACCCGCACGATCGCCTGAAGCCGCACTTGTCGGCGCTGATCATCAAGTCGCACGTCAAGGATGGCATCAAGCTGCTCAAGGATTTTCGGCTACCTGATGAAATCATTGATTTTGTCCCGCAGCACCACGGCACCAGCCTGATCGTCCACTTTTTCCACCGCGCCCAGCGCGAGGCGATGGAGACCGGCGAGGAGGTCCAGGAGAGCGACTTCCGCTACCCCGGTCCCAAGCCGCAGCGGCGCGAGACGGCCATGCTGATGATCGCCGACTCCGTGGAAGCCGCGACAAAGGCGCTGCCGGATCCGAATCCGGTGCGCGTTCAGGCACTTGTCAAGCGCATCATCGCCGGCAAGCTGGAAGACGGCCAGCTGGACGAGTGCGACCTGACGCTGCGCGAGCTGGCGCTCGTCGAGCAGGCGTTCGTCAAGACGCTGCTGGGCATGCACCACACCCGGCCGACGTACCTGCCGCCGGTGCAGCAGCCGTTGGCGCTGGGCCACAGCCGCACGGACCAGCACCACGCGCCCGGCAGCGGTGAGGACGTGCGGCGGGTCGCGACGCTGAGCGATGGCGGCGTGGGCGTGCGTGTGGCGACCCGGCGCAATCCCACGGTCGACGCGGCGCTGGCGATGACCGGTCAGCATGACCGCCCGACGCTGAACAGCGCGGGTGACGTGGAGACCGCGGAGCCGGAAGCGCCGACCGCGCTGGTCGCGCAGAAATCGCCGGCGCCGCGCCAGCCAAGGACCTGAGCCATGCCCGTTGCGACCGACAACCGCCACTCAACCCTGCGCGTGGACCGCAAGCGCCTGAACCAGCACCTGCGCACGGCGCTCAAGCAGCTGGGCCGGACACACGCGGAGGTGTCCGTGAGCCTGGTGGACGACGCCGAGATTCGCGCGCTGAACAAGCAATGGCGCGGCGTGGATGCGGTGACGGACGTGCTTTCGTTTGCGTTTGACGAGACCGACAGCCCGGACGTGGGCCTGGACCTGCTGGGCGACATCGTGATTTCGCTGGATACGGCGGCGCGGCAGGTGGCGATTGTCCACGGCGCGAACGCGGGCCGGCCGGAGCTGGCGCAGTACCACCTGGATGAAGAGGTGCTGTTCCTGGCGACCCACGGCTTGCTGCACCTGTGCGGCCATGATCACCAAAAGAACGCCGAGGCCGAGGCCATGGAAGCGCTGGAGCGCAAGCTGATGGCGAGCGTCACGACCCTGGACTTGCACGCGGTCGACCGCAGCGAGCACGGCGTTTGACCGGCGCGCCGGCGCCGCCGGTAGCTTCACGTGCAGGCTGGCTTGGAGGCGGGATGCGGATCGCGGTGACAGGCGCGTCCGGGCTGGTCGGCAGGGCGCTGGTGCCGTACCTGCGCGCGGCGGGCCACGAGGTGTGGCGGCTGCAGCGCGAGGCGCCGGCTGAAGCGCACGACGTGCTTTGGCCCTCGGCGGACGCGGATTTTCGCTTTGATCCCGCGCTGCGCTGGGACGCGGTCGTGCACCTTGCCGGCGAGCCGGTCGCGCAAAGACGCTGGACTGACGCGCGCAAAAGCCGAATCGCGGAGTCCCGCGGCGCGCTGACCCAACGCCTGGTGCGCGCGCTGGCGGCGATGCCGGAGCCGCCGCGGGTGCTGGTATGCGCTTCGGCGGTCGGCATTTACGGCGACGGCGGCGAGGCGGAGCTGACCGAAGCGAGCGGCACAGGCAGCGGGTTTCTCGCCGACGTCTGCCGCGATTGGGAAGCGGCCGCGGCGGGCGCGCGCGACGCGAGCATGCGCGTGGTAATGCTGCGCATCGGCGTCGTACTTTGCGTGGAAGGCGGAATGTTGGCGGAACTGCTGCCGATTTTTCGCGCTGGTCTCGGTGGGCCGGTCGGCGGCGGCCGGCAATGGCTGTCCTGGATCCACCGGGACGACCTGCTCGGGCTGATCGCGCGCTGCCTGACGGACGCCGCGTTTGCCGGGCCGGTGAACGCCGTCGCGCCTCACCCGGTGCGGCAGGCTGAATTCGCCCGGGCGCTGGGCCGCGCGCTGCATCGGCCCGCCGTGGTGCCCACGCCCGCGTTTGCGCTGCGGCTGGCGTTGGGTCAGATGGCCCAGGAAGTGCTGCTGTTTGGGCAGCGCGTGCGGCCGGCGGTGGCCGAGCACAGTGGCTTTGCGTGGCGCTATCCCACGTTAGACGCCGCGCTTTTGGCGGAACTGCCCGGTTGACTGTGCGCGGCGGCGGCTGGACAATGGCGCGCCGCGCCGTAAGCGCGGTCCGCGAGGCATGGGTCATGAATCTTTCCGCTTTTTCCGGGTGTGCCGTTGCGCTCCTGCTCGGCGCCGCCTGTTCCTCGGCCGTCAGCCCCAGCGCGGACGCAACCGGCAGCGACGCGGCCGCCGATGTCTCGACCGGGCCCAAGGCGACGACTGGCCTGGTGACCAACCAGCGCATCGCCTACACAGACGGATTGCACAACGAAAACACCGACTTGATTCAGTGGCAGGACAAGACCTGGCTGGTGTTTCGCGGCGGGGAGACGTCCCAGGTCGGCTCGCCCAACGCGCGGCTCAAGGTCTGGCAGTCGGCCAACCTCGGCGACGACATCGCGATGACCGCCGAGATCTTCATGCCCGATCGCGATATCCGCGATCCGAAATTCCTGATTCAAAACGGTAAGCTGGCGATCTACGCCATCTCCCGCATCCCCGGCGCGCACCTGCGCGATGACGGCGGCCTGGCTTGGACCGTGCGGACCGAGAGCGCGGACGGCGTGCACTGGACAGTGCCGGTCCGAATTTACGACGAAAAATGGGGATTTTGGCGCTACGCCGAGCACGGCGGGCTCCTGTATGCCACGGCGTACAACGACGGCGACACGCAAGTCGCGTTCCTGTCCTCGGCCGACGGCGTGGCCTGGAAGCCGGTCTCGCTGATGTACGATTCCACGCCGGACGTGCCGAGCGAGGCTGAGCTGCAGTTCTTTGGCGACACAGCCGTCGGCTTGGTCCGGCTGGACAATGGCGCGTCTCTGCTGGACGAGGGCCACACGGCGGTCTGCGTGGCGCTGCCGCCGTACGCGATCTGGGATTGCAGCCGCAAGTTCGACAAGCGCCTGGATGGGCCGAAGTGGTTTCAGTGGAACAACCGGCAATTCGTCATGGCGCGCAAGCACTTGCCCGACGGCCGCAAGCGCACGGCGCTGTACGAAATTCACGGCACGCTGGCCGACCCGACCGCGACCGTCACGCTGCAGGAGCTGTTCGAGTTCAAGAGCGCCGGCGACACCGCATACGTCGGCGTCCAGCCGATCGGCGGCTCCCAGTTCCTGGTGTCGTGGTATTCCAGCGACGTGGTCGCCGATGACGTCTGGAGCGTCGGCATGTTTGGCCCGACCGACATCTGGCTGGCGTGGGTGGACTTGTCTTACGCGCCGTCACCAAGTAATTGATTTCACAGCATAGTGCGCTGCCGCGCCCCGGCTGATCCGGCTCCAGGTCTTCGCCGTGCCGGGTCGACTTGTCCTACACGCCAGCGCCATGATTACTGCGGCTGTCCTGGCCGGCTTGCCATCAGCACGTAGCGCAAGATGCGCGCGTGATCCGCGTCGTTCAGCCTGGATTTCGGCGCCATCTTGTCGAGGATGACCGGCCAATCGCGCTGCGGCACGCGGCGTGGCAAGACAAGCAGGTGACAGCCACTGCACTTGGTCGCGTAGAGCGAGCGGCTGTCGGCCAGATCGTCGTCCGTCTCCGGAAACGCCTGACGGGCCCACGCGCGGTCCGGCTCGGTCACCAGCGGCAGCGCGGGCGCGCAGGCGGACAGGGCAAGCAGCAGCGGCAGCAGACAGCGCATGGCAACCTTTCGATTCACAAGTGCATTCCGACGATGACGCGGGCCTGGACGGCCTCGAAATCCTGGAGGTCGCGGACCGTGCCGGCGGCTTTGACCGCGTCGCCGAAGCCCACGAGCTGCGGCGTCACGGTCGTGGCCACCCACCAGTTCTGCGACGTGTACCCGACGACCGGCCCCGCGTACAGCGCGCCGTGCTGCAGCGTCGTGTCGGCGTTCAGCGCAGTTTGCTCAAACGTACCTTGGCCAAACAGCTCGAGGCCGGCGGTCAGGTGCTCAGTGAAAAAGTGCGTCGCGCCCAGCGTCACCGCGACCTTGCTCTCGTTGTTCCAAAAGCCTTCGAATTCCCACTCGCGCTCGTAGATCAGGTTCGTCACCAGGTGCCAGGAGCCGATGCGCTTGTCGAGCAGCAGCTTGCCCTCGATCTCGTATTCCAGCGGCGTCGCGGTCAGCTCCAGGTAAAGCGCGGAGCCGATCGCGTCCGCGGTCGCGTTGGTCAGGTTATATTTGAACTCGGCTGAAGCGCCCTGCGCGCCACCGCCGCCGACAATCGCGGACCCGACGCGCACGGTCTCGCTGCCGGAATTGAGGTAGAGCGCGGCCATCAGGTGATCCGTGATGCCGAATTCGAACTCCAGCCGGTGATCCATGCCGAGGTAATACTGGTCGCGGCCCATGCGAAAGGTCGTCTGCGGCTCGATCTCGATGGCACCGGCCGGCAGGGTCGCGGTTTCGTAGGACTGCGTGAAGTGGCGATCGTTGGCAAACGCGGGCGAAGTGAGCAGCAGGCAGGCCAGCGCGGGCAGACAGCGAAAGGGGCGGCAGTTCATGGGATTACCTTTTCATAACAATGTGTTGTCGCGCGACGGCCAGATCTCCGGGATCAGCCGTTGCGGATGATAATGAAAGTCACTTTCAATATCAAGAGACAATTCGCCAGCCCGCTTGCCACCGCGCGCGGGATCCCCTAGGTTTGGCGCAGCGGGGTCTACCGTCTTTGCGGCAATACGCCGATCTGGAGGCCACCCATGAGCAGTGCTTCGCCGCCGTTGCAGGCGGTTCCGCGTCCGTCCGGCTACGCCTCCGATGTGCCAACCGGCCGGGTCCGTGTCCACCATCTCCGCGAAATGAAAGAGAAAAACCAGCGCTTCAGCGCGGTAACGTGCTACGACGCCACGTTCGCGCGGCTCGTCGATGCGGCGGGCATCGAGGTCGTGCTGGTCGGCGATTCGTTGGGCAACGTGATCCAGGGCCAGGAGACGACGCTGCCGGTGACGGTGGACCACGTCGTTTACCACACGGCGGCGGTGGCGCGCGGTTTGCACCGGGCCCACCTGGTCGCGGACATGCCGTTCATGAGCTACCGCAACCCGGACGTGGCGCTGCACAACGCCGGGCGGCTGCTGGCGGAGGGCGCGGCGCACGCGGTCAAGCTGGAAGGCGGCGTGGAAGTGTCCGAAAGTGTACGGCAATTGGTGCTTGCGGGCATCCCGGTCATGGGCCACATCGGCCTGACGCCGCAGTCAGTCCACGCGATGGGCGGCCACCGGGTGCAGGGCCGCGGCGTCACGGCGCGCAAGCGGCTGCTGGCGGATGCCAAGGCGCTGGAGGCGGCGGGCTGTTACGCGATCGTGCTGGAGGCGATCCCCCAAGAGTTGGCAGCGGAAGTGACGCAACTACTGAAGATTCCGACGATTGGCATCGGCGCGGGCGCCGGCTGCGACGGTCAAATCCTGGTGCTGTACGACCTGCTCGGGCTCGATCCACACGGCCACAAGCCAAAATTTGTCAAGAAATTCGCGAATTTAGGCGAACAGGCGCTGGCGGCGCTGGCGCAGTACCGCGAGGACGTGAGCACCGCGACGTTTCCGGGTCCGGAGCACGTCTACAGCGATCCGAGTGCGGCGGCGCCGGCCAAGCTGGCGGGAGCGTAGGCCATGCTGGAGACGATCGCCGGGGCGCAGGTCGCGCGCACGCCCGCGCAAGTGCGTGCATGGACTGAGAAAATGCGCGTCGCGGGCAAGCGCATCGCGCTGGTGCCGACCATGGGCGCGCTGCACGCCGGGCACATGACGCTCGTCGCGGCGGCGCGGCACCACGCGGATGTGGTCATCGTGACCGTGTTCGTCAACCCGCTGCAGTTTGGGCCCAAAGAGGATTTCGCCGCGTATCCGCGGCCTTTTGACAAGGACTGCGCGCTGTGCGCCCAAGCGGGAGTCGAGCTGATCTACGCGCCGACGCCGCAGACGATGTACCCGCCGGGCTTCCAGAGCCACGTCGAGGTCGAAGCGCTGACGCAAGGTCTGTGCGGCGCGGCGCGGCCGACGCATTTTCGCGGCGTGACGACGGTGGTGCTCAAGCTGCTGAACATCGCGATGGCGGACGTCGCGCTGTTTGGCGAGAAGGATTACCAGCAGTTGCAGGCGTTGAAGCGCATGGCGCTGGATTTGGATCACCCGACGCAGGTGCTGGGCGTGGCGATCGCGCGCGAGCCGGACGGCCTGGCGATGAGCTCGCGCAACGTCTACCTGACCGCAGCGGAGCGGCAGGCGGCGCTGGCGATCGTGCGCTCCCTGCGCGCGGCCCAGGCGGCCGTGCGTGCGGGCGAGCGCGATGCAGCGCAGCTGGCGGCGGCGATGGCGGCGGCGATGACGGCGGCGGGCGGGCGCGTCGATTACGTGGCGATCGTCGATCCGCAGTCGCTGCAGCCGGTGGCGACCGTGGCACAGCCGGCCCGCGCGATCGTCGCGACCTGGTTTGGCCGCGCGCGGCTGCTGGACAACGCCGACTTGCTGCCCTAGCCTCTCGGTCATGGGCAAGCTGACTTATTCCGCCAAGCTGTTGCGCGAGTTGACCGCCTTTGCCAAGGCCAACAAGGTCTATTGGATTGTGCCGCTGGTCATCGTGCTTGCGCTCGCGGCGCTGATCGCCGTCGCGGGCCAGGGCGCCGCGCCGTTCATCTACACGCTGTTCTAGGCGCAGCCTGCGCGTTCACGGCCTCCACGGAACTGAATCGCCTTGCGCACGTTCACGATAACAGGAGTTTTTTCATGAAGTTTTCCCAAATCGTCTCTGGCCTCCTGTGCGTCTGGGCACTGGCACTCGGCGGTTGCGGCGGCGCGTCCAGCACGCCGGCGACCGGCACGGACACGTCGGTAACGAGCGACGCAACCGGTTCGGACGCGCTTGCGGACGGCGTCGGCGATTCGGTCAGCGCGGACGCGGGCGATTGCTGCGCGCAAAATGGCGCGCAGTGCGGCTTCATCAAGCAATGTACCAAGTCCTGCGGCGCGTGCAGCACCGGCCAGAGCTGCGACGCCACGCACAAGTGCGTCGCCGTCGTGACCACGCCGCTGGGCAAATTCGGCGAGCCGTGCGGCCCCAACAAGGACTGCCCGTTCCCGGCGGACACGACCGATCAGACGGCCATGACCACGTATTTCGACTGCATCAACGGCCAATGCGCGGACGGCGTGTGCAACGACGGCGTGTGCACCAAGCAGTGCACCATCACCACGGATGACGTGAACAACGCGACCGGCGTGGCGACGCCGGACGGCATCGAAGACCCCGGCGCCACCAGCGACTGCACCGGCGCGGTCGACGGCGTCTACGGCACCAAATATTCCTGCGTGCAGCTGGGCGCGCCCACCAACCCGAATTCCGCGAACTACATCTACTGCGTCGCGGAGAGCAGCTTCAAGCCCTGCAAGTCCAACGCCGACTGCGACGCGGGCGACACGTGCAACTTGCAGCTCATCTACGGCGCGTACCAGGAAATGTGCAGCCCGGCGATGAAGACCGCAATCGGCACGATCGGTTCCTACACGTACAAAGCCGGCGTCGGCCTGGGCCAGCCGTGCAACGCGGACCCGACCAAGGGCGCCGTGGCGAACTGCGCCAACGATTTTTGCTCCAACGGCGGAGATTGCCTGAGCTTTTGCAACACGGACGCGGACTGCGTCACCGATCCCGGCGCCTGCACGGGCGGCAAGTGCCATGGCGGCAAGGCCTGCAGCACGGACGCGGACTGCAGCAGCTTTCAGTGCAAGCCGAACACGACCATCAGCAGCAACCCGGCGTTCAGCGCCAGTCTTTGTTTGCCGCGATTTTGCGCCGTGGACGGCGACTGCGGCGCCGGTTCGTACTGCCGGCCGTATTGGAACGGCGTCAAGAAGGTGGCCGGCGAGCCCGACCCGAGCGACCCGACCAAGACCGTCTACCCGGCCTTCCAGCCGGAGTGCCAGGTCATCGCCGCGAGCGCCGTCAAGCCCGGTGCCACCTGCGACGAATACGCGACAAGCGCCAACGCGACCAAGCCCGGCGCGGTGTGCCAGAACCCGTTCGCGTGCGTCGATGGCAGCTGCGGCAGCCTGTGCAAGACCACCAGCGACTGCGCGCCCGACCAACAGTGCGGCGTGGAGGAAATTCCGTTGGACGTCGACAATCCGCAGGGCACTGGCCAGACCGACGGCATCTACGACTTTGAACTGTCGCTCGACATCTGCGCCTACTTGCCCAAGGCGGCCGGCAAGTGCGCCGGGCCCAAGGACTGCAGCGGAAACGCCTCGTACTGCAAGGCCTTTGTCCACAAGCTGGACCTGCCGGTAGACGCCACGCCGATCGGCCACGACACGGTCAACGGTGTCTGCGTCGCGCCGGACAGCAAAGGCGGCAAGGACGGGGACGTCTGCGGCCCAGCGGGCAACGACGCGTATTGCGACAGTGGCTTTTGCCTGAACGCCCAGTCCTCCACCGGCGCCGCGCAGCCCGGTTTTTGCGGCGACTACTGCGGCAGCAAGAGCGACTGCCCCGCGACGATCTCGATTGGCGGCACGGCGTACAAGAACTACTGTCGCTCGCTGCGGCTGGGCTACAACAACACACTGAACGACATCCGCGACGACCTGTGGCTGCCGGTCTGCTACCCGATCGCCGCGACCAACTCGTTGGACGACTGCGCGGCGACCAAGAAGTGCAACACGGCCGGCGAACAGTGCTTGCCGATGACGATCGCCGCCGGACCGGACGCCGCCGCCAAGGTCGAATTCCTCTGCGCGTCGCCCGGCACCACCGCGACCAAGGGCGTCGGCGAAGCCTGCACTGCCAATCCCGCCGCCACCGCCGACCCCGAGTGCAAGTCCGGTCTGGGCTGCATGCCCGACGCCGCCGGCGCTGGCTATTGCACCGCGCTCTGCGCCAAAGACGCCGACTGCGGCAGCGGCAACGACGGGCTGATCTGCGACCTGCAAAACCAGTGGCTGCCGCGCGTGGACGTGACCAAGGCGGCGATCGTGCCGATCTGCAAGAAGGCGAAATCCTGCGTGCCGTGCAGCCTCGACGGCGACTGCGCCGGGAGCTACGCCTGCAGCAACCTCGCCGCCAGCGGCGCCACCGCGGACGGACGCTGCGCCCCGACCTGCGCCGTCGACGCCGACTGCAGCGGCAAGGACGGCGGCGTCAAGTGCGTCCCCGCGGTGGGCATCGACGGCAAGCCGACCGGGAAAAACGTCTGCGTGCCCGCCGCCTGCAAGTAGGTCCGTAAACCCCGCGCGCCCGCCGCGCGTCTGATTCCCTGGCCGCGCTGGCCGTGGGACTGACGATGCGCGCTTCGACTCTGTTTTTACTGGTTTTTTCCATGCCGCTGCACGCGCAGACCGCGCACGAGCGGCGGCTGGATGCGCTGGTGGATGCCGCCACGGCGATCCTCGTCGCCGAGGCGAGCCGCGCGCCGATCCGCCCCCTGTGGTGCGTCACGCCAACCGCGCCCGACCGCCGCGTGCGCGTGCGCGTGTGGGCACCAAGTGCGCAATGGCTCTGGTGTTTTCCCGCCGACCTGCCGCCGGGCTGGATGGGGCCGTGGCGCTGATCAGCCTTGCAGCACGACCTCGCCGCGAAACGAGCGGGCGCGCCAGGCGAACAGCAGCGCCGAGAGTGCCATCAACCCTGCGAAAATCCAGAAGAATCGCTCCGGCGGCAGCGACTTGAGGCCGGCCAAAAGCGCCACCAGCAGGTTGCCCACCGCGACCGAAAGGGACCACAGCCCGACGACGGTCGACTTCATGGCGCGCGGCGCCTGCGTGTACGCAAATTCCAGGCCAGTCACGGAGACGAGCACCTCGCCCAGCGTGATCAGCACAAACGGCAGCACCTGCCACAACACGCTGACCGACTGCGGCGGCGCCGCGTCCACCTGCCGCTGGATCAGCGCGATCGCCACGAACGACAGCGCGGAGACGCCCATGCCCGCGGTCATCTTGCCCAGCGGCGTGACGCGCAGGCCGAGCTTTTGCCACGCAGGCAGCAGCGCGCCGGCCATCAGCGGGATGAGCAGCATCACAAAAAGCGGGTTCAGCGCGTTGATTTGGCTCGCCTGGACGGTCATCGGCCCCCACGGCGTGTCAAACGTGCGCAGCATGTCCTTGGCCTGCACGACCCACGACGAGCCGCGCTGGTCAAAAAGTGCCCAAAATACGCTGACCAGGGCGAATACCGACAGCAGGCGCCCGACCGCGCGCGTGCCCTCGACCGCAGGCGCGTCCAGGCGGCGCTCAGCGGTTTGCCACAGGGACTCATTTGGCCGGCGGTGGCGCAGGCCTTGCCACAGCACCGACAGCACGCCGCGATCCGGCTGGATTCGCGCGCGCCACGCGAACAGCGCGAGCCCCGCCGCGATGCACGCCAGCGACACCGCCAGCTTGCCGAACCACGGCAGCCCGCCGGTGAACCAGAGCGAGCCGAGCGAAAGAAACAGCAGCGTCGAGCTCGCCGCGTCCAGCAGGCCCAGGCGGCCGCCCGGCATCGGCGGCGCATGGTTGTACCGCTTGCGACCGAGCCAGAGGATGAACGTTGCCAGCGCCATGAGCAGCCCCGGAACACCAAACGCCACCGCAGGGCCAAAGCGCACCTTGAGCCAAGGCACCAGCAGCGTGGCGAAAAACGACCCGAAATTGATGATGAAATAGAAAGCCTGGAAGATCCGGCCGACCAGCGCCTCCTGGCCAGCGCGGTACTGATCGCCGACGAACGCCGAGACGCACGGCTTGATGCCGCCCGAGCCGACCGCGATCAGCGCGAGGCCGAGGTGCATGCCGCCGATCGATTCCTCGCCCACCGCGAGCACGGCGTGGCCCAAGCAGTAGACAAGCGAAAGCCAGAAGATGGTTCGGTATTTGCCCAGCAGCCGGTCGGCCAGGATGGCGCCGATCATCGGCAGGGCATATGCCGCTGCGGTGAACAGGTGGTAATCCGCGGTCGCCGCTGTCTTGGCGTCCGCGGCGTTCAGGTGTGCCGTCTGGGCGTACAGGCTGATGAGGTGTTCGGTGAGGATGGCCCGCATCCCGTAGAACGAGAAACGCTCGCAGCCTTCATTGCCGATGATGAAGCCGATGCCGCGGGGATGGCGCTGGACGGCCGGCGACGTCGCGGTCATTTCACCCAGACGTTGATGTCGTCGATTCCATACGCGGCGACCGACGGGCCGGCCGTCAGTGTCGTGGCGAACTGGAGCAGCGCGCTGACGGAGCTGTGGTTGAACGTGACGTTGATGTTCTGCTTCAGGTCCGCGATCGCCGCGTTGCCGCACGAGTCGGGGTTGAACGTGCTGGCGATCGGGTTGGTCACGGTGGCGGTCCAGACCTGCAGGCCGTCGGTTTGGAGCGTGACGGTGTTGCTGAACCAAGCGTCAATGCACTGTACGGTCCCCTGGATCCGCATCTGGGTGTGGCTGGGCAGGCCGCCGAGCGAGTCGCTGATCGCGTAGCCCTTGCCAGCCACGCCGGTGCCGCCCAACAGGCCGCTGGTGCCGCAGGTCGTCAGCGTCTTGGGCAGCCAGCTGCCAGGCGAGGCGTTGAAGTCGTCTTGGACCACACGTGTCCAGCCGGCGTTGTCGCACCAGACCTGCGTGGCCGGCGCGGCGGTCCATTTCAGCCAGTAGAAGCCGTCGGCGAGCGTCCCGTTCAGGTCGTAGATCGCCTTGCAGTTGGCGGCGGGCTGGCTCTGCGTGCCCAGCACGTTGCAGGCTTGGGTGCCGTCGCCCGCGTAGGGCGCGATGCACGTGCATGTGAAGCTGCCCGGCGTGTTGGCGCACAGCGCGTAGGGGTCGCACGGAGAGCCAGCGCCGCGAATCGACAGGTTGCTGAATTCCACGCCGTGCGTGGCGTTGTTGGCGCCGTCGACCGTGTCAAACGACGCGCGGACCCGCACGTCCTTGCCGCCGTAGCCGTTGAGGTAGACGACGTAGTGCTTGGTCACGCCCATCGCCGCGGTCTGCATCGACTTGTCCCACACGGTGACGATCTGCTGCGCCGTCCCGGAGCCGATGACCAGCTGCACCAGGAATTTGTCGTAATACGTGCCCACGTCCGTGTTGATCAGCGCGTCAAATGCCAGCTGGTGCCACGGGTGCGAGGACAGTGTCACCGTCGGCCCGGTCGCATTGCCCTTGTTGGCCCACGTGTCGCCGTTCGCGGACGTGTCGTAGGTGCCGGTCGTCGGGTTGCCGTAGTAGAGCACGCCGTTCCACAGCTGCCATTGAACGACCGGCGGGATGCCTGTCGACTGCGGATTGCTCGCCGCGTACAGGTTCGGCGGGTCCAGCGTCCAGCCCGCGACGCCGGCGGTGCTGAAGTCCCACGACCACTCGACCGCGGGGCACTCGTTGATGTCCGCGCAGACCGTGCCGTCACCGCTGTAGCCAGGCTGGCAGGCGCAGGTGAAGCTGCCGGGCGTGTTGGTGCAGGTGGCGTTGGCGCTGCAATTGGCTGCGCCGGTCGCGCACTCGTCGATGTCCGTGCAGGTCAAGCCGTCGCCGCTGAAGCCGGGCGCGCAGGCGCAGCTGAAGCTGCCGGCGGTGTTGCTGCACGTGGCGTTGGCGCTGCACGGCGGTGTGGTGGCGGCGCATTCGTTGACGTCGCTGCAGCTGAAGCCGTCGCCGACAAAGCCGGTCTCGCACGTGCAGCTGAAGCTGCCGATGGCGTTGCTGCAGGTGGCGTTCGCGTCGCACGGCGCCGGGCTGGCGGCGCACTCGTTGATGTCGACGCAGCCGCTGGCGCCGCTGCCCGTGTAGCCGCCCGGGCAAGCGCCGCACGTGAAGCTGCCGACCGAGTTGTTGCAGGTGGTCACGAGGTCGCAGCCGCCGTTGTTGACCAAGCACTCGTTGACGTCCGTGCAGCCGGTCTGGCCGTTGCCGGTGTAGCCGCTGGGGCAATTGCCGCAGGAGAAGCTGCCGACGGTGTCGGTGCAGAGCGTCAGCGGGTCACAGCCGCCGTTGTTGGTCAGGCACTCGTTGACGTTGCTGCAGCCAAGCGCGGCAGTGCCGCAGCCGGCCCAGCCGGCATTGCAGGTGCACTGCGCCTGTAGGCCCTTGCCCGGGTCCTGGCTGCCCGGCACGGTCTGGCAGTTGCCGGCGCCGAGCTGGACGGTCGTGCAGCTGGCGTTGGCGCCGCACGGCGTGGCGGTGCAGAGATCGTCGCCAGCGCAGAACACCTTGCCGTCGCCGTAGTGGCCCGGCTGGCAGGTGCAGGTGTACGCGCCGGGCGTGTTGGTGCAGTCGGCGTTGGCGGCACACGGGTTGATGGGCTGGCATTCGTCGATGTCGGTGCAGGTCTTGCCGTCGCCGTTGAAGCCGGGCTTGCAGGCGCAGGTGGCGCTGCCGATCGTGTTGGTGCACAACGCGTTGACTGAGCAGCCGGCGGTACCAGCGACGCATTCGTCCACGTCGCTGCAGGTCTTGCCGTCACCGGTGTAGCCCGCATTGCAGGTGCACAAGTAGCTGCCCGGCGTGTCGGTGCAAAAGGCGTTGGGCGAGCAGACCGCCGGCGAGTCGTTGCACTCGTTGTGCTGCACGCAGATTTTGCCGTCGCCGTCGTAACCCGGCTTGCAGGCGCAGAAAAAGCCGCCGGGCAGGTTCTTGCACGTGGAGTCGGGCGAGCAGCCGGTGGTGCCGGCCAGGCACTCGTCGATGTCCACGCAAAAGCTGCCGTCGCCCAAAAAGCCCTTGTTGCACGTGCAGGTGTGGCTGCCGATTGTATTCTTGCACGTGGCGTCGGGAACGCAGACGGAGGGGACGATGAGGCACTCGTCGACGTCCTTGCAGGTCAGGCCGTCGCCCGCGTAGCCGGCATTGCAGCTGCACTGGAAGCTGCCGGCGGTGTTGGTGCAGGTGCCGTTGGTGCCGCAGGGCGCGGGCGTCGCGGCGCATTCGTCGATGTCCGTGCACGAGACGCCGTTGCCGGTGAATCCCGCCTTGCACGTGCACTGGAAGCCACCGATTGTATTGGCGCAATTGGCGTTCTGGCTGCAGTAGCCGGACAGGCACTCGTTGATGTCGACGCACGTGTAGCCGTCGCCGGTAAAGCCGGTGATGCAGGTGCAGGTCGTCTCCAGCGTGTCGGTGTTGGCGCACTTGGCGTTCTTGTCGCACTTGTTCAGCTTGGCGCAGACGTCGGCCGCTGCAACGGTCGCAGTCGGGCTCGTTGCCAGCGGCGCGCTCAGCTGGTCGTCCGCGGCGATCGCCGTGCAATACAGCAGCGCGCCAGCCGCCAGCGAGGTGTTCTTGGCATCCGCCACCAGCATGTTTACATTGACGTTTTGCGTCGTGACGCCCGGATTCACGTAGTCGCCGACGCGCCAGCCCCAGGTCAGCGTCACGGGGTCGCCATCGGGATCCGAAGCCGGTTTGGCCAGCGTGCAGCTCACGTCGCTCAGCAGGTCGACTTCGGCGGGCGCGATCGCCAGCACGGGCGCAAACGGCGCTGCATCGCCGATCAGGACCTGCGCCGTCGCTGCCGGGCTGTCGCCAGTCCCGTCGTTGGCGATCGCAGTCACCACCCACGTTTCGCCGCGCTTGTGGCTGCCAGCCGCCAGTACGCCGTTGACCCCGCCCGGGTGGATCACGGTCTCGCCGGCCTTGTGCCAGTCAAAGCGCACCTTCAGCTTGTCCGGCGCGCGGTCGATATCCGTCGGCGGCTTGAGAAGCACGGGCGTCAGGTCGTCCAGCGTCGTCGGCTTGTCCGGCTGGATGCTGACCGACGGCGCGGTCGGCGGCGTGTTGATGAGCAGCCCCAAATCGCGCCCAGCCTGCGTGCCGTTGCCATCGGTGACCTCGACGTGGATCGCTTGCGGCCCCGCGGGCAAGTCCGCCTTGTCAAATGCGGAGCGCCCGTTGGCGTCCAGCGGCCCGGCGGAGAGCACCTTCTTGTCCGCGGTCGTCCAAGTCGCCGTCAGCAGGTTGTAGGCCACGGTGCCGCCGGTCACGAGCGCGGAAAAGTGAATGGTTTCACCCACATTGACCGACGCGCCGTTGTCGGGCGATTCCACGGTCACCGCCAGCGGGAGCGCCACGCCGTCGCCCGAATCCGCCGTGGCATCGTCCGGCGCTGCATCCAGCGGAACCACCTGGATCTCACCGCAGCCGGCGGCGACCAGCGCAAGCAACGGCAACAGGTTTCGCAACAGCTGAAACATCAAGCGCGCCTCACGGAACCGCAAACCTCGGCAGTTTGCAGTCTTCCGCGCGCGGGCACAAGCCGCGGGCCAGCGGCGGCGCGTGCGGGCAGGCGCTTGCGTGTGCGCGGACATGCGGCCAAGATCACGGCCGCCATGGGCCCGCGGCAGGCCGAGCAGGAGGTGCAATGCGCTGTATTTTCGCGATTCTGTGCTTGGCGATCTGCGGCTGCGGCGCCAAGGCCACCGTCGCTGACACCGCCGACGCCGCCACCGCAGCCGATACCGCGATCGCGCCGGAGGACGTCTCCGGTACGGGCGACATCGGCGCCGGCATCGCCTGCGGCACAAGCTGGACCCAAGGTTACTGCATCCAATTCAGCTTCCACGGCCAGAAATACGACGGCCGCAGTTTCACGCTCGAACGCGACCTGACCGGCACGTCGGACACGGTCGTGTTTGGCGACTCGCACATGCAGCCGCCCGCGGTCTCCCTGGCGTTGCACGACACCTGGCAGCTGGGGCCGTACAAGGATCTGGTGGATTTCAACCTCGTGTTCGGTAACCTCGTGAATGCGCCCGGTTTTGTGCCATTCGTGCCCCAAGTGGCGGACTACCCGTTCAGCTGCAAGCCGCCGTATTTCGAGGTGACCTACGGCACGAACCGCTACCGCTCGACGTGCCCGGGCTTGACGGGCGACATCAATGTCACGACCTGGACCGCGACGCAGGGCCATCTGTTCGCCGGGCATTTCTCTGGCCACCTGCAGCAGTACTTGTCGCAAGCCGGCGGCGACGACGACTGTCTCCCCGCGGTCAGCGGGCCAGCGTGCAAGAGCGCCGTCAGCACCGTCGACGTCGACGGCACTTTTGGCATCACGCTGCCCGGTATCAACTCCGCGACCGCGCCATGATGGACACCGCGCAGTCGTGGCATCCGGATGGACGCTGGCTGGCGCTCGACGCGTTTGGCGGCGCACGCATCCACTTCGTGCGCCCGCGCCCGCAGGCCGGCCCGCCGCTGCTGCTCGTCCACGGCTTCGCCCAGTCGTCGTGGGCTTGGCGGTTCGTGCTGCCGCAGCTGTCGGAGCATTTTGACGTGATTGCCTTGTGTTTGCCAGGTCTTGGCTGGTCGGACAAGCCGCTGGATGTCGACTATCGCTACCCGGCGCAGGTGGCGCGCCTGCTGGAATTGCTGGACAAGCTTGCGCTGCCCACCGCGCATCTCTGCGGCAATTCGCTGGGTGGCGCGCTGGCGATGCGGCTGGCGGCGGAGCACCCGCAGCGCGTCGATCGCCTGGTGCTGGTCGGACCCGCGGCGCACGGCATGTTCCCGGCCGCGCTGCTGGCGGAGCTGCAGCACGAGGCGATGGCGCCGCTGTGGACGCTGCCGGGCTTTGACCGCTTGCTGCAGCTGGGCCTGCGCCACGGCGCCTACAAGCACCTGCCGATCGACGATCACTACATGGCGCATTTTCTCGCGCCGCTCCGCTCGCCAGGCGCGGTCGCGGTCACGCTGCGAATCGCCAGGTATTTTCGCAATGATTTGCAGGAGTTGGAGCCGCTGCTGCCGCTCATCAGGGCGCCGGTGCTGCTGATTTGGGGGCGGCACGACCGGCTGATTCCGCGTCGGATCGTGCGCCACGTGATGCGCCGCGTGCCGCAGACCCGCCTGTCCGTGTACGCTGCCAGCGGCCACTGTCCGCAAGAAGAAGAGCCGGAGCGTTTCACCGCAGAAGTGCTGGCTTTTTTGCAGGAGACCCGGTGAAGAAGGCGCTGATCACAGGCGGGCACAAGCGGCTGGGCAAGGCGATCGCGCTGGCCTTGGCTCAGGCGGGCTTTGACGTCGCGATTCACTACCGCCACGACCCGCAGGCCGCGCAAGACGTCGTTGCAGCGGCGCGGGCGCTGGGTCGTCGCGCGGTCGCGTTGCCGGCAGAGCTGACGGATTCCGCGGCGTTGCCGACGCTGCTCGCCGACGCCGCTGGGCACTTGGGCGGCCTGTCGCTGCTGGTACTGGCTGCCGCGAGCTATGACCCGACGCCGATCGACGCGCTGAATGCCGCGCAGCTGGACCTGGCGTTTGCCCAGAACGCCCGCGCGCCCGTGGCGCTGGCGCTGGCCGCGCGGCCCTGGCTCGTCGCGTCGGGCGATGGCCGGATCGTGGTGCTGGGCGACCTGGCCGGACAGACGCCGTTTCACGGCTATCTGGCGCACTCGATGGCCAAGGCTGCACTGCACGCCGCGGTGCGCGGTTTGGCGGCGGAGCTGGCGCCGGATGTGACCGTCAACGCGATTGTGCCCGGCGCGGTGCTGCGGCCAGACGATCTGCCACCGACGAGCTGGCAGCGACTGCTGGCCGTGGTGCCGCAAGGTCACGTGGTTGCGGCGGACCCGGCGGCCGGCGCTGACGCAATTGCGCAAACGGCGGTGTATTTGGCGCAGTGCAGCCGCTTTGTGACCGGCGCGTTCCACCACGTCGACGGCGGCCGTAGCGCGCGCTGGTGAGGCCGAACTGTGAGCGGATATGCTGAAGCGTTTGCACACCGCGCGCGATCTGGCTAACGTCCGGCACGCTTCACGCCAGGCGCACGCCGGGCCGCAATCCCCCAACGAGGCAAAAATGGTAATCCGATTAAGTCTTTTGCTCGCATGCTTACTCCTCTGGCCGACGCTGGCCCACGCCGCGGAAGCGCACGAAGGCGACAAGCCCAAGCTGATCCTGGTGCCAGCGATCTACGTGGGCGAGGTGCGGGCGATCTACGAAAAGCGCATTCAGAAGTCGCTGAGCGATGGGCTGGCGGCGTCGAGCCGGGTCGAACTGCTGACGGACAAGGACCGCGCGGAAAAACCGGCGACGCCCAAGGACAAGCTGGCGCCCGTGAAAGCGTCGCCGCAATCGCGGCACATCGACGAGGCGGATCTGTGGCGCCAAGAAGGCACGGATCTGGCGGCGGACGGCAAGACCAAGGAAGCACTGGCAAAATTTCGCGAGGCGATCGCCGCGTACGAGCGCGCGTCGGCGGAGTTGGTCGACTTTTCCAAGCTCGCGGACGCGTACGCGCGCGCGGGTCTGGCTGCGTATGCCGCGGGTTCAGGTCTGGCTGAGTCGACGCGGCTGTTCGAGGCCGGCGTGACGCTGCAGCCGACGCTCGTCATCGATCGCCGCAAGCAGGAAAAGGAGCTGCTGGACGCATTTGACGGCGTGCACGACCGGCTGGAGAACGGCAAGCGGTTCGCGATCGCGGTGGAAGGCGCGGGCGACGGCGCGGATGTGTTCGTCGACGGCGTGAAGATGGGCGCGCTGCCGGCCAAGTCCGGGCCGCTGCCGCCGGGGACGCACTACGTGCAGGTGCGCGGCCTGAGCTGGCAGCCGTGGGCGACGGTCGTGCGGATCAAGAGCAAGGACGTCACCGTGACGGCCAAGCCAGTCGAGGTCAAAAAGGAGAAGGCGCCGCGCAAGGAAGTCGAGCTGGGCGTCGACGCGATGGAAGACTGTGCGAAAGCGGGCGCGTTTGGCTCGGACAAGTGCCGCATCCCGGCGGGCAAGCTGGCCAAGCAGACGGGGACGACCTACCTGGTGTTCACCGCGGTCAAGCCGGATCGCTACGGGCGGCTGTCGCTGCACCCGTTTGTCATGGAGGCGGCCACGGGCGCGACGGTCTCGCTCAAACCGATCGATTTGGCGTCAGATTTGGCGGATCTGAACGCGCGCGCCGCGCTTTTTGAGGCGGACGTCGCCGACGGCACCGAACACTTCAGCCGGGCGCGTGCGCTCAATGGCACGCCCAAGGTCTACGGCAAGTAGCGGCAGAATTTTTTCGCGCCATCCCCTTGAAAATTGAGGTAAAAAACTAGCCATTGCGTTGCTTCGCGCCGGGCGGTAACCTGCACACGGGGGATTGCGCGCGCAAGCCGTTACGGGTGCGACGGGGCACGAGCAGCGCAGACCAACGTCCGCGGACGATTTTCCCCAGTGGCACGCGAGGCTCACGATGTCCGGACGCTCTGGCCGATTCCGGTCGTTTTCGACCCTCAATGCGTGGCTTTCCTTCACCGCCGTGTTGGCTGTCGCCGCGTGTAGCAGTCCATCGTCCGATTCAGCCGGCACGGGCGCGGGCGATGGTACCGGCACCGGCAACCAGGTGATCGACCCGACCACGCTGAAGCTGGAGACCGAGGTGATCGGCGAAGCCCGAGCGGGCATCGTTTTTGCCGTGAAATGCCGGACTTTCAAGCCAGTCGTCGCGGACGACATCAACCAGGGCTACGGCGACGAAGTGGCGCTGCCGTCGGCGGCAACGGTCACGATTACGGGCGGCCCGGGGCTACCGGTGGCCATCCAGGACGTGCACGTCACGCTCGCCAAGGTGGGGACGTACCAAGTGGCGTGTGCGCTGCCCAAGTACAATCTGGTCGACCTGACGCCCGCGGATCTCAACGTTGTCGCGGGCTTGGCGGTGTCACTGGACACGCAGCTGCTGCCGCCTGCAGGCAGCGCGCCCGGGACGCCGGCGCCGACCGACGTGCTGGCCAATACGCCGGTGGCGGTGACATGCACGGGTCAGGACATGTACGGCAATGAGGTCGTCGACGGCTTCTCGGTCAAAGTGATGCCGACCGATGCGCCGCAGCCTCCTGCTTTTATTACGCAATTGAAGAAAGCGGGCGACTACCAAATCGCCTGTATCGTCGACGGTCAGCAGGATCAGACACCGGCGCCGCTGCATGTCCACGCCGACGTGCCGGTCCACCTGTTCGCCATCCTCGACCCGCCGGAAGTGGGCGCGGGCGGTGCGAGCGAGGTGACGTGCGTGGCGAACGACGCGTATGGCAACCCGATTGTCAATTTTCCGTTCTCGATCGACTTTTCTGGCGATCCGGACATCAAGCTCACTGGACTGTACGTGACGTCGACCAAGGCGGGCGCGCACAAGGTCGCATGCGTGCCGGAGACGGGCGATTGGAACAACTACCAGCTGCATCCGGCCTCGCTGCTTGTCGATCCAGGCCCCCCCGCGCTGCTGCAGGTGCAGACGGTGCCGGCCAAGCAGGTCTACGCAGATTCAGACAAGGTGCAGTTCCTCAGCGTGGTCAAGGACGCGTATGGCAACGTGATTCCGTCGGCGACGGTGACGCTGGCGGTGACAGATCCGGCGACCGGCTTTGTGGTCAAGGACCCGCAGACCGTGCAGTTCAACGTGGACGCGAAGTACACCGTGCATCTGCAGGTCGACCAGGCGCCGGACATCAGCAAGGATGTGCAGATTGTCGTGGACGGCACGCCGCCGCTGCTGTCGATTGACTACCCGAACTGGGGTGACACGATCACCGGCAAGCCGTCGGTGCAAGTGACGGGGACGGCGGCGGACGGCACGTCGGGCGTAGCCGGGCTGGTGCTGACGCCGAATTTCGATCCCACGGCACAGAAACAGCCGGTGCTGGGGTCGATTGACCCCAACTCGGGGCTCTCGTCCTGGGCGTCCCAGGTGCCCGCCCGCCATGGCCTGAACACCGCGGAAGTCGTGGCGACCGATCTCGGCGGTCAAACGACGACGGCGACGCGCGGCTACTATTATTCCGGTCAGTACTATCCGACCGACGGCGCGCATCCGAAAGACGCGCCGGTGAAGGATGGCATCCAGATCTTCCTGGGCAAGGACTTCATCGACGACGGCGTGCACGATCACAACGATCCCAACGATCTCGCGACAATCATCGAGATCGTCCTCGGTTCGATGGACCTGAACGCGCTGTTGCCACCCAATCTGAACCAGGGCGGCGTCGAGATCAAGATCACCAACGTGTCCATCCAGAAGCCCACGGTGACGCTGGAGCCGGTCGCAGGCGGCATCAAAATGCACATTTGGATCAATAACTTCTACGCTGACATCGCCGTCAAGACGACCCAGTCCATCGGGCCCATCAGCGTGACCCTCAGCGTCTCGGGCAACATCACGATGTCGCAGATCGAGGTGGAAACGCAGCTCGGCGTGTCCGTGACGCCGACGGGTGGACCGACGGTGAAGGTCATCTCCACAAACGTCTGGCTCAAGAACTTCAATTTGCACTTGAACGGCCTGCTGGGCCTGTTGGACTTCATCACCAACGCGATTATCGGCAGCTACATCAGCACGCTCGAAACCACGATGGACACGCTGCTGAATTCGCAGATTCCGCCGCTGCTGATGGGCATTCTCAACACGTTCGCCATCAACCAGGCGGTGCCCATCCCGGCCCTGATGCCAGGCGGGCCGACGACGACGCTGACGCTGGCCAGCTGGCTGACAACCTTGACATTTTCGCCGCAAGGCCTGCTGGTCAAGCTCGACGCGGAGCTGTCCGCGCCCAAGGGCACGGCGCACGTGAACCTCGGCGCGATCGGCCGGCAAGTGGGCTGCCCGGGTCAGGCCAAGGACGAGTTCATCCTCGACGTGAACCAGCGGATGCAGGTCGCGCTGCACGACGACATCATCAACCAGGCGCTGCAGGCGCTGTGGTACGGCGGTTCGCTCAAGCTGGATGGCATCACCGCGGCGCAGTTGGGACTATCCGGCGCTGGCGCAAGCATCGGCGGTTTCGACCTGTCGACCGCGACGTTTGATGTGGACCTGTTCCTCGCGCCGATCCTCGAGTCCTGTGCCCAGCCGACGCCCATGGACCTGCGCGTGCAGGCCGGCGACGTTTACTTGAAGGCCAACCTCAAGCTGGGCGACTCGCCGCTGTCGATCGGCATCTTCGCCAGCGCGGATCTGCCGGCGTCGATCGCGATGGCGGCGGACCCCACGACGGGTGTGCAGGAATTGTCGCTGAAGATCGACGCCAGCAAGCTCAATCTGATGATGGAGATCATTGATATCACGGCAGATTTCGCCTCAGCCAAGGATGCGTTTGAGTCCGTGCTGAAGGCGCAGATCGATGCGCAGTTGGCCAACGGCATCCCCGGGCTGAGCAACATCGTGGTGCCGCTGCCGGCGATTGACTTGAGCAGTCTGATTCCCGGCGTGGGCACGGGGATGAAGTTGACGCTGACGCTGAAGGATTTGGTGCGGGCGGGTGGTTTCACGGCCATCGACGCGCAGATCAACTGACGGTTGGCGGGCCGGCGGTTCGCGGACAACAATTCGCGAGCGGCGCAGAATGTGGTAGCTTGCACGATAGAGCGAGGGCGTCGTTTGGCGTGCAAAAACGGACGCCGGATGGGGCTGATGCAGGTCAGGAATGCAGATGAACGGGAGCGGGACGCGATGAATCAACGACTTTGCACACCCCGTCACGCTTGCGCGCTCCTCATCGCGGTGGTCACAGTTGCCGCGGCGGCCTGTTCTTCGCAGACGGTGACGACGCCCGGTCAGGCCGAAAACACGCTCGCACTGTGCTCCGACAAGATCGACAACGACAACAATGGCTTGACGGACTGTGCCGACGACAGCTGCTCCGGCTCCACGGATGCCGCGATCCACGCGTATTGCCTCAAACAAAACGCTGACGTGAAGGTGACCGACAGCAAGTCGGACACCGGTTCCGGTCCGGAAACGACCAATGATGCCGCGACCGACGTCACCGGACCAGGTGACGCGACGTCGACCACGGACGCCAGCGGCGGGTGCGCGCTCGCCGGCGGCTTCAACTGCCCGTGCGCGAGCAACGGTGACTGCGATAGCGGGTATTGCGTCGACGGCGACCAGGGCAAGGTCTGCACCAAAACCTGCACCGACACGTGCCCCGCCGACTGGCTGTGCAAGCAAACGGACGGGGGCATGGACGCGGCGTGGATCTGCGTGCCGGCCTACCCGACGCTGTGCATGCCGTGTACGCAGCACGCCGAATGCCAATCCAACGGCACCACCGGCAACTACTGCGTGCCGTTTGACTACGGCACCAAGGACGCCAATGGCAACCCGCTGGGCTTCATCGACGGCTCATTTTGCATGACCGCCTGCACGGAAGTGACGGACCCGAACGGCGTGGTCAATGACACGTGCAAGGCGGGCTACAGCTGCAAGGAATTGCTGTTGATCGTCAACGGCAAGCCGGTCAAGCAGTGCGTGCCCGACAGCGGCCAATGCACCTGTCACGACGCCTGGGCGCAGGAAGGCAAGTCGACCGAGTGCAGCAAGACCAGCAGCGCCGGCAAGTGCGTCTCCCAGCGCCAATGCACGTACAACTCCCAGACCGGCGAGACGGTCCTGTCGCTCTGTCTCGCGCCCGCGCCCACCGCGGAGGTCTGCGGCGACAACATTGACAACGACTGCAACGGCCTGACCGACGAGCCTGGCGCCGTCAACTGCACCAACTGGTATCAGGACAACGACAACGACGGCTACGGCACCGGCGCCCCCAGCACAGCCAATTGCCTGTGCACCAACCCCGGCGCGGGCTACAGCAACAATGGCGGCGATTGCAACGACTACAACAGCAGCATCCACCCCGGCGGCGTGGAGATCTGCGACAACATCGACAACAACTGCAACGGCCAGACCGACGAATCCGGCTCCAAGGGCTGCACGTTCTTCTACCACGATCTCGACGGCGACGGCTGGGGAAATCCCAATGACGGCGCGTGCTTGTGCAAGTCCAAGGCCACCAGCGAGTGGATCCTCCAGGGCGGCGACTGCGACGACACGCCCGGCACCGGCGCCAAGATTCACCCCGGCGTCGACGAAGTCTGCGACGGCGTTGACAACAACTGCAATGGCCAGACCGACGAAGAGGGCGCGATCGGCTGCCAGCTCTACTACGTCGATCAAGACAACGACACCTACGGCGTGACGACCACCGGCAAGTGCTTGTGCGCGGCATCCAAGACCAACACCGCCGGTCAACCCGGCGACTGCGACGACTCCAACGGCGCGATCAACCCCGGCGCGCAGGAGATCTGCGACGGCATCGACAACGACTGCAACGGCAAGATCGACGACGGCGCGGCCGACGCGACCTGCGGCGCGATCGCCGGCGGCAGCTCCAAGTGCATCAACGGCGCGTGCGGCGTGGGCACGTGCGCCAAGGGCTACTACGACGTGAATGGCGACCCGAGCGACGGCTGCGAGTGCCAATCGCTCAGCAATAACGGCAACATGGGCACGTTCTGCGGCAGCGCGATCGACATCGGCATCCTGCCCGACGGCAGCGCGACCATCCAGAAAGCCGGCCAGATCCTGCCGGGCGAATCCGGCGACTGGTACACGTTCAAGGCGCCCGACACGCCCGACACCAACACGGGTACCGGCGGCAACTGCGACCAGTACGCTGTGCACATCGCGTTCGCTCTCAACCCCGGTAATTTGTTCGTTTTTGATGCGTACCGCGGCAGTTGCGGCGCGGCTGACCAGGTCTGCTCGGCGGAGACTGTCCACGATTGGTCGACGTCATTTTACGGTGCGACGCCGTTTGGCCCCAAGAACAAGGCGACAGCCAACGGCTTTGGCTCGTATTCGCCTTCGCCGGTGCCCGAAGCGGGCGGCGAGTGCAACTGTGTGCCGCCGAACACCAAGTTCAAGCCGTGTGTGCCGACCGGCTTTGCCACCGGCGATCCGAACAAGCCGTACGCTGATCCGTCGACCGACCCGTTGCTGACCTCCTGCGGTGCGCCGCCGAACAATGGCCTGCCGGGCATGAACGTCTGTTCGGACAATTCGGCGGTGTATTTTGTCAAGGTCTACACCAAGCCCGGCGCGGCGCTGACGTGCGACCAGTACATCATCAAGTTCGACAATTCGTCGACCGGCGCCCCACCACCGAAAAACTGAGCTTGCCCCGAGAGACGGCCCTGTCGTGATCCTTGCTACCACGCTGCATTTTCGTCGGTTTCCTCTGGCTTTCGCGCTGGCGCTTTCCGGTTGTTTGACGCCCTTGGCGGATCCATCCGACGGCGGTCCGGAAGTGTCGGCGATTTTTGAGGTCATGCCGGGTCAGGACCAGGCGACGTGGTATCCGGACGCCGGAGTCGATGCCGTGGCAGACGCAGCGTTGGATGCGGCCGACGATGCGACCCTGACTGACGCTGAAACGCTCCCCGACGCGCCGACCGGCGATGCCGCGTTGCCCGGCGACGCGACGCTGACCGACCTCGCCGGCGGTGACACCGCCACCACGCTGCCCGACGCCCTCACGCTCGCCGACGCGGCCACCGGCACCGATGTCTCGCCCGCCTGCGGCGACGGCAAGTGTTCCAAGGCCGACAAGGAGAACTGCAAGGTCTGCCCCGCGGACTGCGGTGACTGCCCATCCGTTTGCGGCGACGGCACGTGCCAAAGCGACGAGACCTGCACCGACTGCCCGGGCGATTGCGGCGCGTGCACGCCGGTCTGCGCCATCTTCGGCTCCAGCGGCTGCGCGCCTTTGGAGCAGTGCTATCCCGACGGCAAGGCCAACCTGTGCGGCGTAGCCGGCGCCAAGAGCGTCGGGGACGCGTGCGTGTATTTCAACGAGTGTCAAATCGGCCAGTTGTGCGTCGGCGGCGTCTGCCGCGTCCTTTGCAACGACACCGGCTTGGACGCGCAATGGCTCTGCGAACCCGGCGTCCCGTGCGACCCGGTCAACGTCGGCGGCGCCGCGGCGAAGGACCTCGGCGTCTGCGTCCCCTGAAGATGCCTGACTGATTCGGCGATCCCGACCGCGCGCCTTGGGCGCTATTTGCCCTTGCCCAGCGGCTCAATCGGCGTGCGCGGGTACAGCGCGTCCTGCGACACCACGTCCTCAATCGCCGCCATCGCCGCCAGCACGCGCTCTTCCCGGTAAGGCGGCGCCACAACCTGGACGCCCACCGGCATGCCGTCCGCGTGCAACTCCACTTGAGCACAGCGTTTTTCTACTGTGTCGGCGGGATTTGGCCGCACGGTCTCGCTCTCCAGCACGCGCGTCACGGGCGCGATGCCCGCCGGGAAATTGAGCATCACGTAGCGAAACGCGTAGCTCAGCGTCATCGTCAAGTCGCCTGAGCTGCCCAGCGGCATCGCCGGCATCGTGTGCGGCGGACACAGCACCAGGTCCAGCCCCTGCGCCGCCCACGCGTCCGCCTCCGCGCGCCGCAGCAGCGTGCGCTGGTTCGTCAGCGCCCAGAGCTCAGACACCGGCTTTTGGCCCAGCGACCGCAGCAGCCGCGCCATCCGTTTGTCGCCGCGCGCGTCAAAAATCGCCGCCAGCAGCGCCCGCACCGGGCTGGGCAGCAGCGCGGTCTTCACCGTCGCCTGCAGCTGCCGCGCCGGCATTTCGCCCGCCAGCATGGTGCGCAAGGTCGTGCCGCCGTCTGACGAAATGCCCGCCAGCCACGTAAACAGCAGGTCGGGCCCCGGTGGCTGGTAGTCCACGATCGTCGCGCCCGCCGACTTCAGCGCTTGCGCCGCCAGCTTGACCGCCCGCTGCACGCCGGCATTCGGCGTCAGGTAGCCGTCGTCCAGGGTCACGCCCACGCGCATGCCGCGCAGGTCCACGCCCGCGCAGTCCGGGATCGGCCACGGCGGCACCGCCGGATCGATCAGCGCAGCTTTTTGCGGATCCACGGCCTGCATCAGCAGCGCCAGATCGCGGGCGTGCCGCGCCATCGGCCCCATCTGCGAGCGCACCATCTCCTGGCCGGCGATGCCGGTGGCCGAACCGCGGTTGCTCCAGCGGTCGACGGTCGGCTTGAGGCCGGCAATACCGCAGAAATGCGCGGGAATCCGGATCGAGCCACCGATGTCCGTACCGATGCCCAGCACGCTTGAGCCCGACGCCAGCGCCGCCGCTTCGCCGCCTGACGAGCCGCCCGGCGAGCGCGCCGTGTTCCACGGGTTGTGCGTGATGCCCCAGATCGCGTTCTCGGTCTCCTGCGCCAGCAGCAGCTGCGGCACATTGGTCTTGCCGATCACGATCGCCCCGGCTTCCTTGAGCAGCCGCACGTTCACCGCGTCGACCTTGGCCGGCTGGTTCTGGCGGTTCTTCAGGCCCATCGTCGAATCGGTCCCTGCGATGTCGATGTTCTCCTTGATCGTGACCGGCAAGCCGTGCAGCACGCCCCAGGACTCGCCCCGCGCACGCGCCGCGTCGGCTTCATCGGCGCGCTTCAGCGCCTCGGCGTCAAAAGTCAGCACAAACGCGCGGACCTCCTCGTCGACGGCATGGCGTCGGTCAATCAGCGCCTGAACGATCTGCCGCGATGACACCTGCCGCGTTTCCAGGTACTTTTTCAGGTCAATCGCGGAGAGTTCGTGGATCTGCATGGCCGCCAGCATCCGCGATTCGCGAAAACCTTGCAACGGCCCCACGGCGGGCCGCAATGTGCTATGTTGCGCCGACGCGGGGACGGGTCACGTCACCAAAGGAGAGTCGCCATGCGCACTTGGCCATTGGGCAGCCGAATCTTCATTACCGGCAACGCCAACAACCACAACTACACCGTCGGCAAGGCGTACATCGTGGCCGAGATCGACGACGACGGCACGCTGCGGGCGCGCGACCCGGAGAGCGGCACGGTCGGCAACTGGCTGCGCTGGCAAGACGTGGACAGCGTGGCGCCGGTGGGCTGGCAGTGGGTCCGCACGGTGCTGCCACCCGAGGTGGTGCTGTTCCTTGAGGCGTTCGAGGGCATTGACCAAATCACGCTGCGCGAGCCGGTCAAGGCGCGCCTGATGCAGCGGCTGCCGAGCCTTTTTGACGCCATCCTGGACGAGTCGCGCAAAATGCGCGCCGAGGATGCGGCCGCGCCGCCTCAGGCAACCACGGAAAAAACCAAAGGTGACGAGGCGTTGCGACGCTTTTTCACCGGCGTGCCGGAGACGGACAAGGACGACGATCTGGCGTCCTGACGCCACAAAGGACTGCACATGGCAATGCCGCATCGTGACGCTGGCTTTCGACCGCCGGAATGGCGACCGCCTGGTACTTGGATTCATTGGGTTTTATGGGTCGTGCTGGCGCTGCTGGCGGTCGCGACGGCGCGCTCGGCGTTTTACACCGTCGGCACGGACGAGCACGCGGTCGTCCTGCGTCTGGGCCGCTACACGACCACGGAAGGGCCGGGCTTTCACTTCAAGCTGCCGTTTGGCCTGGACACCGTGGCGCGCTTTCCGACGGAGCGCGTGCTGAAGCAGGAATTCGGCTTTCGCACCACCAAGGCAGACGTGCGCTCGGAGTTCGTCAAGGGGCCATACGCCGTGGAATCCCTGACTTTGACTGGGGATTTGAACATCGCCGATGTCGAGTGGATCGTCCAGTACCGCATCACCAGCGCGACGGACTACTGGTTTCACCTGAACGAGCCGGACGCCACCGTGCGCGACCTGTCGGAAGCCGTGCTGCGCGAGGTCGCGGGCAGCCGAACCGTGGACGACCTGCTGACCGTGGGCCGCAACCAGATCGAAGCGGAGGCGCAGACGCTGCTGCAGAAGTCGTTCAACAGCTACCACGCCGGCATCAAGGTCATCGCCGTGCAGCTGCGCGGCGTGACGCCGCCGGAGCCGGTGCAGGCCAGCTTCAACGACGTCAACCGCGCCGAGCAGGACCGCGAAAAGCTGATCAACGAGGCGCGCGCGGCGTACAACCGCGAGATTCCCAAGGCGGAAGGCGAGGCGCTGCAGGCTGTCGAGCGGGCGGAAGGCGCGCGCCGCGAGCGGGTGAACCGCGCCAAGGGCGACGCGGAGCGGTTCCGGCAGATCCTCGCCGAGTACAAGAAGTCCCCGGACGTGACGCGCAAGCGGCTGTACCTGGAGACTATGGCGCAAGTGCTTCCCGCGATTGATGAAATTACCGTGCTCGACGGCGGCGCCAAGAGCGGGATTCTGCCGGTGCTGCAGCTCAGTTCGGGCGTGGTCAAGATGCCGGAAGCGCCTGCCGCAGCCGCTGGAGGTGCCCCATGAGCCAGCGCGTCGCCCTCATTTCGCTCATCGTCATCGTCGTCGGCTTTTGGCTGGCGGCGAACTGCTTGGTCGTCGTCAACGAGTTTGAGCAGGTCGTCATCACCGAATTCGGCGAGCCGATGGGCAAAACCCGCACGGAGCCTGGACTTCTGTTCATCGCACCCTGGGACAAAGTGCACCGCTTCAGCAAGCAGTTGCTGCGCTGGGACAGCGATCGCGCGCAGGTGCCGACCAAGGACAAGCGCTTCATCTGGGTCGATTGCACGGCGCGCTGGCAGATCGTCGATTCGCTGAAATTCCTGCGCAGCGTCCGCGATTTTGAAGGCGCGCAGACGCGGCTGGACGACGTGATTGAGTCGACGGTGCGCCTGACGATCTCGGAGAACAACCTGATTGAGGCCGTGCGCCCGGACACGCGCGCGGTCGAGATGCCGGGCATGGATACCGAGACGCACGATGAGCTGATCGTGCGCAAAGGCCGGCTGGAGCTGCACAAGGAGATCCTGGAACGGGCGCGCAAGATGACACTTGCGGCGTATGGTATTGACATCATTGATGTTCGCCTCAAGCGCATCAACTACATCGAAGCCGTGCAGCAAAATGTCTTTGGCCGGATGATCGCCGAGCGCCAAAAGGTCGCCGAGCAGTATCGCTCGGAAGGCGCGGGCAAGGCTGCAGAAATTCAGGGAACGCGTGAGCGCAAGCTGGCAGAGATTCGCTCGGAGGCGTACCGCAAGTCGCGCGAGATCGCCGGCCAGGGCGAGGCGGAGTCGACCAAGATTTACGCCGACGCGTACAACGCAGATCCGGAGCTCTACGCGTTTCTCGCGACGCTGGAGGCTTATCCGCAGATCCTCGGCGCCGGGCGCGGTCCGGGCACGCGCACGCACGTGCTGCTGGGCACGGATGCTGAGCTGATGACCTACCTCAAGAGTTCCAAGCTCGCGCGGTAGCGGCGCGCGGACAGTCGGCCGCGGCGGGGGGCGTTGAGCGAAGCTCGAGATTGAACATCCTCGATCCGCGGCGTGCCACCTCGAGGTGCGCGCGCGGTCCGGTCCGAAATGCGGCTTCTCCGACCGCGAAAGTCTGGTGGCCGACAGCGGTCAGCGTGGTTAGAGCTTGGCGTCCGTGAACGAGGTCATCTTGACGTTGCGCAGCAGGTCGGTCAGGAGCGCGCTGTTGAGCAGCGCCGGCACCGTCTGCGGCGCCTTGAGCACGAACGCGCCGACCGTGCAGTCCTTCGCCGTCGCCCGGTAGTCCTGGTCCGCGCCGAGCGCCAGGATGTTGGGCAGCTTGATCGTCGTGCCAATCGCGGAAGCCGGCAGCACGATCTGCCACGCGGTGCCGTTGGGCCCGTCCAGGGTCACGCGATAGAAGTCGACGCCTGGCACCGCCACGACCTTGAGCGTACCGTCGGTCGCGCTGAAGACCGAACCAACCGGCAGCGGCAGGAAATCGCCCACAGTCAGCGTCGCGGGCGCGAAGTCCGGCTGCGTGATCTGGATCGAGCCGCCCTGCTTGTGGCTGGTCAGGATCTTGCCGTTCGCGTCCTTGGTCGTGCCTTCGAGCACCACCGCGGCCGACACGATCACGTGGTTGGCGCTGCCGAATTGTAGGCCTGAATGCAGCGGCGCCATCCACAGGTTCAGCGTCGACTGGTCGCCGTCGGTATTCGGATCGGCGTCCACAATGCCATCGGACGGATCCGAGCTCTGGTTCTTGTCCGCCGCCGCCGTCAGGCCCAGCGGCACAATCTCGCCCGACGGCAACATCGCGCCGCCAATGCCGAAAATCAGGTCCGCGTACGTGCCGTCGCCCAGCGCTGGCAGCTTGGGCGGCGTGATCGCCGTGTGGACCAGCAGCGGGAACTGCGGATTCAGATCGAGCTCATGGATCGGGTCGGACACCGTCGTGCCAAACGGCACGTCCATGACGACCTGCGAGTAGAACGTCGAGAGGAACGGCAACAGCACCGCGACGATCTTGCCGATGTCCACGCCGCCCTGGACCGCGTCCATGATCTTGCCAATATCCGCCGTGATTGCCGTCAGTTCAATGTGACCAGCGAGCGTCCAGACCTTGTGGTTGCCCGGTGTGCCGGACAGCAGATACTTGGTGATCACCGGCGAGCCCAGGCCGAACGTCACGCCGCCGGGGACCTGGTTGTAGGAGCCCGGATTGAGAATCGTCGGCGCGTTCTTGTCGAACTTGCGCGTCACGTTGGGCCCGAGGATCGAGGCGATCGAGAAGCTCAACAGCGCATTATTGAAGGACAAAGACGTGAGGCCCAGCGCCGCTTCGCCGTTGCCGCTGTAGGCGATCGTGCCGGTCAGCACGTCCTCGTTGATCAGCTTGGTGCCGTTGTGGACGATCTTGCCCGTGTCGTCGACGATCTTGCTGAACACGAGCGTGCCGTCGTCGCTCAGCGCCACATCCGCGAACGCCACGGGCGGCGAGGTCAGCGTGATGTCGCCGGTCGTCCCTTCCGGCATATAGCCCAGCACGGTGACCGGTGCGTGGTTCGCCGCGAAGAGATGGATATCAGCGGGAAAATGCAGTGTCGCCACGTTGGCCTGGCCGTTGACCAGCGCGACCGTCTGCGCCGTGTCCGGCGTCACGGCGTCGGACTGACCGACGACCACGAGGTTGCCCGTCAGCGGCGTCAGCGTCTCTTCATCAAAAGCTGCGACGCGCAGCACGCCCGCCGTGATCTTGCCAATATCATGGATGATCGCAGGGTTGGAGTCCTTGCCGTCGCCGCCCACGACCTGAGCGGTCACCGTGAAGTCGCCCGCCGTGTCCGGCAGCGCAATCTTGCCCGCCGCGGGCGTCGGCGCGGCCGTGCCTTTGACCGTGAATGTGAAGGTCGCCGCGCTCGCGACGTTGCCGCTGTCGTCGTAGGCCTGCGCGCCCAGATCCGCGGCCAAATTCACCGTCTGGCCGGGCTTGCCAATGAAAACGGTGCGCAAAAGCCGCGCGTGCAAGCCGCTGGTGGTCGGCGCCGCGATGCAGCCGCCCTGTGAGCAGACCTTGCCGCTCGCGCAGTCGGCGTCTTTCAAGCACTGGCTCTGGTAGCAGACGCCGTTGGGCACGTCGCAGACGCACGTGAAGCGGTTGTCCGGGCATTCCGGCTGGCCGAGGCGCCCCTGGCAGTCCTTGTCGCTTGCGCAGGTGAACAGCGCGACGCAGCAGCCCGCGACGCAGTCGTATTTGCCCATCGAGCCGCAGAGGCTGACGTCGCTCTGGCCTTGCGGCGTGACGCAGGTTTTGGTGCAGACGGCGATGTCGGGGCCCGCGTCGGTCGTCGACACATCGGCGGCGACGTCGACTTGCGTGTCGGCCGCGACGTCGTCGGTTGCCGCGGTGTCCGTGTCCGCCGTGCTGCTGGTGCCGCACGCGCCCAGCGCCGCCAGCCCACCCGCCAAAGCCAGCGACAGCAGCCGCGTCTGAAACATTGCGCTCATCTTCATGATTTTCCCCTCAAATTGGCTACAGCCGCCCCGGCGGCGGCCCGCAGCATAACGGTTTCAGCAGCGCCTCACAATCGCCCGGAAGCAGTTACGAAAACCGCGACCTGCCGCGCTTGTGCAGCAGCTCCAGCGGCTCGCGGCCCGGCGATTCCGTTGGCGCACGCACGGTTGCCACCTGCGTGTGCGCGCGCTCGGCCACGCGCGCCTCCAGCCAGTCGATCCGCGCCGCGCTTAGTGCCACGCGTGCCTGCCAGCGCTGATCGAACCGCCGCTGCCACGCGACCACGCGATCCGCCACCAGCGTCCGCCGCAGGACCTCCGGCCACGGCTGCGTCGCGCGCATCCGCCAGACCGCCATCGCCGGTTTGCCCAGCTCCCGGACGCCGAGCACCGCGTGCAGCTCGCCAAGCAGCGCCAGGAGCGCCGGCGCCTTGGGCTTGGGATCGTCCAGCAACCGCCACGCCCGCAGCGCAAGCTGGCGCGCCGCGGGCCGATCCGCGCGTGGCATCTCCGGCAGGCGCGCGGCCAGCAGTTCGGCGTCGTGCCGCAGGACGGCGTGCAGCGCGTGGGCGTCCATCGGCTAGGGCACGGGGCTGACCGCGTCCGGCCGCGGTTCAAACAGCAGCTTGGTGCCAGCGCGAATCCCCAGCTTCGTTGCATTATGTGCAGTTAGTTCAAGAACATAACGCGATTCCTTGCCGACTGAACGGTGATCCTCGGTCAGCGGCGGCACGTTCTCGACCATACCCGCGACGCGCCAATCGCGATCGATAAACACCATGTCCAACGGGATGTAGGTGTTGCGCATGTAGAACACCCAGTCGTTGTCGTACGGCATGAAAAACAGCATACCGTGGTCGTCCGCCATCTTCTGGCGAAACATCAGGCCCTGTTGGCGTTCAGGCTCCTGGCGTGCCAACTCCAAGGCGATCGTCGGACCATTGGGCCGATCCGCGATTTGCAGCACGCCACGTCCAGCGAAGTGTTCAATCTTTCTCGGCGCTTCTTCAACGGCGCGCGGCTCCGCGGCTGGCGCGATCGTCGGTGGCGCATCGGCCGTGGGTTCGGTCGGCGCCCGGCTGCAAGCCAACGCGGCGCATGCGAGCGCGCAGGCGATCAGGCGCATGGGGCCCTCCCGATCGACAGCGCGTTGACCCGGCGCTGCACAGCCGTCACGGTCGTCACAGCCGGTGTCTCCGGATCCGCGAAGTACGGCGCCAGCTCCCCAAACCGTGGGTGATCGAGCGAAAAGCCAAGCCCGACGCAGAGTTCGACCAAGCGCGCCTCGGCCTCCTCGCGCACGGCTTTCTCGTAGCGGCGCTGCAGCCCGACCATCTGGCCAAGCACGACGCGCAGTTGCCGAAACGGCTTGTCCTGCCCCAGCGCCTGGGTGACCGCCGCCTTACCGCGGCCCGGATCGAGCGACTGCGCCCAATTCACCGCCAGGGCAAAGGCCTCGTCGCTCTCCAGAAAGGGGACTTCCAACCAGCCTTCCTCGTCCAGCAGGCGCAACTCAAAGGCCTCCGCGATCGCCCGCGCGTTCTTGCGCCGCGGCGCCGCGAAGACTTCGCCCGTCAGCGGATTCCAGTGGCCCATCCGCAGCGGACTGGCCTCGGCAAACAGCTTGACCAGCTGCGGCCAATCGCCGACGGCGGGCGTCAAGGTCGGCTCCACTGGCATCCGTTTCCCCCTTCCAATCGCGCGGCAAAAAGTCCGTGACGGCCGTGCGCGCTGCGCTTTTGCAAACTACCAGCTTCTGATGCCGAGCGCGAGATTCCCGCGCGCGCGCAGTCTTGCAAAAATCTTTTGATCCTCCGCGCGCCAAGCGGCAACCCACTCAGCAGACTCCGCCAGACCGAAGGTCGATTTGCCGGAGCCGCCATTTGCACAGCGCCAAAGCTCTCTGCGCGAGGGTGAAGTTGTGTGGATGTGTGAGCGCTGGGTCGCCCGCAGCCCGCCAAAAAGCCGGCTGAGAGTTGACAGGCAGCATGACCGAGCCATACAGTACCGCTGCTTGCGTCGCGTTAACCCGCGCAGTGCGGTCCAAAGCCGCCGCGCGAACCGGTACGAGGCGCTGTGGAGGTCGGTACTTCGCGAGGACTTGCGGCGTTTAGCGCCGTAGTTTCGCGCGGGTCCAGTGGCGTGCGGGGTCGTAACGGCCCTGGGCGCTGCACGGCAAACGCAGTCTGGCAAGGCACGGTGTGAAGGCTGCGAAGCCGCTCAGTATGTGGATTGCGAAGCCGGTGGGGCGTTGCCCATCGGGATGAGGCCAGAGGATGAAGCGCCAGTACCTTGCCATGATGATCGGAGCTTTCTGCTTGATCGTTGCGGGTCGCGTGGCCGCCCAAGACGCGTCGCCGACCGATCCTGCGTCGATCGACTCGAAGATGCAGCAGTCCAAGGCGTTTATCGACAAGATGAGCGCGATGGTCAGCGACGGCTTCTCGGAGCTGGAAGACGCGCGTCGTTCGCAGAACATCAACCGCGTCAACTGCGTGAATGACGCGCTGACGACGATGAACGGCTTGAAGCGCCTGGCGGACAGCAATTACACGGCGCTGCAGGAATGCTCTTCGCGCCGGGATGCGGACTGCGCTGAGCACGAATACGTCAAGGTCTCGATTGCCTTCAATAAAGCCGAAGAGCTGCAAGGCCAACTCAAGGGCTGCGGTGGCCCGGCAGTGGACGGGACGATCGATGGTCGGCCGTACATTGAGAAGAACATCGACAAGGACATGCCGGAGATCAACCCGACCGCAGGGCTGATCGACTTGACGCCGGCCATGGAAGTGCCGCCGTCCGCGAGCCCGTTCTTCAAGCCGTAACGTCGAGGCCTTGCAGTTCCAATGCGCCAAAGCGCTTGCACCCGCATCCGAGGAAGTCAGAACGTGCTCAAGCTTCAACCGACATACCGCCGAACGTTTGGACACGCGCTGACGGCCCTGGTCGCGTCGCTCGTTCTGGGCGCCGTGGCAGCCGTGACGCTGGTGGCCACGCCGGTCCTGGCCCAGTCGGCGGAAATGGCGTTGCCGTCCATCGCCAAGGACCGCGGCCTGCGCAGCGGCGACTTCCTGCTGCGGCCGTCCATCGGCGTGACTGGCTACTACGACACCAATATCTTCAACGCCAGCCCGCAGGAGGCGCTGAACAATCCGATTCGCGGCGCGGCATCCGTGCGCATCACGCCGCGGCTGTCGTTGCAAAATGACCTGACGGGCAACACGGTGTTCAACTTTGCCGCGGCGGGCGACGGCCGCGTCTACGTGTCCAACGACCAGCTGATCAAGAACCTCAACAATTTCGGCGGCAATGCCGCGCTGGACGTCACGTTTGGCCAGCGCAAGCCGATCGCGTTCACGATGTATGACTTCTTCACGCGTTCGCTTCAGGCCAACACGTGGGAGACGACGCAGACGTTGAATCGCAACCTGAACGACGTCGGCGGCCGTATCGAGTTCCACCCGGGCGACACGCCGGAGCGCCGGCCGTTCAATATCGCGCTCTCGGGCGGTTACATTATTGATCGCTTTGAGGATTACGGCGGCTTCAACACCAACACCGTCCACACGCGCTTGAATGGCTCCTGGCGGTTTTTGCCCAAGACGGCCGCGTACATCGACGCCACGTGGGACTTCCGCAATTTTACGGATCAGCTGCTGATCGATCGTAATTTGACCTACAATTCCAAGCCGTTTCGCGCGCGCGCCGGCATCTCTGGCGCCATCACCAAGCGTATCAGCTTCGACCTGTCAGCCGGCTGGGCCATGTCGCTCCTGAGCACGACAGCGGTGACGGGTTTCAACTCGTACCTCGCCGGCGCGTCATTCGGTTTCCGGCCCACGGACACGACGCGCCTGACGATTGGCTACACGCACGACATGCGCGACGCCTACCTCGGCGGCTTTGCAGACGTTCATCGCGTCGGCTTGCTGGCCAAGCAGCATTTCGGTTCGATCATCGACGTTTCTGCGTCGTTTGGCGGTTCCTACCTGTTGTATGGCGCGGCGCAAGCGTCGTCGGGCGTCACGGTCGTCGGCGCAAAGGCCGTTGCGGGCATGCCCGGCTACTTCCAGCGCTATGACTACCAGCTGGAAGGCAACCTGACGGCCTCCTTTGAGGTTTCCCGCTACGTCGCGCTGGCGATCGGCTACAACCTGCGCTCCGTGATCACGCCGTTCAAGTTGACGTCCAGCACGGCCGCGCTCCTGGACGCCGGCGAATTCACCGCGCATGGCATGTTCGCCACGGTCACTGCGCGCTACTGAGCGGCCGCGTGGCTGCAGCGGTGCACCCTCTTTCCAACAACCGCACGCCGCTTCGTCGCCCGATTGATCCTGAACGGCCGCTGCGGCAACGAACTCGCGTGGTGTGTCGCCATATCCCGACTTGACCCACACCCTTCTCACGCCGCGCCCCTTGGGCCGGGTTCGTCCTCCGGAGCCCTCACTTGATGCCCGCCGTTGCCTGTCGCCATCCGCACACCGCCTTCGCGGCGCTGACCGTCACCGCGCTGTCGCTGGCGGTGCTGGCGGAAGGCTGCTCGGCGACAGCGAACGCCGGTTACAGCGACGTGCACGTGGACGTCCGGTCGGCCATCCAGGCCGCCTGCCTCGGTCCGGGCGACGAGTTCGAGGTCCGCGTCTATGAAGAGCCGGCGCTCTCCGGCACGCACATCGTGTCGCCGACCGGACAGATCGACTATCCGCTCATCGGCACCATCACCGTGGAGGGCCTGGTGGCCTCGCAGGTCGCGGCGCTCCTCCGGCAAAAGCTCGCGCAGGGCTATCTGAAGCACCCGTATGTGATGGTTTCGGTCAAGACCTTGAGTTCCAAGAAGATTTTTGTGCTGGGCGAGGTCAAGGCGCCGGGCCGGTTTGCCTACACGGACAACATGACCATCGTCGAGGCGGTCACGCTGGCCGGCGGTTTCGCCGCGATGGCCGAGCGCAATTACGCGATTGTGACCCGCATGGACGCGACCGGTGAGCGGCGCATTCCGGTGCCGGTGGACAAGATCATGCAGGGGTTGGCTGTGAACTTTCAGGTGCAACCTGGCGATATTATTTACATACCGGAGACGATCCTGTGACCGCACGCGAGCCAGCCCAAGCTTCGGCGGCATCCGTCGCCGTGGAGCAGCCTGTCGAAGCGATCGTTGCGCGGATGCGCGACATCCTCGGCCGTCGCCGTTGGTGGTTTCTCGTCGTCACCGCGCTGGTCTTCGCCGGCGCGATCGTCTTTGTGCGGCACCAGCAGCCGATCTTCCGCGCGACCGGCACGCTGCAAATCGACAACACGCCGCCCAAGGTCCTCGGCGAGATGAGCGAGGTCTACAGCCTCGGCACGCAGGGCGCATACGGCGGCGTCAAGCAGTACTACCGCGCCCAGCAGTCCATCTTGCAGTCGCGCGACCTTGCCGCGATGGTCGTCAGTCGGCTGGCGCTGAGCCACGACGAGCGCTTTTTCGGCTTTCAGTACAATGAGAAGCCGTTGACCAAGGCACAAAAGGAATCGATCATGGCCAACGCCGACGCGGTGGGCATGATGGCGGCGCGCGTGCTGGTCGAAATGGCCGACGACACGCTGATTTCGCGCATTTCGGTGGAGGATTCCGACCCGGAATTCGCCCGGGACCTCGTGAACGCCGTGATGGCGGCGTACAAAGACCGCAATATCAATAACAAACGCCGTGTCGTCCAGGACGCCTACTCGGACTTGCGGGCGATGCGCAAGAAGCTCGAGGAGACCAAGAGCGGCTCGCAGCAGGCGCTGTATGACTTTGAACGCCAACATGATTTCAGCGACAACCGCCGTCTGGCCGTGAACGAGCGCAACATGGAGCTCAACCGGGCCCTGCGCGCCGTGCACAACGTGCGGCTCAAGGCGGAGCTGGACGTCGCGCAGCTGCGAAAGTCCCGGGGAACCAAGGATATTTTCTCGGTCTCGGCGCCAACGCTGATGCGCGACTCGCTGGTGGCGGAGTTGAAGCGGCGCTGGCTGGACCTGGGCACCAAGCGGCGCGAGTTGGCGACGACCTATCTGGAGAAGCACCCGCGGATCGAGGCGATCGACCAGCAGATGGTGCAGCTTCAGGCCTTGGCGGACCGGCATTTGACGGCGATGTTGGATTCGGCGGTCCAAGGCCTGGCGGCGGCGCGCGCGGAGGAAGACGACATCGTCGAGCAGCTGAAGGTGACCAAGGCGGAGGACGAGGAGATCCGCCAGACCAAGCTGGAGCATGACAAGCTGCTGGCCAAGTCCGAAGAAGACAAGATGTTTTACGAAAAGGTCGCCAAACGCTACGCCGAGACGGACCTGACCAAGGACGTGGGCGTGAACAACGTCTCGGTGCTGGACTCGGCCGTGACCCCGCGGACACCGGTGCGGCCCAACATGCAGCTGAGCCTGGCGATTGGCTTTTTGCTCGCGCTGTTCGCAGGCGTGATCGCCGCGCTGATTGCCGAATCGCTGGACAACACGATTCAGGGCAGGGCCGATGTGGAGCGCATCCATGGCGTGCCGTATCTGGGCGCGATCCCGACGTTTGAGCCGGGCGATGTGGCCGAGGGCAAGCTCGTGCCGGAAGGCGGCACGGACATGTACGTGTACTACCGGCCCAATTCGCGAGTCGCTGAAGCCGCGCGCTCCGTGCGCACGAACCTGCTGTTCATGCGGCCGGACAAGCCGCTGCACACGCTGCTCGTGTCGTCTGCCCATCCGCGCGAAGGCAAAACGTCGACTTCCACAACGCTTGCGATCACGCTCGCGGCGGCTTCGGGCCGCTGTATCCTGGTGGACACGGACCTGCGCAAGCCGCGACTGCACAAGGTCTTTGGCGTGCCGAACGTGGGCGGCGTGACGGGTTATATCCTTGGCCGCGAGCCGGTGACCGCGTACGTGCAGCCGACGCAGGTGCCGGGCCTCGACTTCATGCCGTGCGGTGCGCTGCCGCCCAACCCTTCGGAAATCCTCCACACGGAGCGCTTCAAGGCCATGGTCGAGGAGCTCAAGCAGCACTACACCACCGTGGTTTTTGATTCGCCGCCTATCGAGATCGTCTCGGACGCACTCGTCGTCGCCGCGTTGGTCGATGGCGTGGTGCTCGTCGCACACACCGCCAAGTCGCGCCACGACTGGGTCGCTTCGGCCGTTGCGCAGTTGCGCAGCGTCAATGCGCCGCTCATGGGCATTGTGCTCTCGCGCACGGGCCTGCAAGGCGTCGGCTACGGCTACTACTACGGCAAGGGCTATCGCAAAGGCGGCGCGTACAAGGCCCGCTACCAGTACCGCTACCGCTACGGCGCGGAAGAAGAGCAGGACCAGTTGGAAGCCGCCCACTTTGCCCAGCCCGGTGGCGCGCGGATTGAGCGCGGCGAGTCGGGGCACATGGCACCGGTTGTTTTGCCGCCTGCGGAACAGGAAGACCCGCCTGACGTGTAGCGCGGATATCTGCAGAATCGTGAGCCCGCCTTGACCTCTGGCGCAGTTTCGCGCCATCCTACCTACCGCGAGAATGCGCTCGCATTTGATCCAGCCTGGGCGGTATTCACTCATACCGCGCAGCGTTGGAAGGTGGCGGATGGACAAAGTCGTCGGCATCGATCTCGGCACGACCAACTCGTGCGTCTGCTTGTATGAAAGCGGCGTTGCGCACGTGGTTCCCAATGCGGAGGGCTCGCGTACGACGCCCTCGATGGTTGCCTTTACGCCCGATGGCCAGCGCCTGGTCGGCAATATCGCCAAGCGTCAGGCGGTCGCGAACCCACAGAACACCGTTTTCGCAACCAAGCGGCTGATGGGCCGCAAGTTCAAGAGTCCTGAAGTGCAGCGGATGCAGATGACTGCGCCGTTCCGGATCGCCGCCAGCGACAACGGCGACGCTGCGGTCACCGTGCACGGCAAGCGCTATTCGCCGCCGGAGATCGGCGCGTTCGTGCTGCGCGCGCTCAAGGAATCGGCGCAGGAATACACGGAAGCGACGATCAAGGACGCCGTCGTCGCCGTGCCCGCCTATTTTGACGACGCCCAACGGCAAGCGACGCGCGACGCCGGCCGCTTGGCTGGTTTGAACGTCCTGCGCATTATCAACGAGCCGACTGCCGCGGCGCTCGCGTATGGAATTGGCGCAGAAGCATCCGGAACCATTGCGGTTTACGACTTGGGCGGCGGCACGTTCGATATCTCGATTCTTGATTTTTCCGGTGGCGTCTTCCAAGTCAAGGCCACCCACGGCGACACGTTTCTGGGCGGCGAGGACATTGACGCGCGGCTGATGGACACGATGATCGCCAACTTTCTGGGCGATACGAACATCGATTTGCGCAAGGATCCCGTGGCCTTGCAGCGGCTGAAGGACGCGGCGGAACGCGCGAAGATCGAGCTGTCGACGGTCGACGAGACCGAGATCTCCCTGCCCTTCTTGACGGCAGACGCGTCCGGGCCCAAGCATCTGCGGCGGGTGTTGCGGCGCGACGAGCTGGAAGCGCTGACGCAGGACCTGATCGTCCAGACCATCGCGCATTGTGAAGAGGCGCTGACCGGCGCGGGTGTGTCGATCGCGCAGATCACCGACGTGCTGCTGGTCGGCGGCATGACGAAAATGCCGCTCGTGCAGCGGACCGTGGCGGATTTTTTTGGTCGCCAGCCCAACCGCAGCGTCAATCCGGATGAAGCGGTGGCTGTGGGCGCGGCGATCCAGGCGGCGATCCTCTCGGGCGACGTCGGCGAAGTGGTGCTGCTGGACGTGAATCCACTGTCGCTGGGCATTGAAACGGCCGGTGGCGTGATGACCAAGCTGATCCCGCGCAACGTGACGGTGCCAGTCAGCGTGACGGAAATCTTTACGACTTCCGAGGACTACCAGCCGCTCGTCAACATCCACGTGCTGCAGGGCGAGCGCCCGCTGGCGGCGGACAACACGAGCCTCGCGCGCTTTGAGCTGGTCGGCATCCCGCCGGCGCTGCGCGGCGTGCCCAAGATCGAGGTGACGTTTTCGATCGACGCCAACGGCATCCTGAGCGTGGACGCGCGCGATCTCGGCACCAAGAAAGAGCAGAGCCTGCGCGTGCGGGCAACGTCCGGTCTGACCGAACAGGCGATTGAGCGCATCCTGTCCGAGGCCGAGCAATACATGGAGTCGGACCGCTTGCACGTCGAAATGGCGGAAATGCGGCGGCGGCTGGCGGGTTTGATCTACACGACGGAGCGCTCGCTGGCGGAGTCGGCCAACTACCTGACCGAATCCGAGTTGGCGCAGATTCGCGTGGACCTGGAAGAAGGCCGGCGGGCGACCGAGAGCGCTGACATGGCGCGGATGGGCAACGCCTTGCGGGAACTGGAGAAGTCGGCGTTTCGCATCACTGAGGTCATGTACAAGGATTTGGCCTAGCCGCCGCGGCCGCCAAACTTGCCGCACGCTGCCATGCCGATTGCCACGCCAGACACGCATGTTCCCGATCACTACCGCTTGCTGGGCGTTGCGCCGCGTGCCACCGACGCTCAGATCAAGGCGGCGTACCGCAAGCTGTCGCGCGTCTACCATCCCGATGCGCAGGGCGGCAGCGCGGTTGCGGAGGACTGTTTCAAGCAAATTGCCAGCGCTTACGCGGAGGTATCGGACGCCGCGCGGCGGGTGAACTACGACCGGATGCTGATGCTGCGCGACCCGCTGCGCCTGATGGACGATCCGCGGGCGGAGCGCGCCCTGGACGTGCTGGACACGGTGGTGACCCGCCTGCGCAAGCGCCAAGCGGCGCTGCCGGGCGTGGTGCAGGGCCGCGATCTGCGCGTCGAGCACCCGCTGCCGTTTGCCAAGGCGATGCTGGGCGGTCTCACCGTCGTGCGTGCGGAATTCACCAAGCCTTGTGCGCTCTGCCACGGCGCCGGGACGACCGAGCCCGCGCGCAATCCCGTTTGTCATGTCTGCCAGGGCGCCGGCACATTGAAGATCGGACTGCGCCGCCAGGACGTCCGGTGCGGGTTCTGCGCGGGCCGCGGGTCGCTGCTGCTGGCGCCGTGCACGGGCTGCGCCGGGACTGGTCAGGTGATGACCCATCAGGAAGTCGAGGTCCACGTGCCCGTCCGCTGTCGCGAGGGCGCGCACTTGCGCGTGCGCGGGGGGGGTGAACCGCTTGCCGGTGGGCGGCCGGGTGATCTCGTGGTCGTTGTGCGCATCCAGGCGCATCCGTTTTTGCGTGCCGACGGCGATGACCTCGTCTGTCAGGTGCCGCTGACCTGGAGCGAGGCCGTTGCGGGCGGGCGCGTCCCGGTGCCGACGCTGGAGACGACGCAGTGGCTGACGGTGCCGCCCGGCACGCCGCCCGGGCGGGAATTCCGCATTGGCGGCCATGGTTTGCCGATCAGCTCCAATCCCACGGGCGCGGCCAAACGCGGTGCGCTGCGCGTTCAGGTCTTCATCGACATGCCCACGGAGCTCGCGCCTTCCCAGGCGGCGGCGGTGCTCGCGCTGGAAGCGCAGTTGGGCGTGGCGCGTTTTGCCCGCGCGCTCGCGTATCGCGCCTTGGTCAGCGGCCCGGACGGCAGCGGCAGCTCCATCTGATGCAGGCGCGGGAAGTCGGCGAGCTGGCGGTGATTCGCCAACTGCGCGGCATCTTCGACGCGCCGCGGGCTGACGTGCTGGTCGCCAACGGCGATGACGCGGCGGTCTGGCAGCCCGATGGCCCGGTTGTCGCAACCGTCGATTCCGTCGTAGCGGGTGTGGATTGGCTCGTGGATCGCACGCCGGCTGCGGCGATGGGCCACCGGGCCGCTGCGGTCAACCTGAGCGATCTCGCGGCGATGGGTGCGCAACCGCGGCTGCTGCTGCTGGCGCTGGAAGTGCCGCCCGACCAGGACGTCGGCGAGCTGCTGGCCGCCGCGCGCGGGCTGCAGGCGCTGGCCGGACAGCATGGGGCGCTGGTGGTTGGCGGCGATCTGGGCCTGTCGCCCGGGCCGGCGCGCTGGACGGTGACCGCGCTGGGCACGCTGCGCGCGCCGCCGATGCGCCGCGATCAGGTGCGGCCGGGCGATGTGCTGTGGCTGGCGGGCGCGGTCGGTCAAGCCGCGCTGGGGCTGGCGGCGCTGCGCATGGGCGACGATCAGCCGCGGCTCATCGCGGCGCACCTCTGGCCGCAGCCGCTGGTGGCGCTGGGGCTGCAGCTGCAGGCCGTGGGCGTTCGCGCGGCGATCGACGTGTCGGACGGTCTGGGTCTGGACGCCCAACGCTTGGCCGAGGCCAGCGGTGTGGACCTGACGCTCGACTTGCCGACGCCGGACTGGCTGACGCCGGATGTGCGCGCGTGGCTGGAAGCGCGCGAGCTGGACTGGCGGACCGCGTGCGCGCAGGGCGGGGATGACTATGCGCTGCTGTGCGCCGCTGCGCCGGGTCTGGATCTGGCGCCGTTGGGCGCATGGCCAATCGGTCGCGCCGAGGCCGGGACCGGGCGCGTGCACTTGCAGATCGGCGCGAGACCCTGCACCGTGCAGGGGTTTCGCCACGGCGGCTGAAGGCAAAGCTGACAACGTCAGCCGCTTGTCCTAGTCTGGTCGCGGCGGTCGGTGCCGCAGGGGTGGTTGACCATGGTCAGCGAGCTCATCAGCCAGCGCAGTTGGGCGACCGAGGCGGGCACGCAGCGCTTCATGCGCCGTCACGCCTATGGCAAGGCCGCCGACGCCTACGCCGACATCTTCCGGATGCGCCTGAGCTCCATCGGCATGGGCACTTACCTCGGTGCGCCAACGGACGAAGTCGACGCCGGCTATGAAGCGGCCATCATCGACGCCGTTCGCCTCGGCATCAACGTCATCGATACCGCGGGCAACTACCGCTGCCAGCGCGGTGAGCGGGTGGTCGGCAAGGCGCTGAAAGCATTGACAGAAAGTGGTGAAGTGTGGCGCAGCGAGCTGTTCATCGCCAGCAAGGCCGGATTCGTGCCTTTTGACGGCGAACCGCCGCCCGACAAGGCTGGCTGGATGCGCGATTGCACCATCGCACGCGGACTGGCGACGGACGCGGATCTGGTCGCCGGCTGCCACTGCATGACGCCGGCCTATCTGCACGAGGCGCTGGACCGCAGCCTGGACAACCTGGGCCTGCAGACGCTGGACGTGCTGTTCTTGCACAACCCGGAGACGCAACTGCAGGTCATCGATCGCGCGACGTTCGAGGACCGGCTGCGACTTGCGTTTCAGGCGCTGGAGGAGGCGGTGGCCGCCGGCAAGATCCGTGCATACGGGCTGGCGACTTGGTCGGCGCTGCGGGCGCGGCCGGACGAGCGGGATCACATCTCGCTGGCGCGCATGATGGAATTGGCGAGTGAAGTCGCTGGATTGCGCCACAACATGCGTGCCGTCGAGCTGCCAGTGAACCTGGCGATGCCCGAGGCGCTGACGCGGGCGAACCAGCCGGTGCGCGGGCACCTGTTGCCGGCGTTGGATGCGGTGCGCGAGCTGGGCCTGATGGCGCTGGCGTCGGGGCCGCTGCTGCAAGGGCGGCTGGGGCGGCAACGGCCGACGCATGTGCCCGACTTGCCGGGAATTGCCACGGCGGCGGAGTACGCGCTGCAGTTCGCGCGGTCGCCGCAAGCGGTGACGAGCGCGCTGGTGGGCATGGGGACTGTCGCACACACGGCCGAGAACGCGCGGCTGCTGGGCCTGGCCAAGGCGCCCTCGGTGTGGCTGGCTGAGGCGGCGGCGGCGCATCCAGGCGCAGGTCTGGCGGCGGGCTGACGGCTCTGCACGCCGCAAGTTCACACCTTTTCGACCCAGGGCCCGCTCAGGCCATCAGCTTGGCGACGAGCTCTTCCATGCCAGCCTTGGCGTCCTTGAACAGCATCCGCGTCGACGGCGCGACAAAAAGCGGATTGTCCACGCCGGCATAGCCCGCGCCGCGCGAACGCTTCAGCACGACCACGCGCTTGGCCTTCCAGACTTCCAGCACCGGCATGCCGTAGATCGGGCTTGTGCTGTCCGTCTGCGCCGCCGGGTTGACGATGTCGTTCGCGCCAACCACGAATACAACGTCGGTCTTGGGAAAATCCTGATTAATTTCATCCATTTCCAGCACGATATCGTACGGCACACTCGCTTCCGCCAGCAGCACGTTCATGTGGCCGGGCAGCCGACCGGCGACCGGGTGAATCGCAAACCGCGTGTTCACGCCGCGTTTGCGCAGCAGGTCGACCAGCTGCTTGACCGCGTGCTGCGCGCGCGCCGCCGCCATGCCAAAGCCGGGGACAATAATGACTTCCTTGGCGTTGCGCAGCTCCTCGGTCAGCTCATCGATGGACGTCTCCGTCATGTCGCCCACGACCTTGGCGCCGGTACCGCCTGACGGCGCGTCCGCACCGAAGCCGCCGAAGATGACGGACCAGATCGAGCGGTTCATCGCGCGGCACATGATGGTCGACAGGATCGCGCCGGAGCTGCCAACCAGCGCGCCGGTGATGATGAGCAGGTTATTGTCGAGCATGAAGCCCGCCGCCGCCGCGGTCCAGCCGGAGTAGCTGTTGAGCATGGACACGACGACCGGCATGTCCGCGCCGCCGATCGCCGCGACCAAGTGCACGCCCAGGATGCACGCCAGCAGCGTCATCGCCAACAGGAACGGCAGCGCCTCGGTGCCCGGCTGCGTCGCGAACGGCACGACCAGCGCCAGCGAAGTCCCGAACATCAGGAGGTTCGCCACGTGCCGCCCCGGCAGCAACAACGGCTTGCCCGAGACCGAGCCGCGCAGCTTGAGGAACGCCACGATCGAGCCGGTGAAGGTGATCGCGCCGATCAGCACGTCCAGCCAAATCTCGCCGCGCTCCGCCGAATCCACGCCCAGGTGCCCCGGCGCCAGGAACGCCGCGTAGCCGACCAGCACTGCGGCCAGGCCGACGAAACTGTGCAGAATGGCGACCATTTCCGGCATCGCCGTCATGGCGACGCGCTGCGCCATCGTCACGCCGACCGTCGCGCCGATCGCCAACGCGCCGATCAGAAAGGCGATGTTGTCCTTGGTGCCCGCGACGAGCATCGCGAGGATCGCCAGGCCCATGCCGACGATACCGTACCCGTTGCCGCGGCGCGCGGTTTCCTGCGAGGCGAGGCCGCGGAGCGAGCTGATGAACAGCACGCCGGCGATGACCCAAGCGAGACCCTTGAAGACGTCCATCGGCCCATGTCCGAGGATTTCGGCAGAACTGTGCACGGGGAGCTCCTATTTGTGGAACATGCGCAACATGCGCCGGGTGACCAGAAAGCCGCCGCCGATGTTGATCGTCGCGAACAGCACGGCGAGCAGCGCCAGGATGGTCGCGGGCTGCGCGAGATCGCCGTGCATATGCAGCATGCCGCCGACAACGATGATGCCGGAAATGGCATTGGTCACCGACATGAGCGGCGTGTGCAGCGCAGGCGTGACGCTCCAGATGACCTGCACGCCGACAAAACACGACAGCACGAAGATGGTCAACTGCTGCGCGAAGTGATGCAGCCCGGACGCGTCGGTTCCAGCCGTGCTGAGACCCAGGTACGCCACGACGAGGATGGCAAATGACACCCACGTCAGCGGCGCCGTCCGCGCGGAGCCGAGGTGCTCGCGCGCGACCTTGCCGTGGCCGTGACCACCGGACGCCTTGACTGGCTCGGGCGCGGCAACTGCGGCAACCGCGACGGGCGCGGCGGCAGGCTTGGCAGCCGGTGCTGCAGGCGCTGCTGCCGGTTTTGCCGGCGGCGGCCAGGTGATCGCGCCTTGATGCGTGACGGTCGCGCCGCGGACGACTTCGTCGTCGAAGTCGACTTTCCAGCCCGTGGCGCCGCCCATGTCGGTCAGCAAGTGCACAAGGTTTTGGCCGTACAGGTTGCTCGCGGTGGTCGGCAGGCGTCCGGCCAGGTCGGTAAAGCCCAGCACGATCACGCCGTTGTGCACCACGACTTCGTCAGCTACGGTGACGTCGCAATTGCCGCCTGATTCCGCGGCCATGTCCACGACGACGGAGCCGGGCTTCATCAGCTCGACCATGTCCTTGAACCACAGCTTGGGTGCCGGCTTGCCGGGAATAAGCGCGGTGGTGATGACGATGTCGACTTCCTTGGCCTGCGCGCGAAACAGCGCGTATTCGGCCTCCAGAAACGCCGGGCTCATCTCCTTGGCGTAGCCGCCGCCGCCGTCGCCGTCTTCCTTGTACGTGACTTCGAGGAACTCGCCGCCCATCGACTCGATCTGCTCACGGACGGCGGCGCGCGTGTCAAATGAGCGGATGATGGCGCCCAGGCCCTTGGCTGTGCCGAGCGCTGCCAGACCGGCCACGCCGGCGCCGATCACCAGCACTTTGGCCGGCGGCACTTTGCCCGCGGCGGTCATCTGGCCGGTAAAGAAGCTGCCGAAGCGGTTTGCCGCCTCCAGCACCGCGCGGTAACCGGCGATGTTGGCCTGCGACGACAGCGCGTCCATCTTCTGCGCACGGCTGATGCGCGGCACGCACTCCATGGCCAGCACGGTCAGATCGCGGGCGCGGGCGCGCTCGAGCAGCTCCGCGTTGCGGCCGGGGTAGAAAAAGCCCAATACGGTCGCACCGACGCGGAGGAGATCAACCTCGTGGGCGTCCAGATCGTCGCGCTGCCGCAACGGCCGAACCTTCAACAGGATATCGGCGGCGGCGTAGTTTTCCCGCGCATCGGCGGCGATCGTCGCCCCGGCGGCGACGTACAGCGCATCGGGGAAGTTGGCGGCCTCGCCCGCACCCGATTCGACGGAAATCTCGAAGCCCAGCGCTTTGAGGCGCTTGATGCTGTCGGGGGTGGCTGCAACACGGGTTTCGCGGGGCAGGGGATCGGTGGCGAGGGCTTCACGCACCACGGCTATGCGCATGGCAGGCTCCGGGTTCGCGTTCCTGAGGACGCAGACTGGACGTAGAAACGCGCCGTCCAGCGGGGGCGAGAGTGTCGCCGCAAAGGCCCGAAACGTCAAACGGCGGGGTGCCGCGGTCTGTCACGGAAGTGTAGAGGCGATGCCGGCTAGGTCGGTTGGCACGCCTTTTTCGCGGCGGGGCATTGCTGCGTGGTGCAGGTGCTCAGGCAGGTCGCGTCGCCCTTGCACGTCGCGTTACAGCCCTGCTGGCAGGCGCTCCAGGTCTCCATGTCCTTGAAACCTTGGACTGACGCTTGGGCATAGCACGTGTTCGCGCACGCGTTGACGTCACCGCCGGCGAGGTAGCACGTCTGCACGCAGCCTTGGGTTTGCGCGCAAGTACCCGTGCCGATTGGATTATAGCAAGCGACCATCGCGTCCGGGCAGCCGGCCGTACCCGGGTTGCCCAGGCAGCCGATGGCGCTGTACGCCGCAGATGCGGTCGCGGTGCTGCCCGTCTGGATGCACGCCATCAGGCATTTCATGTCCGGCGGCTGGCCTTGGCCGGCGCTGCAGCCCATCGCGCAGTTCAGGATGGCTGGGCACTTCGCGCTGCCCGTCGGCGCCAAGCAGTCGACGATGCCGGTCGTGCAAGTCGGGTCGGTGGCGGGTTGGCAGCCGAGCTTGCTCAACAGCAGCTTGTCCGCGTCGGAAGTCGTGTTGTGCAGGCAAGTGAACGTGCAGGTTGGGTCGTTGCCACCGCCCGACGTGCAGCCCATGACGCAGCCCAACGCCTCCGCGCACGTCTGGGTGCCGGTGGGCGCCAGGCAGACGACGACCTTGTCCTCGCAGCCCGCCGTCGCCGTGATGTCCTGACCGAGGCACGGCGACACCTCCGCGTACGCGCTCTGGCCCGCGGCGCTCATGTCGCCAAAACAGGTGAGCGCACAGGCGAACCCGTCGCTGGCGGTCTGGCACGCGCTCAGGCAGCCGATCGAGTCGTAGCAGCCCTTCTGGCCAGTTTGGCCGTTGAGAAAGCAGGCGATGGTCTGCTGGATGCAGGATGCCGTCGGGTCGCCGGTGCCAGGCGCGTTGGCGACGCAGGTGGCGAACGCCTGCGCCTCGGTCTTGGCCGTCGCGCTCAGCTTGTTGTAGCACCCGCTGATGCAGGTCGTGATGTTGGTCTTGCCTTGCTGGCACGTCTCGAAGCAGGGCTTGACGTCCGCGCAGGCGCCGCTCCCGGTCGTGCCAGTGTCGACGCAGCTGAGGATCGCCGGCATGCAGCGCATGGACGAGCAGTTGCTCATGCAGTTCGGGTCGGTCGAGCCCTTGCACTGGCCGTCGGTACATTTGGTCTGGACGCAGTTGAGCAGGATTGTCGCGTTGCCCACGGCGGTCGGCGCGCCGCCGGAGATGCAGCTCGCGGCGCAAGACGACGACGTGCTGTTGGCGCACGCGGCCTGGGTGCAATCGACAACGGCCGCGCAGGTTGGGTACGCATACGAGACGGTGTCCGCGGTGTCGGCTGTGGCGACGTCGGTGGTCACGGCGTCGCTGCCCGGCGTCGTGTCGCCATCGGCGCCAGCCGCAACCGCGTCCGAGCCCACGGCCGTGTCCTCAGTCGGCGTCGTCGTTGCCGAAGTCCCACACGCGATCGCGCCACCGCCCAGACACAGCCAAAACGCCACGTGCAGAATCTTCATCGCCGCCATCCTTCCTGATTTTTGGTCCCCGGTTTCAAGCGCCGCTGGCACAAGCGACGCACTCGCGCGCAAAAGGCAGTGCACGCAGGCGCTTGGCGGGAACCTCGTCGCCGCAGGTCGAGCAAAAGCCATAGCTGCCCATCTGCATCCGCTGCAGCACAGCGAGGATTTCCGAACATTCCTTGCGCATCGCGTGGTCCAGCGCTTGGAGCACATCGTCGTTCTCGGTCGACACCGCCTGCTCGGCGAAATCCGCCTCGAGCGGCTCATGCGTGTGGCGCAGCCCATCTTCCACCGAGCCAACGCGCTGCTCCAGTTGCTGCAGCCGTTGTCGCAGGCCGATCTCGATTTCTTCGTACGTAGCCATCCCCGCCTCCACTTTCGCGTTGCCTGTGGAGAGGATAACAGCGAACCGGTGGTCGCCTAGCGGCGCCCGTCATGCGACTGTCACGGGGATTGATCATCTTGCCGATCCCGCCGGCGGCCGCTGCGCCGCGGCGCGCGGTTTGGATCCAGCAGCCGAGTCAGCGCGGCGGTGCTCGTCGTTACCACATCCGTCACCGCGCCCTCAATCGCGCGTTTCATCTGCTGTTTCTGCAGCTTGCGCTGCCGTCGCGCCTCCCAGCGCTCGGCGTCGCGCGCCAGCGTCGCCGGGTCCGCCAGCACGCCGCGCAGCACCTGCAGCAGGAGCGCCACGCCCCACGCCGCCGCGACGACCCAGTGCCAGCCGCCCTGCGCGTTGACCCCCATTGCCGCCGTTGCCCAATCGATGCCCCACAGCCCGGCGTTCACCGCCAGATAGGTCGCGACGTGGCTGCGCAGACGGTGGCGGCGCTGCTGGAGCAGCTCGGCGGTCAGCGCGTCGCGCGCGCGGCCGCGATCGACTTCGGCCACCGCCGCCGCGACCTCCGCTGGCGACAGCCCGACTTCATGAGCTGTTTCAAGTAGTTGCGCATGACTCAGGCCATCACTGCCGGCGCTCTTGGCCTGCCGCTCGATGGCGCGCGCGAGGATCGCCTGCAGTTCTTCGCGGCTGTAGTGGCGTTCTGGCATGGCGTTTGCCTCGCGCTATGGGCGGTTGAACCACTCGCCCGGATCGACGGGCTGGCCGTTGTGGCGGATCTCAAAATACAGGTAGCGGCCCTTGAGTGAGCCCGACTGGCCGATGTCGGCGATCCGCTGGCGCGCCGGCACAACTTCGCCCACTTCCACGCGAATATTCTCCAGGTGCGCATAAACCGTGTGCCAGCCGCGGCCGTGATCCAGAATCACCGTGTCGCCGTAGCCGGTCAGCCAGCCCACGTGCGCCACGCGGCCCCAGAACACCGCCCGCACCGGCGCGCCGATCTGGCTGCCCACCGCCCGGTAGTCCAGGCCGCGATGCATCAAAATCGTGCCGAATTTCGGGTGCTTGACCTCGCCGAATGCCACTTCCACGCGCCCCGCCACCGGCGGCAGCAGTTTGCCCTGGGTCTGCGAAAACGTGTACTTGCGCTCTTGCCATTCCTTCAACGTCGCGACTTTCCCCGCCACTTCGCGGCTCGCCGCATCCAGATCGCGCGCAAGCCGCTCCGCGGTCTTCTTGTCCTCATCGATTTGCACGATCAGCGCCAGCTTGTCGCGCCGCTCCTGCTCCGCTTGCCATTTCTTGTCGTGCAGCTGCAGGTCCAGCTGGTTCAGCACGCCCAGCGCCGCGTCGCGCGCCTGGGTCAGCCGCTCCTGATCGGCCAGCCGCTTGGTGTACTCGCGCAGCCGCGTCCGGTCGTCGACAATCAGCCGCCGCAGCAGGCGATCCTTGACCACCGACTTGGCAAAATCCTCGGTCGACAGCGCGAACCGCAGCGACGGCAGCGCCTCGATCCGCGCCAGCGCGCGCAGCCGGGCCTGGACCGCCAGCCGCATCCGCGCCAGTTCCGCCTCCGCCTTGGCCCGCGCGTCTTCCGCCGCCACCAGCGCGTCGGTCGCCTCGGCCCGCTCCACCGCCAACTTCACGAGTTTATTGTCAATTTCCGTCGAGTCGCGATCCAGCTCGTCCAGCGCCTTCAGCAGCCCCAGCTCCGTGTCGAGCTGCTTGGCGTAGCGGTCCAGCAGGGCTTTCTTCTCGGCACCTTCCAGGTGCGGCGGCGCCGGCAGCGGCTGCGCCTGAGCCAGCTGCGCTATGGCGAGGATGGCCAAAAGCCACGCGCAATTCACGGCTTACACCTTCAGGTAGCGGCCGACGGACAGCGCGCTCGCCGTCAGTCCGACCGTTGGGCCACCCAGCACCAGCCACGCGATCATGCCCGGCGGCATCAGCGACCAGGACAAATTCAGCAGGTGCACGTCGCGCACAAGTCCGCGCAATTCCAAGTGCAAAAGCCCAAGCAGCAGCATCGCCACCAGCGCGCCGGCCAGCCCCTGCAGCGCGCCTTCGACCAGGAACGGCAGGCGGATGAAGCTCGGCGTCGCGCCGACGAGCGACAGGATCTCGATCTCGTCGCGGCGGGCAAAAACCCCCAGCCGAATCGTGGAAAACACGAAGAACATCGCGCTGGCCAGCAGCACGATCGACAGCACCAGGCCGACCGTCCGGGCGATCTCGACAAGCGCGAACAGCAGCCGCAGCTTTTCGGCGCCGGTCGGCACTTCGTCCACGGATTTCACGGACTTCAGGCTCGCCGCCCAGCCCGCCAGCTCCTCGACGTCGCCGCGGCTCGCCAGGTCCGCTTCCAGCTCGACTTCCAGCACCGGCTGGCCGGGAATCGCCGCCTCGTCGAGGCCTTCCAGCAGCTCGGGCGTCATCGCCTGCTTGTTGCGCTCGCGATCTTGCTGCGGCGTCAGGAATTTCACGGTCTTGACGCCCTTGCGCTGGCGGATCTGCGCCTCCACGGCCTTGATCTCCGGCGTGGTAGCCGTATCCAGCAGGTAGACAGGAATCGTCAATGATTCTCCAAGGCTGTGCATCAAGTGGCTGGCATTGACCAGCACCATCGCAAAAAGGCCGACAAGCGTCAGCGCCAGCGCGATCGTCAGCGCGCTCACGGCGGTCAGCCACGGCGACGAACGCACCAGCAAAAAGGCCTGGCTGAGCACATAGCCCACGCGCGGCGTCCGCTTCATGGCTCACCGCCGAGGTCGCCGTCATTGGTGTCATCGACCAGGTCTTCCAGCACCGGCACCGGCTGCGTCGGCCGCACCGGCGCGGACGAAAATGGCGAGCCCACCAGCGGCAGGATCCCCGCCGACGCCGGAATCGGCCCCGTCGTCGTGGCCTGCACGGTTCCCGGCACCACCAGCCCGGCGATCGGCCCGGTCTGCCGCTCCTGCGCCATCGCCGCCAAGCGATCCGCGGGCAGCGGCACCGTCTGGCGCTCCACGGCTGGCCGCTCGCTGTGGCTGCCGCGCTCACCGTTCAAAAACTTGTCGCCGCGCGCCGACTTCGGCCGGTCCTCGACCAGCTGGCCTTTTGCCAACACGAGCGTGCGCATCGCGTAGTGCTCCACCAGCGCCGTGTCATGGGTCGCGACGACGACGGTCGTGCCTTTGCGGTTGATGCTCAGCAGCAACTCAATGATTTCATGCGATAATTCCGGGTCCAAATTGCCCGTCGGCTCGTCCGCCAGCAGGATCGCCGGCTCATTCACCAGCGCGCGCGCGATCGCGACCCGCTGCTGCTCGCCGCCGGACAGGTCGCCCGGGTACGCGTGCGCGCGGCTCAGCAGGCGCGTCGCCTCCAGCATCTGGTTGACGCGGCGCTCGATCTCGTTGGCCTTGATCCCGAGAATTTCCAGCGATATCGCGATATTCTCAAACACCGTCCGCCGCGGAATCAGCCGAAAATCCTGGAAAACAACGCCGATATTGCGCCGTAAATACGGCACGCTGGAATCGCGCAGGACGTGGATATTGCGGCCGCCAATCAGGATTTGCCCGTCGCTGGCGCGCTCCATGACCAGCAAAAGCCGCAGCAGCGTGGATTTTCCCGCGCCGGACGGCCCGGTCAGAAAGACAAACTCGCCCTCACGGACCCGCAGCGTCACGTCAGTCAGGGCGTCACAGCCGTTCGTGTAGCGTTTTTGGACGTGGTAGAACTGGATCACCGCGCCAAGGTACCACAAGGGCTCTGCGCGTCAAACGCGGGTCTGCTCGACAAAGGGCACATGGCGCATGCCAATCGCGCAAGGCAGAGGCGACGACTTTGCAAAACTTGACACGTGCGATCCATCGATGACACTCCGCGAACTGGATGAGCTCAGGTGAGGGAGCCTGGGGGGTTCCAGTTCTTTGCGGCGTGTGATACTTGCGCGCCGCCGTCCGGGCTTCCGGGCGGTCAACCGGCGGCCACAGGATGGCAACCGGTTGCAGGAAGGACTCGAAGGGCCTGATAACTACAGGCGAAGATGCGTGGCACGCGTTTCGCCCACCGTGTATTGCTGGTCCTGCAAAGGGACGACAAAAGGAGAGCAAGATGAAGAAACTGCTGACAGCAGCCGTGACCACCGCAGTGGGCATGGCCTTCGCCGGCTCGGCCCTGGCGACCGAGACCCGCATCAACAGCCTCTCCGCCGCGGGCGGCTTGGGCGGCGGCTTCAACGAGAAGTCGATCACGATCCACGACAGCTCGAATATCAACACGTTTCCGCAGTACATGGTCCAATATAAAAACAGCGTGGACGTGGACAACACGGCCGGCTCGACCTACGGCTCCATGAACATCCGCTACGCGCTCAGCGACGATCCCGCTCCGCCGGTCTTGATGCTGTTCGGCAAGCGTTCTGCGTGGGAGCCGGTCACCAACCAGGGTGGCATCATGAAGACCGCCGCGGGCGCGCCTGCGAACACGCCGTTCAGCTTGGCCGGCGGCCTGCCGGGCTACACGGGCCGCGTCGCGGATGCGACAAACCAGCAGTTCGGCATTGGCTTTGGCATGAAAGCCGGTGAGTCCGTGCGCTTGGGCGGCACGTTGTCCATCGGCGGCAACCGCAACGACAACATCAACCCGAACTCGGTCGCACCCAGCTCCGGCAACCCGGTTGACGACGAGCAGTCCAACACCTGGATCGATTTCAACGCCGGCATCGGCTTTGACATCAATGAAGTCAACAGCTTGGACTTTGGCCTGAACATCATGGCCGGCACGTTCACCAACATGCTCGGCGGCCAGGCGCGCTACGCGTCCAACGGCCTGTACGGCATCGCGTTGACCGCCAAGGGCGAGTTCATGGTCAGCCAGATCTCCAAGATCGTGCCGTTCCTGCGCATCAACTACGACAGCCGTTCGGTCGTCGGCGTTTCGCAGAACCAGGGCGATCAGTTCGGCAGCCAAGTCGGCACCGTCAACAACACGTGGATCATCCTCGGCTCGGACTTGGCGATCGCGCCGCCGAACATGGAAGGCGTGCTGATTCAGCCGGGCGTCGGTATGCTCGTGCACATGGCCAGCGCCAGCGGCAACGCCACGCCGGGCGGCACGGTCACGACGGCGGAAGACGCCTCGAACCTGATGCCGTGGTACGGCTTTGCGGCGGAGGCCAAGGCGTTCGAATGGCTGTACCTGCGCCTCGGCGCCCGTCAGGTCATCTCGCGCACCAACCAGAACAACACGACGCTGCCGCAGTCTGCCGGCGCGCCGGGCACGACCAACGAGACCCACTTCTCGACGGTCACCAACACGGTCTCCACCGGCTTTGGCATCAAGCTGATGGGCTGGGACCTGGACCTGAACGTCAACCCGGCGTTCTTCAACAACGGCATCGCGGTCGTCACCGGCAACGCGACGGGCGCGCCGGCTGGCTCGGCTCCCGGCGCTGGCTGGGCGATCGACTGGGCGCTCGGCTACGACTGGTAATGCGCCTGCGGGTACGCAGCTGACTTTGCACGACGCCCCGGTGGGATTTCAGGATCCCATCGGGGCGTTGCGCTTTTTGCCGCGGCCATGCCACCATGACAGCCCCGAAGCTTTCGGGAACAAACCCGCCCGCCCGGGCGTTGACTGGCTGGCCCCCCGCCACCCTTTCATGACGAGGACACCGCCAGTGACCATCCGACTCGCTCTTGCCGTACTTGCCGTCGCGCTCGTGCCCGCCTGCAACCGCGCGCCCGCGTCTGCGCCCGCGCCAGCCGGCGCGGTTGCCAAAATGACCGCGGACGGCGCCGCGGCACCGGCTGCTGTGACGGAAACCGCGGGTGCTGCACCTGCGCCGAGCGTCAATGCCAACGGCGTCCCGCGCGCAGTCGGTCCGGTGGCGACGGTCAACGGCCGCGACATCCAGCCGGACCGCTTCAACGCCGAATTCGAGCGCCTGGTCGGCCGGTCCACCAAGGTGCCCGCGGATCGCCTGCGCCGCATCGCGATGAACGTGCTGAACCGGCTGATCGACCAGGAGCTGCGTGAACAGGCGATTCGCAACGAGAATATCACGCTGACCGAGGGCGAGTTTGAGGACGCGTGGAAAGATTTCACCCTGCGTTTTCGCAAGGGCGACGGGCGCTTTGACGAGGCGGCGCTGACCGCGGAACTGGAGCGTTCGCACTTGACGCTGGAGCAGATGCGCGATCAGGTTCGCCAGCAGCGCTTGGGTGCCAAGCTCGTGCAAAAGCTGGGGAAAGTGGAAGTCAGCGAGGCGGATTCCAAGGCGTACTACGACATGAATCCGTCGGCGTGGCTGGAGCCGGCCTCGCGCGACTTGCGGCCGATCCTTGTCCGCGTGGCCCCGGACGCCAGCGCAGATGTGCAACAGAAGGCCCTGCAAAAAGCGGAAGCAGCGTCCGAGGCGCTGAAAAAAGGTCAGGATTTTGAGCAAGTTGCCCGCCAGTTCAGCGAAGGTCCGCTGCCACCGCTGCACTTGACCCGTTCGTCGGCGGAGCCGGAGCTGGGGCCGATCGCGTTTCAGCTCAAGGTCGGCGAAGTGTCCAAGCCGGTCAAGACGCGCTGGGGCTGGTACGTGCTGCGGCTGATCGAGAAAAACGAAGAGCGCACACGGCCTTACCCGGAATGCCGCGACGAGATCCGCGCGCAGCTGACGACGCGCCGCGGCTATACCGAAGAGCGGCGCATTCTTGTCGAGCTGCGCAAGAAAGCGGAAGTGGTTGAAAAGCTGCCATTTTAGCGCAACGGGCCGCATTTGGAGTTCCCGTGCCCAAGCCGACGACCAAACCAGCCAATCCGCGCTTTTCCTCCGGACCGTGCGCCAAGCGTCCGGGCTGGACCGTCGCCGCACTTCAGGACGCGCTCGTCGGCCGATCGCACCGCTCGCAGCCCGGCAAGGCGCGTATTCAGGACGTGCTGGACCGTTCGCGGGCGATCCTCGGGCTGCCGGACGACTACCGGATCGCGATTGTCCCGGCGTCGGACACCGGCGCGGTGGAGATGGCGCTGTGGTCGCTGCTGGGCGCGCGCGGCGTGGATGTGCTGGCGTGGGAGAGCTTTGGCGAGGGCTGGATCACGGACATCGTCAAGCAATTGAAGCTGCCGGACGTGCGGGCGCTGCGGGCTGGATACGGTCAATTGCCTGATTTGCAACAAGTTTCCTGGGATCGCGATGTTGTCTTTACCTGGAATGGGACGACCGCGGGCGTCAAGCTGCCCGACGGCGATTGGATCGCCGAGGACCGTCAGGGCCTGGCGATCGCCGACGCGACGTCCGCGGTGTTCGCAATGGACCTGCCGTGGCGCAAGCTCGACGTCGTGACCTGGTCCTGGCAAAAAGTGCTGGGCGGTGAAGGGGCGCACGGCATGCTGGTGCTGAGCCCGCGGGCGGTCGCGCGGCTGGAGTCGTACACGCCGCCGTGGCCGCTGCCCAAGCTGTTTCGCATGACCGCGGGTGGCAAGCTGCAGGACGGGATCTTTCACGCCGAGACCATCAACACGCCGTCGATGCTGTGCGTGGAAGATGCGCTGGACGGCCTGAAATGGGCGCAGCAGGTCGGCGGGCTGCCGGGGCTGATCGCGCGCTCCCAGCGCAACCTTGCGGTGCTGGAGGCCTGGGTGGCGCGGACGCCGTGGGTGCAGTTCCTGGCGCGCGAGCCGGCGACGCGCTCCAACACCTCGGTTTGCCTCATCTTTACCGCGCCGTGGTTTCAGGCGCTGGATCTGGCGCAGCAGACGGCGGTGGCCAAGCGCATGGCCGCGCTGCTCGACGCCGAAAACGTTGCGCTGGACGCGGCTTTTTACCGCGACGCGCCGCCGGGCCTGCGCATCTGGTGCGGTTCGACCGTGGAAGCGAGCGACGTCGAGGCGCTGCTGCCGTGGCTGGAGTGGGCTTTCGCCGCGGTCACTCCAGCGTAAACGCGTAGAGCAGCGTCTGCTGGTCCGCGCTCTGGTTGTCGTCGGACAGCAGGTAGAGCCACAGCTTGTCGTCGTCCACGCGCGTAGCCAGGCCTTCAAAGTTGTCGATGAGGCAGCCCGCCGGCTCCAGCCGCAGCACCTCGTGCACCACCACGCCGCCCGCCGCGCCCGGCAGCCGCAGCGCCGCGACGCGCGTCCCTGCTTCACGCGTCTCCTGCAGCCACTTGCGCTCTAGCACCAACGCATCGCCCAGCCGATGGCCCGCCGGCAACGCCGCCAGCGCCACGGGGCGAAACTCCGGCTCGGTCGGATAGCGCAGTGTTTTCCAAGTATTGGCCTGCCAGTGCCACATCGGCAGCGTCGTCGGCACCGGCTGCGGCCCTTCGGCGATCGCCAGCACGGAGTCGTCCGCCAGCGCCGTCATCGCCTCCAGCCCTGCGTTCGCCGGCAGCGCCGCCAGACCCGGTGGCACAGCAATCGGCTGCGGCTCGCCCTGGAAAGGCGGCTCCGACCGGGCATACGCCCAGATCGCATGGTCCGCACCGAGCTCCTTTTCCACGCCGACCCACAGCGAACCGTCCGCGCGTTCGGCCAGCGATTCGACGTCGCACGTGCGCTTGTCCGGACAGTGCGGCAGCGCGCCCGTCTGCAGATCCGCGACGCCTTGCAGTTGCCCGTCGCGGTAGGATAGCGCCGCCTGCAGGAAGTGGCCGTCGTCCGAGACCGCCAGCAGCCGCGCGCCGTCCGGGCTGACACGCACATCGGACCAGCCGCCAAAACCGGGCCATTGCGGCCAGGTCAGCGCGAAGCCCCCGCGGAATTGCACCCGCGCACCGCCCGCCGCGGACGGAGCGCACGCGCGCGTGGCGACCACGCGCAGGTGTGTGCCGGCGGGCGCACGCGCGGCACTTCCACACCCCGCGAGCCACAGCAGTCCTGCCAGCATCCACCGCATTGACACCTCCGCGGCCATTGTCGGTCGGGTCCGGTGCGGCGTCCACCTGCCTGTGCGTGAAAAGGGGCCTGCAGCCGCGCGCCAATGCGGCGGCGGCGCGAGGTATTGAGGTTGACCGTCCGCAGACGAATCGGCGGCCAACCTCAATACCCTCGCCAGTCGCGCCCCCAAGCGTCAAACCAACTCGGCAATCCTCAGGGGTCCCCCAATCGGCGACAATCACCCGAACAGGTGATCTCCAAGCCAGCGATCTGTCCGACGAACTGTCCGACAAACCGTCCGACGTCAGACGCTCATTCGTCCGGGAACCGTCCGCCACGTGTCGGCACGCATCCGCACAAAAAATTTCCCAGCAATTTTGCCGCGCAACGTTCCACGGCGTCTTGGCACAGTTCGTGCTTCGTTGCGCGACGCCGGGCGCGCGTGCGCCCGCCGAGGTCAAGGATGCCCAGGCTCGGTTCCGATGGCGCGCGCCCGTCTGCCGTTGTCGCAGCGCTGGCCGAGTTGCGTGCCCGCATGGGCGCGGATCTGGTTTGGTTTGGCAGACTTGCGGACGTCAATGCCGGGAAGACGCCGCAGCGGCTCTGGTGGAGCGGGCTGTGGGCGGACGGCCACGCGGACGCCGGGCAGGCGCTCCGATTGCTTGAGGATCGGCCGGTGTCCGTGGCGGCCCAAGTGAACCTTGTGGCGCCGGCTCTCGCGTGGCAGACGCGGACGTATGCGCATGAAACCAAAGGATTTTGGTCGCAGTCCTTTGCCCGCGACGTCTACCTCCATCATCACCTCCACGAGGAGCACCGGCTGCTCGTCCGGGACGACAACGGCGCCTTGGGAATCGTCGCGGCGGTATGGGATCGGCGGCGCACAGGCGTGAGCACCCGTCTCAGCCGGGCGCTGCGCGACAGCCACGCGCGCTGGGTGCACGACCGGCTGCGGCAGGCGCTGCAAGTGCGGCCGCCGTCGGCCGCCGCGCCGCAGGGACACTTCGTCTTCTCGCCCGCCGCGGGCCTGCAGCTGGCGAGCCCTGCGGCGTACCGGTGGCTGAACGCTCAACGAACGGCGCGCCTGCTCAGCGGCGTGGAGCGTGCGACGCGCCAGGACACGGGTCAGCCGTTGGCGATCATCGCCGCAGAGGCGGAGGTTCGTTTGACGCCGCTGGACGGGCCGCTGGGCAAGGCGTGGCTGGGCGAGCTGGCGGCTCCGTCGCACCCGAGCCTCGCCGCCCGTCCGACGCTGACGCCGACGCAGGCGCTCGTCGTCGCGCGGGTCCTGGCGGGCGGCACGGCCGCGGAGATCGCCGGCGAGCTGAACAAAAGCGTGGAGACGGTGCGCAGCCAGATCAAGCAGGCCTATGCGCGCCTCGGCGTGACCAACCGGCTGGATCTGGCGCGGGCCATGAGCGCGCTGCCGCGCTGAGCGTCAGGGCCGCGGATCCGCGGGCTCGCGATCGTCCGCGGTCGTTCCCGTGTTGTGCAGGCCCGCCGCGCGCAGCGCCAGCCGCAAGCCGCGCGGCGAAACCCGCAGCACCCGCGCCATCTTGTCGACGTCGCCGGCCACCTGCTGCCAGGCCGTGCGCAGCTCGCTCGCTGTGACGTCGCCGGCGGTCCGCAGCGTTGTGCTGCGCTCAATCAGCAGGTACAGCGTCGAGCGCGCGATGCCGAGCTCCCGCGCCGTCGCCGCCATGCTCCAGTGGTTGCGCAGGAGCGCCGAGGCCAGCGCGGCGTCGCTCAACTGCGCCGCATCCGCCGTTCCCGACGCGGCGCGCGGCTCGGCTTCCTGCACGGCGCCCAGCCAGGCGCTCAGCGAAAACCCACGGCCGAGCCGTTCATCGTCATCCGCCTGAATCACCAATGTTCGCAAGAGGTTGCGTAATTCCCGCGCGTTGCCAGGCCACTTGTGCGCGGCGAGCTGCGTCACCAACCCAGCCGACAGCCAGCCATGCGTCTTTGGCCGACCGGCGCGCGCCATCTCCTCGGCGCGAAAATGCGCGAGCAGCATGCCGAGATCCTCCAGCCGCTGGCGCAAGGGCGGCACGCGAATGTGGTAGCCGGCCAGCCGATACAGCAGCGGCGAGCGCAAATGGCCGTTGCCGTCCAGCTCCTGATCCGTCGCCGCGACAACCCGCACATCCACCTGACGCACGCGGCGATCGCCCAGCCGTTGCACTTCGCCGGTCTCCAGCACGCGCAGCAGCATCGCCTGGACGTCGCTGGCCATCTCGCCGACCTCGTCCAGAAACAACGTGCCGCCGTCCGCCCGCGCAAACAGGCCGTCGTGGTCCTGGCTGGCGCCTGTGAACGCGCCGCGCACGTGGCCAAACAGTACGGATGCTGCGGTATCCGCTTTGATTTCAGCGACATTGATTGCGACCCACGGGCCATTCGCCCGCGGGCTGGCGTCGTGCAGCGCGCGCGCCACCAGCTCCTTGCCCACGCCCGTCTCGCCGGTCACCAGCACGGGCACTGCGAACGGCGCCGCGCGCACGATCTGTTGCCGCACCGCGTCCAGCGCTTCACTGCCGCCGACCAGCCCGCTCAGCGGCACCAGCCGCGGTGGCTCGCGCAGGTGCAGCAGCAGCGCGGTTCGGCTCGACAGCTCCAGGACGACGCCGTGCTCCAGCGCGTTGGTCTCCACGCGCTGTGGCAGCGTGAACGGCTGCCCTGCCAGCAGCACGCGGCTCTCGCCCGCGGGCGGCGTCAGCACCACGCCGTCGCGCCAGGCCAGCAGCGTCGGCTGGCGGCTGGCATACGGGTCATTCAGCGTTTGCTTGAGCTGGCCGTCCGGCGTCGTGAACTCCGGCGACAACCGCGAGAGCGCGATAACGCGGCCCAGCTCCAGCTGGCCGAGGAACGTCCGCGCGCCGATCATCTCCGGCTGCGGGTGGGCCAGCACGGTCAGGCACACGAGCCGCCGCGGCGGACCGTGCTCGCCGGTCGTGGTCAGCGGCAACGTGTCGACGTCATGGTGTGGACGGTGGCTCATCAACTCCTGTCGGCCGCTGCCGCGGTGGGTGGGTCACACGCCGCTGTGCTGACGGGCGCGCAACCGCAGCCAAATCTGCACCAGATCGCCCGCCGCGCGGACAAAATGCCCGGGCCGCAATTTCGAGCCTGCCACGTCGTGCCAGATCTGCAGCGGCACCTCCGCGAACGCGCTCTCCGGCAGCGCCGCTACGCCCGGCCCGCCCCACGCCAGCCGCCCCAGCAGCTCCACGTCGAAGATCCAGCGCGACACGAACGGCTCCGCCAGCGCGGCCTGAAGCGCCGGCGTGACGCGAAACAGCTTGGCGCCGCATTGCGTGTCGTAGATGTGCAGCGCCAGCGTCAGCGACGCCGCCGTGGCGAACACACGGCCCAGATAATGGCGAATCGCCTTGCGTTCCACCGCGTTGCCAAGCAGCCGCACGCGCGCGCCGATCAGCACCTGAACTTCCGGCCGCGCGTGCAGCACGTCCAGCAGGCGCCGCAGCTCGGACGGTGGCGTCGACAAGTCCGCATCCAGAAAGCCGATTTCTGTGGCACCTTGGGCGATCGCCAGCAGCAGGCCTTGGCGCACCGCTTCCGCCTTGCCGGAGTTCTCCGCCAGCTTGAGCCACTGCGCGCGGCCGTTTGCCGCCGCACACAGCGACTCCAGCACCTGCGGCGTGGCGTCCGTGGAGCCATCGTCAACAAAGAGCAGCCGCACGTCGCCCGAAGCGGCCAGCTCCGTGAACGCCGGGACGTCCAAGCGCTGCGCTTCATTGAAGCAGGGCACGACGAGGCAGAAAGCCTGGGTCGAAACTGCGGTGCCGGATTTGCGCGCCACGAAAATCCCCAGCTGGCCAGCGCGGCCATCCGCAGAGTAGCAGCGTGGATGGGAGAGGCAAGGCCCGCGCGACCGGATTACGGCTGCTGCAGCCGCTCCGCCAGGAAATCCCGCACATCCGCGAACTTCCGCGTCCGCTTGGCCGGCGGCAAGCTGTCCAGGAGTGCCTGGCCGTACCGCCGTTTCAGCAGCCGCGGATCCAGCAGCGCGACCACGCCCCAGTGGCGCTGGCTGCGGATCAGCCGGCCAAAGCCCTGACGCAGCGCCGTCGCCGCGAGTGGAATCGACAAATCATCAAACGGGTCACGGCCTTGCGCGCGGAGCTGCTCAGAGCGCGCCACCAGCAGCGGGTCGTCCGGCGGCGGAAACGGGATCTTGTCCACCACCACGACGCGCAGCGTCTCCGCGGGCAGATCCACGCCCTGCCAGAAGCCCATTGTCGCCAGCAGAACCGCGGGCTGCGCTTGGACAAAACGCTCCAGCAGCACCTCGCGCGGCGCCTCGCCCTGGGCCAGCAGCTCCATGCCGTACGGCGCCAGCTCTGGCAGCAGCCGCGCCTGGGCGTCGTTCAGCGCGCGGCGGCTGGAAAACAGCGCCATCGTGCCGCCACCCGCGGCCATCGCCAAATCCAGAATAGTCCTGGATACTTGTGCGTCACGATCCGGCGCAAACGGATCGGGCATCGCGTCCGGCACGTACAGCAGCGCCTGGCGGGCGAAGTCGAACGGCGATGGCAGCGTCAGCGTCGCCACGTCCGCCGCGAGCCCGAGCTTCTCGCGGGCATGGCGGAAATCGCCCGCCACCGCCAGCGTTGCGGACGTGAAGATCCGGACGACCGGCTCTGCCAGCAGCGTGCGCTGCAGGATCGGCGCGACGTCCACCGGCCGCGCGATCACCAGCGCGTCGTTGCGCCGCTGCTCGATCCACCGAACCATGCCGTCGTCCGCCCGCGGCGGGAACAGCGCGCGCTCGATGTCCTGCTGCATCGCGAACAGCGACTCGTCGAACTTGTGCCACAGCGGATCGGTCGCCAGCAGCGGCTCCTGCATCAGCTGCGCCAGCTCCTCCAGCCGCGCCGCCAGTTCGATCGCCGGGCCCGCCAGCGCCTCCTGCACGCGTCCGCGCACCGTCTGGCCGTGCGGCTGGGTGCGCAGGACGGCAAAAAGCCGCAGCGCCGCTGGTTCCGCTTGGTTCAGCAGCGCCAGGAGCGGCTCGCGGAGCAGCGCATCCGGCACGTTCGGCAGCGCCAGCCGCAGGTCGACAAGCAAGTTGCCGACGCGCCGCTCCGAGAGCGACGTGCCGAAAAACGCGCTCGCCGTCTCCGCGAGGCCGTGGGCCTCGTCGATGACCACGACGCCAACTTCCGGCAAGATTCCGCCTTGTTCCCAGCGCTCGCGCACCGCGTAGTCGGCAAAAAGCAGGTGGTGGTTCACGACGATCAGGTCCGCGGCCATCGCGCGCCGCCGCGCTTGCAGGACAAAGCAGGTCTCCTGATGCGGGCACTCCTGACCCTGGCAATTGTCAGCGGTCGAGGTGATCTCCGGCCACAGCGGATCGTCCTCTGCAATCCCGACAAGCTCACTGCGATCGCCGACTTGCGAGTGCCGCGCCACGGCTTCGGCGGCGATCAGCGCCATCGGCAGGGAGTAGCGCGACTGCTCCAGACGGTGCTGCAGCCGCAGCTTGCACAGGTAGTTGCTGCGGCCCTTGAGCACCGCCACCTCGCGCGTCACGCCGGTCGCCGCCAGTGCCACGGGGATGTCGTTTTGCAAGATTTGCGTTTGTAAATGCCGGGTTGCCGTCGCGATCAGCGCGCGCTTGCCCGACGCCAGGATCGGCAGCAGGTAGGCCAGCGTCTTGCCGGTCCCCGTGCCCGCTTCGACCAGCAGGTCGGTCTGCGTCGCGATCGCCTGCGCGACGGCGGCCGCCATCTGCGCCTGGCTGGGCCGCGCCTCAAAATCCGCCAGCACCTGATCGAGCGCGGCCAAATCCGCTGTGATCACGGTGCTTGTCCGGGCGCGAGCTGCGGGCGAATCGGCGGCACGGCCTGGCGCACAAACGTCAACACCGCGGTGTGGCCCAAGAAACGGTGGCTGTCCTCGACTTGCTGCCAGCCGGACGCCGACAAGGTCGGCAGCAGGAATTGCCAAATCGCTTCAAGCTCTTCGCGCGGCTGCGCGTTCTCTTCGGTCGGGCCCAGCGCGTCGCGATCGCCGACAAGCACCACCGCGTCGGGATTCTGCGCCAGCAGCGTGGTCAGCTGCTCCAGCGCCTCCGCCGGATCGGCCGCACTCCAGGCGAGGCGCTTTTCGCGCAGGTACGGGTCCAGCAGGAACAGCACGGGCACGCCCCGGCCGCCCAGCGCCAGCATCGCGCCTTTTTGCCCCAGGCTCTCGCGCGCGAATCGCGCAACCTTGCGTGCTGACTGGCGATCCGCCGCCTGCGTCTGCGCCAGCAAGTGGCTCGCGCCAATGCCAAAAACCACAAGCGCTGTCGCCGCGAGCTGCCAGGCCGGCTTGCCACCCTTGGCTTCCGCCGCCGACTGCGACCGCGGCATCGCCCGCGCGCTCAGGCCCACGCCCATCAGCAGCACCGCGCAAGCCCGCGCCACCGCCAGCGCGTCGGTCAGGCCGTCGACGCGCCCCTGCCACGCGCTCCACGCGGCAAAAACCAGCACGAAGATGAGCGGAATCGCCAGCGGCACCAGGTCGCGGTCGCCCAGGTCGCGCAACACGGAGACCTGCACGCCGACGGTCTGCCAGCCGGTTTGCGCGGAAGGCGGCAGCGCGATCGGATCCGGGCGCACCCGGCCGCGCCACAGCCCGGCCAGCGCGGTCAGCACCAGCCCGGCACCGAAAACCAGCGCAGGCGTCGCCGCCTCCCGCAGGTCCAGCTGCCGCGCCAGCGCGCCCTGGGTGCCCGTCGGCAGCACCGCACCCAGCGCTTGCACAGCGGCCAGCCACGGCGCCGTGTGCGCCCAGCCCGATGGATCCATCGTCGCCGTGCCCAGCCACCAGCTTGCCGTCAGCGGCGGATGCGGCAGCAGCGCGCCGATCACGCCCAGCCGGTTGGCCACGACCGCCAGCGTCGCCGCCAGCCACGCCGCCAGACCCGCGCGCTTGGGCGCGTCGCCCGTCACGGAACGCGCCGCGAGGTACAGCCCGCCCGGCACCAGCAGCAGCACCGACGGCGCCAGCGGGCCGATCAGCAGCAGCGGCAGCGCGGAAAGCCCTGTTTTGAAGGCGTTTCCATCGCGCAGCCCGGCCCGCAGCAGCGCGAGCGCGAGCAGGCTCGCCATCGTCACAAGCGCCACGCCGTCCGCGCGTTCGCCCATGTCCAGGCCCAGCGGGCCCATCGCCAGCAGCAGCCCCGCCAGCAGCCCCGGAATCGCGCCCCAGCCCGCCGCGCGCGCGAACAGCACCGCCAGCGCAGGCGTCGCCACCTCGCACAGCAGCGGAATCAGCCGGGCAAAAGCCGAGAACCCACCGCCGGCCAGCAGCAATCCGCGCGTCAACTGCGTCCAAGGCTCGTGGCCCGCGTCGCCCAGGCCGAGCGCCAGAGCGGCTTCATGCACGCCCAGGTCCTGGCCGATCAGCGGCACCAGGCGGACGGCCAGTGTCACGGCCGTCACGCGAATCAGCAAGGTGCGGAGATCTTTGGGATCAATGGTCATCGCCGTGTCACGCCTCGGGGTCGAAAGCCGCGCGAGGGTAGCGTTGCGATCGGTTGGCGGCAAGTGAGCGGCTTGCGGCGGCGGCCGCATCGGTCTACCTTGGCGCCGATCAACTGGAGGTGCCTGATGCTGCGTGCGATTTTGACCGTGATTCTGCTTGTGCCCGCCAGCGCGTGGGCGGCCTGTGCCAGCGACGCCGACTGCGGTGCCTGCCAAGCCTGTGTCAACGGCGCGTGCATGGGCATGGGCCTCATCCAGTGCACCCACGACAGCGACTGCGGCAGCGGCCAGACGTGCCACCTCGGCGCGCAGCCGTGCCAGAACCAGTGCGTCGCCAAGGCCAGCGGATGCGCGACCGACGCCGATTGCGGCAAGTGCACGTTCTGCATCTCCGGCCAATGCGAAGGCACCGGGCTGTCCATGTGCCAGACCGACGGCGATTGCGCCGCCAACCAGGTCTGCCAAATCGGCGATTGCGGCAACCTGTGCGTGGCGATGCCAACCGACGCCGGGCCCGCGGACACGTCATCACCGGCCGACAGCGCCCAGCCCAAGGACAGCGCGCAGACCGAAACGACCGCTGTCGACACCGCTGCGCCGGACGCGACTCAGCTGGACGCGTCGACGGATGTGCAAATGGATTCAGGTAGTTCAGACGCGGCGTGTCCGGCCTGCGATGCCGGTTTGGATGCCGCCGGCGCGGATGTCCCGGACGCCGCGGTTGCCGATACCGCCGATGCGACAGGTGGTGATGCCGCAGCGGGTGGAGCCGTCAGCGCGCCGACCAAGTCGGGCTGCGCTGCCTCGCGCACCGCCGATGCGCCGTGGGCTGTGCTACTCGCGCTGGCCGCTGCCGCGATCGTGCGCCGCCGCCAGCGGGCGTAACGTCAGCCCTGGCCGGCGAAGCCGTCGTCGCGATCGCGAAACAGGAAGTTGAAGGTCGTCATCGTGCCGTAACACGCCGTGATGTACTGCTGGATTTGGACCTTCTCAGCGGCATCCAGATTCTCGGAACCGTTGATCTTTTGCTCCAAGACCCGCAGCTTGTCGCGGATCGCCACGACCTTGCGGAACAGCACGTCGATGTCGATCTCCTTGGCTGCCAGCTCGGCGTTACCTGGCTGCACGATGACCTTGCCGCCGCGAAAGCGCGTCGCCATCGGCACATCCGAGACGTTGAGCGCCTCGTCCAGCACCTCGGCCAGGATCGATTTCAGCGTGTGGCGGTCCATCGTGCCCTCCGTCTCGCCGTCGCCCAGCGACAGCGGAATATAGTTTGTTTTCAGCGGGATGGCGTCATCGTCATCGTGTGATCGCCGCGCTGTCGTCGGCCGTCGCGCCAACGCGGCATCACGCGCGTGCCCTTGCGCCACCAGTGACATGCGCCGCTCGCGTTCGCGCTGGGCCGGCGAGACGTCGGCGTCGTCCGGCAGCGGCGTGCCCGGCACCAGCTTGGAGCGGTCCAAGTGATAGTTCGGGCAGCCAAATTCCTGAGCACCGACGGTAGGATGCGTCGGCTTGCCCTTGCATTCACCCATCGTGCGGGACATGCGGTCGGTGAACATCGGCTCAAAGTGCCGACACGAACCGCAGCGATTGTAGACTTCCTGCACCGAGATCATGGCGGCAACTTCTCGCAGGCCCGGCGGCGTTCGTCAAGCTTGACCGGGCGGTGGCTGCGGCGCAGAGTCGCGCAGGCGGAGGTGGCGATGGGCAAATGGCTCGGTATTCTGACGACTTTGGCGCTGGTGCCGAGGGCGCTGGCGCTGGATGCGCCGCCGCCAGCCGTGGCGCCGGTGACGAGCGAAAAGGTCGCGCAATCGCTGGCTTTTCTCGACAAGCTGGCGGCCGAGTTGGCGCCGCTGGTCGTGCACGCGGACGCCACGCCCGATGACCTCGCGGCGCTGCGGCAGATCCATGGCCAGTTCGAGCAGGTGATGCGGGTGCGCCGTCCAGAAGGCGCGGCGCTGCACAACAGCTTGAATTTGGACGAGAAAATCGTCGTCGATGCCTACGCCCAGCGCAGGGTGACTCCGCTGGTGGCGCGCCTGGTCGGGCTGCTGGAGCACGCGCAGGCGGCGGCGACACTGGCCGATCCGCTGCTGGATAACCTGGTGGAAGGCCGCGCGGTGCTGTGGTCGGCGCTGGAACACGCCGTGGCGTTTTGCGACCGCTGGGATCAGGAAGGCATGGGCCGCGGCGCGCAGGTTGTGTTCCAGCGCGGCAAGGAGGACGGCGTGCCGCTGCCGCTCTTTGCGCCGGAGGACGACGAGCCGACGGCGACGCTGAACCGCAACATCCCGGCATTGCTGCACAAGCTCAAGAGCGGGCAGTACGCGCCGATGCTGCGACAGACGTGGACCGGCAAGAAGCCGCTGAAGCTGGCGGGCAGCGACTGGCAGCTCAAGTGGCAGGGGCGGCGCATTTGGGGCCAGCGGCCGCGGCAAAAGCCGGTGGAGCTGGCGCTGGTGACGGTCGAGGCGGTGTGGAAAGTGACGCCGCTGGCGGTCTACACGCTGCCGGGGGTGCCGGTGGCCGTCGTGGCGCTGGAACACGATCCCGGCAAGCTGTACGGCGAAGGCCTGAACCACGTCATCGCGCATGAGGCGTTCTTGCTGTCGGAGCCGGCGACAGCCACCGTCAAGTAGGCATCAGGGCGCGGTTTTTTCGGCCTCGCAGCGGCGCTTAGCCTCCGCCGCGTCGTCCTTGGCGCTGGTCTTGGCCGCCATATCCGCCAGCTCGCACCAGGCCTCGGCGCGGTCCCTGGCGGTGCCCGAGCGCTCGACCGCCAGCCGGTACGGCAGGATCGCCGGCACAAGCTGGCCCTGCGCCTGTAGCCGCCGCGCCTCGAACAGCACCGCCAGCCGGCCCGACGGGTCGGTTTCCAGCAGCCCGGTCGCCGCCAGCTCCAGATCCGCCAGCGCGTCCGTCTGGCCGGCCTGCCAATCCAGCCATGCAAGTTTCGCCAGCGATGCCGCGAACTTCGGCTCGTTCGTCTCCAGCTCCACCGCCGCGCGGACCCGCGCCCGCACCGCCGCACGCGTCTCACCGACCACCGCAATCCACGGCTTCTTCGCCTCGTCGCCGCCTTTGACAAGCGCCGCGTGCGCCCGCTCCGCCGCGTCCACCCACAGCGCGGCGATCGAGCCATCGCCCGGGTCTAGCCGGCTCGCTACCGCCAAATTTGCCACGATATCCATGGGATCTGAGCCAGGCTTGTGTGCCATCGCCAGCACCGCGCGCTGCTTGACGCCGTCGCACTGGCCGTTGGGGACTTTGATCAGCTCCTCGGCTTCGAGCGCCGCGCCCGACCGGTTGCCTGCCGCCGCCTGGACGTCCATCTGCAGCGCCCGCAGCGTGCAGATGTCCCGCTGCGCCACGCGCCGTTTGGGGTCTTCCACTTGCAGCAGTGCCAGTCCCGCGGCCAGCTGCTCCACCGCGCGCCGGCTGTTGCCCTGCTGCAGCGCCGCGACTGCCTGCGCAAGGTACGGCCGCAGCGGCCGGTCCGCATCCTGAGCCGGCGTCACGTCCGCCGGCGCCTCCGCGCTTTCACCAGCTGTTTCAGACTCTTGCGCGTCATCTTCAGGCTGCGCCTTGGCCGCCGCCTTCTCCGCCACCGCGAGATCCTTCACAAGTGCCGGCAAATACGGCCGGAAATCCTTGTCAAACCGCGCCAGCTTCTGCCCCAGCCACGCCGCGAACGCCGTGTCCAGCGCGTCCGGCGTCACGCCCAGCTCGCGTTGCACCAGTTCCGTCGTCGTCGCGCCGGTCTTGTAGCCTGCCACGAGGTTGCGCAGCTTGGCAAAGCCATAGCGATCACTCAGGAATTCCGTCAGCAGCATCGACTGGTAGTACGCGTCGACAATGTCCTGCATCGACTGCGCCTGCGAAAACGCCAGGTTGAATGTCGCCACGTGCGCCAGCTGCCCGGCGTGCAGGCGGTCGTACGCGCGCCGGTCCATGCGCATCGCCCAGCGCGGATCGGCCCACGCGCTCTCCATCATCGCCAGGCCTTCGGTCAGCCAACGCGGCACGCGGCCGTCGGTCATCTGGATGTGGAAAATGTGCGAAAGCTCGTGCCACAGCACCATTTTCCAGTTGAACGGCTTCTCGTTCGGCGAGCGCGACGTCACCAAATGACCAAAGCACACCGCGTGCGCGCCGAGCTGCGGCAGGCCGACGGTGCGCACGCTGAACTGCTCGGTTTCCGGAAAGATTTCGACCTGAATCGGCTTTTCCGGCGCAAAACCATACTTCGCCTGCAGCGCCGCCATCGCCTCTTGCAAAAACGGCAGCATCTCGCGCTCGAACGCCTTGCGGTCCTTGCGGTGCACGCGCAAATCCACAAGCTTACCCGGCAGCGTCACCATCTGCTTCAACACACCGTCGTACAGCACGTTCAACTGGTTCGCCGTCCGCACGTCAAACGGGTCGCCGCCATACGCCGATTCCAGCTCTTTTTGGGCGTTTTTGTCATCCGCCACGCGGGCGTAGCTCATGCCCAGCTGCGCGTGCGCCGACCAGAGCTCCGGCTGCGCCTGGATCGCCGTCTGCAGCAGCAGGAGCGTCTCGCGGTAGCGGTGCGCCATCTCCAGGTACTCGCCGGTGACGAGCCACAGCCGGCCGTCGTCCGGGTTCAGTTTTTTCGCCGCCTTCTCCGCCGCCGCGAAATCCGTCGGCTGATCCGCGAGCTTGGCCAGCGCCGCGCGGACAGCCAGCACGTCCAGGCTGTCGGTCCGCTGCGCCTGGGCGCGGTCCAGAAAACCCTTGGCCACCGGATAATCCTCATCGTGCAGTGCCACTTCCGCGCGCAGAACAAGCGCGTCCAGATCGCGCGGGTTCTCGGTCAGCAGCGCGTCCAGCCGCTTGCGCGCCTTGCCGACGTCCTGATCCGACTTCAGGTCAATCCGCGCCATCTGGACCACGGCCGCCGGCTGCCGCGGGTCGATGCCCAGCACTTTGCGCAGCGACTTGTCGCCGTCGCGGTAGTTGTATTTGCTGACAAAAAGCCGGCCCCAGGCCAGCTCCAGCGCCAGCCGCTCAGGGTCGTTCTCCACGGCCTGGCTGGCCTCTTCGTACACCCGGTTGGCGTCGCGCACAAAGCCGTTCAGCCGCAGCGACTCCGCCACCGCCAGCAGGTCCAGCGGCTCCTTGAACTGGCCGTTTTCGTAGCGATCGGCCAGGGGATCCAAGAGCTTGCGGGCTTCGCGCGCCTTGCCGGTCTCGTACAGCACGGCGCCGAGCGCGACCTGCAGCTGCGGATCGCCCGGATGGGTCTTCAGCGCTTTGCCCAGGACCGCCAGCCGCGCCGCTTGCGTACCCGCCTGCCGCTCCAGCTCCGCCTGCGCCAGCGCGACCTGCGAATCCACGTTCTTGGTCGTCGCCAGCGGTGCCAGTACGGCGCGCGCCTCCGGATATCGCCCTTGGCGCATCAGCACTTGCGCGACGATGACCGCGTCGCCCGGCGGCCACGGCGTCTGCTCCAGCGTGCTTTGCCGATCGCTCGCGGCGCGCTCCAGCAAGCCCAGCGCGGCCTTCAGGTTGCCATGCAGCAGGTGCTCGCCGGCTTCGCGCCCCAACGCCGTCGGTTCTTCGGCCAATGTGGGGGCACTCGTCAGCAGCAGCAGCGCCGCCAGCGCGCGGCTTACAAACCGCCGATGATGTGCCATGCGCCGTCCTCGCGCTTGAACTTGACGCGGTTGATGTCGTCCCACGTGCGGTAGTTGTCCACGCCGCCTTCGGTCAGGACCGCGGTGCCGACAAAGTGGACCTCCGCAGTCGCATCGTCGCCTTTCACTTCAATTTCGCGCAGTTGCAGCTGAAGGTGCAGCTTCTTGACGTTGTCGCGCAGCATCGTCATCTTGAGCAGCAGCTTGTCATAGCCATAGTCGTCGGTCGGATCGTCGGTCGTCCCGCCATTTTCGGCAAACTGCAAGGAAATCAGCGCTTTGAGCGCGTCAATGTCGCGGTCTTCGATGGCCTGGTGGTACGCCTTCAGGACCTCAAAAATCTCCTTGTTCTGCGGCGTTGCCGGGACTTTTTGCCCGGCATCCAGATAGCCCGGACCGCAGGCGGCAAGGCCCAGCAGCAGGGTCAGCAGCAGCAGCGCACGCGGAGGCATCGCAATCATCATCTTGGGCAGCACAGCGTTCTCCAGATCCGTCAGGACGGGTGGCGAGGGTAAGGCGCGGCACCGGTGGCGTCAAACCGCCAGCGCGCTTGGCTATTCCGCGCGACGCCGCCGCACGGCGACAATCACGCCGCCTACCAGCAGCAGCAGCGCGCCCGGCACGGCCGGCGATCGACCTTGTTGGCAGGAAGTGCCGTTGTTGCCGCTGCTCGTGCCGTAGAGCGCGTCGGTCTGCGGGGGCGTCCAACGTGGTCCCGCCGCAGCGAGCTGGATGTCCAAGGACGGCGTGCCGGCGTGCGCGCCCGCGATCGCCGCATCCACCGTCGCGACGTCCTTGTCCTGGACTTCAAACGGCGTGCCCGTCTCGTCCAGCAGCTCCACGCGCAGCGCAGCCGGCGCCGAGGTAAAGCGCGGATCCGCCGCGGTCTTGACGCCCGTGTACGATCCGCCGGGCATGTCAAAAACCCACGAGCCGAGATCCGCCAGCGTCAGCCGCTCCGCGTCCTGCAGCTGGTCGCCCTTGCGGCAAATCCCGTGGGCAATCGCGGTGCTTACGTTGCTGACGTCCGGCAGCGTCGGCGAAAACGCGAACACCGGATCCTTGGTCATCTCCGACGGCGAAATTCGCATCACCAGCCGCGTCACTTTCGGCGCACTGCCCAGCCGCTGCGCCATGTCGCGCACGGGTCCGCAAAACGCCGTCTCCAGATCCGCCGCCAGCGCCGTGCCGTTCAGCGCGCCCAGCGGGTCCGTGATCGCGCCGCGGGTGGTCTGCAAGTTCTGGTAATACGTGACGTCGTCGCTTGCGCCGGCCAACTGGAAGTATTTTTCCAGCACGTCCGCGACCGCCTGGGTAATCGGCAGCTTCTGCAGCACGATTTGCTGCCACGCTCCGTCGCGCGTCACCGCCTTGGCCAGTGTGTCCGTGTTCAGCGCGGTCAGGTCAAAAGTTGGCACCGTCACCTGGTTCATGTTGGCGACGGTTGTGATCGAAGTCGGCAGCGCGCCGGCGAATTCCGTCGCAAAAGCGCGGCCCGCCGCTTCGTCGATCGCCGCTGCCAGCACCTGCGGGTAGTTGACCGCGCCGCCAAACCAGTCAATGCGCGCCGGATTTACCACGACGTGCATGTGGTTCTTGGGAATCGCCCGGCCTTCGCCCGCCAGCGTCACAACCACGTCCATGTCGTCCACCGCGGCGATCGACGTCAGCCGCAGGGGCACGCACGCCTCAGAATCGTCCATCACCAACGCGATCGGCCGCACTTCCTTGACCGACGCGCCGGCGACAAGGTGCACGGCGATGAACACGTCGCCGCGCGCCACGTGGGTGTCCAGGATCGGCTTGGCGGCCGCCGGGATGGCGTAATTGTTGCCCTGTAGCCACGCGACCATCTTGGCCGCGCCTTCGGTCTTGGACGTCGCCTGGACCAACACGTAATCGTACGGCCCAACTTGCGCGTGTTTGAGCACGGTGACGCCGTCGCCGCCGGTGACGCCCGTTTGGGTGTTGTTCGGCACGGCGAGATCGGCGCTGCCTGCCGAATTTGTCGAGGCGCCGCAGCCGCCGAGGCCGCTTTGGGTGGACGGATACGCGCAGTTCTCGCTGGAGTCGAACGTGACCTTGTATTGCTGGGCCGTCGCCAGATCCAGCCGGTCAAAAAGCCAGGAATCGCCCACCGAAACGGTCGGCACCTGCGGCAGCGGCAGCACCCAGGAGAAATCGCCCGGCGGGCCGGAATAGCGAATTTCCACCCAGACATAGGACTTTTTGGTCGCGGCGTCGTGGGCAAAGAGGATGCGCTCGGCGTCCTGCAAGACCGGCGTGCTGGTCGGACCGGCGGGGACAAAGCAGCCACCGCAGGCCAGCGCCGCGGCGGGCCAGAGCAGGGCGGACAGCAGCGTGGCGAAGACAAGACGGCGCATGAGAAAACCTCCGTGTCGCGACTCTAGCGTTTTCGCGGTCATAACGCCAAATCGGCCGATCAGGGCACGACGAGACGCCAGCAGCGATGCACGTGCTGGTTGCGGTAATCGACCGGCAGCGTCTGCGCCGAAATGTCGGTGACCGTCGCGCCAAGATCGGCCAGATCCGCGACAAAACGCTGATGATTGGTCGAAAAATACACCACCCCGCCGGGCCGCATCACCGCGATCACCGCCAGCAGCAGTGTCCGGTGGTCGCGCACCACGTCGAATTCCCGGCCCTGCGCGCGGTTGGCGGAAAAGCTGGGCGGATCGACCCACGCGAGGTCAAAGCGCTGGCCCGCGCGCTGCGCCCAATCCAGCCACTGCAAGGTGTCGATCGCCGCAAACGTGTGCTGCGGGCCATCCAGACCGTTGCGCGCCAGGTTGTCCCGCGCCCAATCCAGGTATTGCTGCGAGGCATCCACGCTCAGGGTCGAGCGCGCGCCGCCTTTGGCCGCCGCCACGGTGAACGCACCGGTATACGCGTAAAGATTCAGGAAATCCTTGCCCGCGGCGTCGTCGCGCACCAGTTGGCGCGTCAGCCGGTGGTCCGCGTACAGCCCGGTGTCGATGAAGTCGTCCAGATTGCACAAGAAAGTCAGGTCGCCTTCCCGCACGTCCAACCGTTCGCCTTTGCGTTCCAGCCGCTCATAGCGGTGCCCGCGCGCGCCCGTGCGCCGCTGCTTGACGTGCACGTGCGCCAGCGCAATCTCCAGCGCCGTCGCCAGCGCGTTGGCCATCGCCGGCAGGAACTCCGGGATATCGGTCTGGTCGCGCACGTATTCGCCCAGCACGGCGTGGCCGGCGTACCAGTCCACCACCAGCCGCAGCTCGGGAATATCGCGATCGTACAGGCGAAACGCCTCGATGTGCGCACGCGCCATGGGCTTGCGCAGCCGCGCGAACGTCTTGCGCACGCGGTTGCCAAACATCTCGGCTTGGCGCTGCAGCGCCTCGGACGTCATCACGGCGGACAGAGGGTCCCGTTGCAGGCGTCGTACGTGATGTTGGTCTTCAAACCGGCGGTCCTTTCGCATTGGCCGCAGTAGAACCGGCAGTCGACGTAGTCTTCCTGGCCGGGCAGGCACGGTTCGATAAACGTGTTTGGCAGCACCGCGCTGCTGCAGCCAGCCCAATAGTCGGCGGCGGCGGTCGTCGGCACCGGTACGGCGGGCGTCAGCAGGCAGCCGTAGCACACGGTCAGCGGCATCGTCGCGGCGTCGGTGATGACGTTGTCGCCGCTCAGCGTCGTGCCGATGATCTGGAAGCTCAGGACGAGGTCCACCTTGTCAAACGACTTGCTGCCCGCGGCGGTGAAAAAGCGGCTGCGCCAGTCCTCGCCGACCGGCACGAACTTGCTGCCGACTAACACGCGCTCTGGCACGAGGTCGGCCGGCGTGATGAGCAGCGCGTTGGACGCGATGGTACCGCCGACGGGCGCGGTCCACGCGGTCATCGGCGTCGCCCCGGCGTTGGGCGCGGTGCTCTTCTTGCCAAACGCCGTCGAGCTCAGCATGCCGGAGACCACCGTTACGGAGATGGAGTTGAGCGTGATGACGTTTGTGTCGCGCAGATTCGGGTTCGCGCCCGTGATGCCGTTGGTGGCGATCATCATGCTCTGCAGCGCCGGGAAAAACCGGTAGCTGTCCGCCAGCGCGAGGTCCAGCGTGGCGTGCTCGATCAAGCGCGTCTCATCCGTTGCGAGGCAGGAGTCGCCCGACCGCAGGGGTTCCACGGCGCCGCGGTACTGCAGCACTTGCGTATCACCGCTGTGAGCGCAAGACCAGAGCCCGGTCGCCAACATGCAAGTCAAACCTGTGATTTTCCAAGCTTTCATCCGCTACCTCCTCATCCCGCCGACTGACGCCACCGACGGCCTTTGGGCGTGCGCGGCCAATGCCGCAAGCATGCGCTGCAGGTCTGCCGTGCGGCAGGGGCGCACAACCGCGCGCCCGATCCCCGTCAAGGCGACAAACCGCAGCGTCTCGCCGCGCACTTTCTTGTCGTGTCCCAGCCGCGCGAGCACCGCCGGGGTCGCGACTGCCTCCCACTGCGTCGGCAAATCCAGGGCGGTAAAGCCGGCGCGCAGGTCCCGAGCCAGCTCGGCCGGCGCCGCATCGTCGGCCACGGAGACGTCCGCCGCAGCGATCAGCCCCAGCGCGACCGCGTCGCCGTGCCGCAGCGTGTAACCCGAGTCGACCTCCAGCGCGTGCCCCAGCGTGTGGCCCAGATTCAGCAGCGCGCGATCCGCCTGCTCGCGTGGATCGCGCGCCACAACTTCCGCCTTCAGTTCCACCGCCCGCTGCAAGTGCGGCTTGAGCGCTGCCACGGACCGCCGCCGCAGCGACTTGGCGTCCCGCCGCAGCGCGTGCCAGGCATCTGCATCCAACACCACGAAAATCTTGGCGATTTCCGCCAAGCCGCTGCGCCATTCCACGCCCGGCAGCGTCTCCAGCGCGCCCAGCGCCAGCCAGACCAGCACCGGCGGATGGAACGCGCCGACGAGGTTCTTGCCGACCGCCAGATCGATCGCCGTCTTGCCGCCTACGCTCGCGTCGGCCATCCCCAGCACGGTCGTCGGCATCGCCACATAGCGCACGCCGCGCAGCCAGGTCGCCGCGACAAATCCGCCCACGTCCGTCGTCGCGCCGCCGCCGATTGCCACGACCAGATCGGACCGATCGAACCCGCCTGCGGCGAGTTCCTGCCACAGCTTCGCCACGGTGCGGAGATCCTTGGATTTTTCGCCTCCCGGCACTTCCAGCAGCTGAGTCGGAACGCCGCGGGCCCGCAGCATCGCCTCGAGCGGTTCGGCGTGCCCGCGCACCTTGCGGTCGACAATCAGCGCGATCTTGCCGCCCGGCACCAGCGCCGCCAGCGTGTCCGCCGCGTCACACACTTGGCCGTCGTCGATGAGCAGCGGATGCGCCGCGCCTTCAAACGCGATGGTCGCCTGGACCGCCGGCCGCAGCGCCGCTTGCACCTGCCGCACCACCGCGGGCAGCGGCTGCGTCGCGTCCACGCGCCGGTGCGCGCGCGCATACGTGGGTGTGCGCCGGGTCGCCAAATCCCGCAGCGCGACGGTCTGCTCCAGCCGCGTGTGGCCCAGCAGCGGCCGGTCGCCGTCCTGCAGCGTCCGCTGCACCAGCGCGTCCACCGGCGCGTCCAGCCAAATCACCTGCGCTGCCGCGCGCATCCGGTTCATACCGTCGTGAAAACACGGTGTTCCGCCGCCGCTTGCCAGCAGCTTGGCGCCGCCTTCCAGCGCGCGATCCAGCGCCTCCGCCTCGCGCAGGCGAAATGTCGTCTCGCCTTCGCGCCGCAGCAGGTCCGCCGCGCTCTGCCCGGTCGCCGCGGCGATCTGCGCGTCCAGGTCGACAAACGCCAAGCCCAGCGACGCCGCGACGCTTGCGCCCACGGACGTCTTGCCCGACGCGGGCATGCCGACCAGCACGACGTTGTTCATCGGCTATTTGCCCACGGAGATGGCGGTCGACCGATTGACGATGCGCGGCGTAATGAAGATCAGCAGTTCCGTGCGCTTGTCCTGGTCGGACGTCGAGCGGAAGAGTACGCCGATGAACGGCAAGTCCGCAAGAATCGGGACTTTTTTGATGGCCGTCGACGTCGAGCGCGTGTAGATGCCGCCGATGACAGTCGTCTCGCCGTCGCCAAGCAGCAGGTCCGTCTGCGCCTCGCGGGTGTTGATTGACGGGTTGCCGTCCGCCGCGCGATTGGAGAAATCCGGTTCATTCTTGGTGATGCGAACTTTCATTGCGATATTACCGTCTTGCGTGATGTGTGGCGTCGTCGACAGCAGCAAGCGGGCGTCAAAGAAGCGCGTCTGCACGCCCTGCGCGCTCACAACCGAGATGGGGATCTGCACGCCTTGGCTGATCGTCGCCGTCGTGTTGTCCAGCGTCAGCACCTTGGGACTCGACACGATCTTCACCGTGCCTTCCGTCTCCGCAGCCGACAGCCGCAAGTTCAGGTTCGCCGCGCCGCCAAGCGAGCCCAGCGACAAGCCAATCGCGCCACCGGATCCGCTACCGACGGCGGCGGGCAGGTTGACGGCGTAGTTTGGCGTGAGAATCGGCACCGAGGTGCCCAAGCCGGCGCTGCCGCCTGAACCGGAATCCGCGCCGCCCGCGAGGCCAAGCGCCGACGGGAAGGACAGGCCGGTCTCATTGCCGTACAAGCTGGATGCTGCGAAATTGCCGCCCCATTGGACGCCGACGTCGCGCGTAAACGAGCTCTGCGCCTCGACAATCCGCGCCTCAATCAGCACCTGCGGCGTCTGCGTGTCCAGCTTGCGGACCATCTCCTCGATCGCCGCGACGTGCTCCTCGGTGTCCTTGACGATCAGCGCATTGGTGCGCGTGTCGACCGTCGAAGTCCCCTTCTTTGAGTTCAACTCCTTGGCCTGCTTGGCGAGTTCAATCGCCTGGCTGTAGTTCACCGGGATGATCCGGACGACGAGCTGTTTGACGTCTTCGAGCTTCTGTCGCCTTTCCACCTCCGACTGGAATTCTTTCTCCAGAGCCTCGCGCGTGCTGACGCGGATCACGCCGGACTGCCTCACGTAATCCAAGTTGCGCGCCCGCAGGATCACGTCCAGCGCGAGGTCCCACGGGATATTCTCCAGATGAAACGTGACCTTGCCGCCGACTTCCGGCCCGGCGATGATGTTGACCTTGCCTTCCTTGGCGAGGAACGTGAGCACGTTCTGGATGTCCGCGTCTTTGATGGTCAAATTGATGCGCTTGCCGGTGTAGCGCCGCGCCTTGCGCCACGGCGTGCGGATCGGCTCCGCATTGACGCCCTGCGCTTCCGCCGCCGCGCCGCTGCCGACGTTGCCGAGCGGCGCGCCGCCACCGCCCGAATCCTCAGGTGCGCGCGCGGGTTGTGGTGCCGCCGCCAGACCTTCGCCTCCGGTCTTCACCGCGGCGCCATTCTTCTGGGCGAATGCTGGCTTCACCGTCGACGCGCGGGCGTCCATGCGCTCAAAATCCCACAGGACGCGGTCGCCTTCGACGCGCAGCCGGTCGGTCACACCCTCGTTCAGGTCCACGACCACGCGCACTTCTTGCTTCTGGCCCTCAGGCGAAAACACCGTCACGCGGTCCATCGGACCTTGCAGCCCGCCGGTGTCGTACGTCTTTTGCAGCCGCTCCGGCACGTGCGCGCCGGTCACGCGCAGCACCAGCCGCTGGGCGTCGCGGCTCAGGACGGTGACCTGGCCCGCCTTGATTTGCCCGCTCATCGGCAGCACAAGGTGCCCGCGCTCGTGGCCTTCCGCGGTGATCGCCACGTCCTGGATCTGCGTCCCCGCCGCTTCGCCCGGCCGATCCTGCCGCGCCCGCTGCCGTTCCGCTTCTGCCTCGCGCCGCAGCCCGTCTTCATCCTTGGCCTTGGCCTGTGCCGCCAGCGTCTTTTGCTTCTCCGCCGCTGCCAGCTGCTGCTTGTCCAGCTCGCGCTGCTGCGCCTTCTTCGCCGCCGCGTCCGCCTGGGCCGCCTGTTTGCGCAGCGTCTCCAATTCCTGGTCCTTGCGCGCCTTCTCAGCCCGCTCCTGCGCCAGCTGTTCTTTCAGTTCTTCCGCGCGCTTGCGCTCTTCCTGCGCCAGCCGGTCCACTTCCTCGCGCGACTCGCGCTCCCGGTCCGCGCGCGACTCCAGCACCGCAATGCGCGCCTGCTGCCGCTTCAGGTAGTCGTCCATCGGCCCGGTCTTCGCCGCGGTCGACTCCGCCTGCTTGCGCCGCGTCTCCGACTGCGACAGCTGCGACTGCAGCTCCGACTCGCGCGCCGCATACTGCTCCGCCAGTGCCTTCTCGCGCGCCGCCGCTTCCGCCGCCATCTGCTTGCGCACGCTGGCGATTTCCTGCTCCAGACGCTTTTGCATCGCCCGGTCGGATTCCGCTCGCGCTTTCTCCGTCGTCGCCAGCCGCGCTTTCGCTTCGGTCACGGCCTTCTCGGCTGCCGCCACGCGCGCCCGATCCGCTTTGGAATCCCGTTGCAGCTCGGCCAGTTCCGCCGCGCGCGTCTCCAGCGTCGCCGCCAAGGCCCGCGCTCGCTTGTCCGTCTCCTCGCGGGCTTTTTGCTGGCTGATCGCCTCGGTCCGCGCCGTGTTGATCGCCACTTCCCGCTCGCGCATCTGCTTTTGCGCTTCGGCCAGCTCGCGCTGCAGCCGCTTCTGGTCGCGCACCGCAGCCGCCGCCGCCTGCGTCTGGCCCGACTTCTGAGCCGCCACTTCGCGCGCCTTCGCGGCCGCCGTCTCTGCATCCAGATTCTTGAGCCGCTCGCTCACCTGGGTCTGCAGCGCCTTCATCTCGCGCTCGCGCTGGGTCAGCAGCGTCGTGAGCTTCTGCTCGTGCTCGCTGGCCTTTTGCGCCTGCGCTTGCGTCACGGCGATGCGCGCTTCGTACTGCTCGCTCTGACTCGCCATCTGCTGGGCCAGCGCCGCCTCGCGCTTCTTGTGTTCTGCCGCCAGCTCCGCGCGGACTTGGGCGATGCGCGCCTCCACGTCGTGCTCCAGCTTCTGGATTTGCGCGTCGCGTGTCGCCAGCGCCGCCGAGTGTCGCTGCTGCGCCGTGTCCAGCTCCGCCTGCGCCTGGGCCACCGCGCTCGCGTTCGTGCCGCCCGCCTGCCGCGCGGCCGCCATCGCCTGTTCGCGATCGCGCAGCGCCACGGTCAGCGCCTGGACCTGCTGCTCGGCTTGCGCCCGCGCGTCCGCCTGGGCCTTGGCGTCCTGTTGCGCCGATGCCAGCGCCAGCTCGTGCGCCTTCACGTCGTCTTGCAGCCGCGCCATCGCGGTCTCCAGCTTTTGCCGATCCACGGCGGCTTTTTTCGCCTCCACTTCCTGGCCCTTGGCCGACGCCTCTTCCTCGCGCGCCTTCGCGTCTTCCAGCTGCGCCGCCAGCGTGATTTCCCGCACTTTCACTTCGTCCTGCAGCTGCTTCAGCTCGCTCTCGCGGTCTTTCAGCAGGCCTTCCACGCGTGCCGCCCGCTCCTGCGACAGCTTCTCGCGCGCTTCCCGATCCGCCCGCAGATCCGCCAGCTCGCGGGCATGCGCCGCTTGCAGTTCGGCCTGCATCTTCGCCAGCCGCCCGTCGAATTGCGTCTGCATTTCCGCTAGTTTCGCTGCCTGCGCCGCTTCCTGTTCGCTCAGCCGCGCCCGCGCTTGCTCCACGGATTGCCGCGCCCGCTCCAGCTCCGCCGCCGGCGCCGACGTGCTCTGCAGCGCCGCCAACGCCAGCTCGCGATCCGCCAGCGCCGACTGCAGCCGCCGCGCATCCGCCTCCGCCTTCTGCCGGGCATCGGCCTGCCGCGCCGCTTCCTGGCGCGCATCCGCCAGGCTCGCCTGCTGGGCCGCCAATTCCTTGCGCATTCCGGCCTGCTGTTGTTCCAGCCGCGCGCGCTCCGCCTTGGCCTTGGCCGCATCCTGCGCGCGACCTTCGCGCTGCGCCGTGTGCTCCGCCTCGCGCGCTGACGCCACCGCGGCCTGCAGCTTCGCCTCGCGCGCCTGCACGGATTTGCGCAATCCGGCAATTTCCTCTTCCCGTTCATGCAGTTGCGACGAGACTTGGTCCGCCAGCTTCTTTTGCCGCGCTTCCTGTTCGCGCGCCGCCGTCAGCTCGCGATCCTTGCGCGCCGACTCCGCCTTGGCGCGCGCCAGTTCCGCCTTGACCTGGTCCATCTGCGCTTGGAGCCGCTGTTGCGTGGCCGCCAGCTGGGCGTCCCGCGCCGCCAACTGCGTCTGCAGCTGCTGCCGAGTCGCCGCTACGCGCGCCTCCGCCTCCCGCAGTTGCTTGTGCGCCGATGCGTCGCCCGCGGTCCTCAGGCCTTCCAGCTCCTTTTCGCGCGCCGCCAGCTCCTGCCGCAGCGTCTCGGCTTGGCTCTCGGCCTGGCGCCGGGCGCTCGCGTTCTTGTCCGCCTCCTGGCGCGCCGCCGCGAGCTCCCGCTCCCGGCTCGTCAGCTCCTTGCGCAGCGTCGACTGCTCCCGCTCCAGCGCCGTCCGTGTCTTGGCCGCCGCCTCGATCTCGGCCTTTTTGCCGGCCTTTTGCGCAGCAGCCTCGCGCGCCTTCGCCTCGGCCAACTCCGCGGTCAGCATCGCCTCGCGCGTCTGGAGATCGGTCCGCATCGCGCCGATCTGCCGCTCCCGGTCGTCCAGCAGTTGCGCCACCTGCGCCGCGCGGCTGTCCGCCTTTTCCTTGGCCGCCTGCAGTTCCTGCTCGCGCTGTTGCGCCGTGGCCTTGGCCGCCCGCAGCTCGGTCTCGCGCTGCGCTGCGGTCTCTCTCGCCGCCTGCAGCTCCTGCTCGCGCTTTTGTGCGGTGGCCTTGGTCGCCTGCAGCTCCAGCTCGCGCTTTTGTGCGGTGGCCTTGGTCGCCTGCAGCTCAGTCTCGCTCTGCGCCGCCGTCTCGCGCGCCACCTGCGTCTCCTGTTTGGCCGCCGCGAGCTCCCCCTGCAGGCCTTCCAGCTGCGTGTGCATCTGCGCCAGCTCGCCGGTCACCTGCTTTTGCAGCGCCGCCATCTTCTGGTCGCGCTCGGCCAGCTGGGTCTGCAGCTGCGTGCGCGCCGCGGCGACCTGGGCCTCGGCTTGCGCCAGCTTGGCCTGATCCGCCGTCGACTTGCCCTGTTGCAGGCTCCGCAGCGCCTCTTCCCGATTCGCCAGCTCCGCCCGCAGCCGCTCCGCTTCCTGCTCTGCCTGGGCGCGCGCCTGCTGGTTGTCCGCGGCGTCATGGCGCGCCTGAACCAGCTCTTTCTCGCGCATGGCCAGCTCACCGGCCAGCGTCGTCTGCCGCTTTTCCAGCTCGCCGCGCTCGCGCGCCGCTTGATCCGCTTCCGCCTGTCGACCCTCTTTCGCCGCCGCTGCCTCGCGCGCTTTCGCCGCCACCAGCTCCGTTGCCAGCAGCGCCTCGCGCTCCTTCAACGCGAGCTTCACGCCCTCGATTTCCCGCTCGCGCTCGCCCAGCAGCCGCGCCACTTCCGTCGCCCGAGCGTCCGCCTCTTTCTTCTGGCGCGTCAGGTCGGCCGTCTCCGCACGGCTCTTGGACAGCTCCACCGTCCGCGCCGCCAGCTCCTGCTCCGCCCGCACGGCGCGCTGCTCGGCTTCGCGCCATTTGCGCTCCGCCAGCTCGCGCTCGGCGTCTGCCTTCGCCGCGCGTTCCAGCGCCGACTGGGTCTGCTTCAGCTGGTCGCGTGCCTGACCCAGCTCCTGCTTCAACTGCGCCGCCTGGCGCTTGGACGCCGCGTCCGACCGCGCCAGCGCACCCTGCAATTCCGCGTCCTTGCCGGCCAGCACCTTCTTCAAGTGCGCCACTTCCTCGGCCTGCGCCGTCCGCCGTGAGCCCGCGATGTCGCGCGCGTCCGTGCGCAGCTGCTCCGCCTGCTTGCGCGCTTTCTCCAGCTCGCCTTGCAGCCCGGCGATCCGCGCGTCGTCCTTGCGCTGCGTATCCCGCTGTAATTCCTGAATTTTCTGGCGCAGCAGCTCGATGCGCGCCTCCTCGGACTGCCGCTGGGCGATCACCGCCGCCAGGCTCTGTCGTTCCTGGTTCAGCTGGTCGCGCAGCTTTTTCGCCGCGTCCTGCTCGTCTTTCAGCCGTTGGTTTGCCGCGTCCAAGTCTGCCTGGGACTTGGCCATTTCGACCTGCTTGGCTTCCAGCGCCGCCTTGTCGCCCGCCTGCTGTTTCAGCGCGTCCAGCTCATCTTGCAGCCGCCGCTGGGCCGTCTGCGCCTCGTGCTGGGCGGATTGCGCGTCTTCCTCGCGCTGGCGGGACTTGCGCAGCTCAGCCGCCAGATCGCGTTCGCGCTGAGCCGCCGTCCGTGCCGCCTCTTGCGCCGCCGCGACCTGCTCACTCTGTGCCTGGTTCAGCTTGCGGTCGCTGCCGTCGACGACGATCACGACGCTGTTGCCCTCCGCCCGCACGTGGTAGAGCGCGTCCTGCTCGAAAGTCACGATCACGCGGCCGAAATTCGCCGCGCCGCGCTTGAACGGCACGGCTTCCACCGAGCGCACGACGCCGTTTTGCACGAACCGCGGCTCGTTCGCCGTCACGCTGGCGCCCACGACGTCGATAATCAGCCGCTGCGGCTTGTCCAGCCGGTAGGTCGTGAACGTCGGCACGGTGCTGCCGTGCACGGTGATGACGGTCGTCTGCGGCGCTTCCTGTACGTCGATGCCCAGCAGCGACACGACGGCTTGCGTCGCGCGCCCGGGCTCGGTCGCCCACGCGGTCGCGAGCGGCGCCGGCATCACCAGCGCGGCAACCAGCAGCTGGCAAATGGCCCGCACCAGCGCGGACTTGCGGTCGAGCAGCGGGAGGGACGATTTTTGCAACATTGTGATCTTCATCGGCTTTCTACCTCTGGCTCACAGTTCGGGCTTCTTGCCGGCACCTTGAGTCTCGGCGTCGAGTTCTTCCACTGGATTCAGCGGCGGCTTGAGCGACTTGACGACGTCAGGTTCGCCCGGGACAGACACTTGCAGTTCGTACTGGGTAATCGCCTTGACCACGCCACCTTCCGCGCCCAGGTGATCGCCGCGCACGACGACCAGCTGGTTGCCTTCCGTGTCCAGCAGCACCGCCTTGGGCTGCGCCACGCCGGAGACCAGCATGAACAGCGTCAGCGTCGGCAGCGGGAACCGGGTCAGCGGCGTGACGGCCACCGGCGTCGGCGGCGGCTCGATCGACCCACCCGTTCCGGGCCCTTTGGTCGGCACAGGGCGCTCGACAAAAGTCCACAAATTCGAGCGCATCGGGTTGTGCAGCCCTGAGACGTCGCGCTTGGCGTAGGCCGCAAAAAGCGGCTCGATCGGCTTCCACTTCGGGTTCTCGCCCAGCACGATCCAGCCATCGACCGCCGTGCCTTCGCCCTCGGGCTCGACCACCCTGTGCTTGGGCTTGGGCTTCTCGGCCTCCGCTTCCTTCTTGGCGCCTGCGCACGCTGCCAAAAACGCCAACAGCGCCAGCGCCGCGACGGGGCGACGGTGGCCGAGCTTGAGCAGATTGTGCAACAACTTCAGGACCATCGGACTCAGTTGCTCCAGTTACGTGCGTTTGCGAGCCGTCTTGGCCGGCGCCACGCCGCCCGGTGCCGGTTTGCCCGTCCAGGTGTATGCGTATGCGGTAAACGTCGCGCGCACCGTCACGAGCTCATACACCAGTTCGTTTTCATCGAGGGCTTGAAGCAGCTTCTCCTCGGGCGTCGTGGCGCCGCGGTCATTGCCTTTGCCTTCGGGCCGCGTCGTTGCCAGCTTCTTCTTGATCATGTCCATTTCCGGCGGCGCCTGGTCGATCGCCAAGTCCTTGATGTGAATCACGCGCCGGTCATTGCCTGCATAGATGCGCATGAACCGGATGAGATCGTTCATCTTTCCTTCCACGACCATCTTGATCGGGATGGACAGGTACATGTCCTGATTCTCTTCTTTGAGCCGATCAAAGCGCTTGACCTGCAGGCCCACGTGTACCGCGTCGCTCTGCACGCTGTCGATGAAATCTGGCACTTCCTCAGATGCCGGTAGCATCTTCTTGGCTTCCTTGTTCTTTTCGTTCAGTTCGTCGTTCTGTTTGTGCAGCTTGGCCAGTTCTTCCATGCTCGCCGCCGCCTTGAGCTCCGCCAACTCCTTCTCGGTCGTTTGCAGCGATGCCCGCGCCGCGGACGCCCGGCCCAACTGCGGATCGACCAGCAAGAAGTACATGCCCAAGCCTATCACAGCCAGGACCGCCGCGAGGACGGCGGCCTTTTGGCCCGGTGGCAGTTTCATGAACTGGTCCACGTTCTGCTCCTTACGGGTTTTCGCTGCCAGCTGGGGCAGGCGGGGCTGAGGGTGCGGTGGCCGCGCCGGGATCACCCGGATCGGCGGCCTGGTCAGCCGGTGGTGGTTCCACGGCTTCTTGCAAGAGCGGCGCGACGGACGGCGCGCGGCTCGGTTCCGGGGCAGGCGGCGGTGCGACCGGCTTGGGCACGATCGGCGGCGGCGGCCCGTAGTCTTTTTCTTCGCGTGAATCAACGGGTTCGACGTCAGCGTCGGCCGTTGCCGCGCCGGTTTCGCCGGCTGCAGCGTCAGGCTGCGGCAAAAGCGCGGATTTCAGCTTCACGGCCGCGTCGTCGGAATCCGCGGCTGCCGCGGCACCATCGCCCGCGCTCGCGTCGGCATCCGCGGCGGCCGCTGGCGGGGCTTCTGGCGCTGCGCCCGCGGGCTTGTACGGCTCCAGCAGGTACACCATGTCGCCGCGAATCGTGAATTCGATGTACGTCACGCCCAGCGCGACGTCGAATTTGCGCTCCTGCGACACCAGCTTCATCTCGCGAAAATGCGCGCTCGACTCGAGCCGCCGTGCCACTTCCGCCACGTCGCCGTGGTCGACTGCGCCGCCCACCAGCGTCACTTCGCCCTCGCGCTCGTGCACGGACGTCAGCCACGCGCGCGCGCGTTCACCGGGCCAGTTCACGCGCCAGCCGGCCAGCTCCATCTGCTTGAGTTCGTCGCCCGGCAGCTCAGCTTCCTTGCGCGGCGCCAGGACAAAAGACAGGTAAGTCAAGGCATTGGCCGGTCCGACCTTCTCGGCAAACAGCTCGTCAAAGACCAGCTTCTCCTTGCCGCCGTCTTCCAGCTTGTGCTTCAACTCGTCGACTTCGGTCTTCACTTTCGAGTAATCATCGACTTCTTCTTTGAGCTTGCGCGCCTTGCTCTCCAGCTTGTTGGCATTTTCCGCGGCCTGCTGCGACCACTGAAACGCGACGGCGCCTTCAATCACCAAGATCAGCAGCGCCAGCAGCAGGCCGACGTTGGGAATGCGCGGCAGCGAAAAGCTGCGTTTGCCGCCTTTTTGGCCTTTGGCCCTGCCCAGCAGGTTGATCCGGATCATCAGCAGCACGCTCGCGATTCTCCGTTACCGATCATCCGGTTTGCGCAACGCCAAGCCCATCGCCACCGCGGCGATCGGCGCCATGCGCTGCAAGAGCGCGGTGTCGAACTTCTTGGGGTCGATGACCACGTTGTTGAAGGGGTTCAGCGCCCGCACGTGCGTGCCGAGCCGCCGCTCCATGCCTTCGATCAGCCCGGACTGCAGCGCCGCGCCGCCGCACAGGTACACCGCGCTGATGTCGGCGTTGATCGCCGTGGCGGCAAAAAAGTCGAGCGACCGCTGGATTTCGGCAATCAGCACTTCCGACACGCGCCCGGAGATCCGCTGCACTTCACGCAGCACGCCGGACATCGACAGCGTCGTCTCGGACGTCGTCTTCATGTGCTCCGCTTCTTCCCACGGCACCGCGAATTGCTTGGAGATTTCCTCCGTCAGCAGATTGCCGCCGACCGTAATATCGCGGGTAAACGACGTCATGCCATTGGACACGACGTTGATGTTGATGGTCGACGCGCCGACGTTGATCAGCGCGACGGTCTGGTCCGGCGGCAGCGGAAAATTCAGCTCAAACGCATTATAAAGCGCGAACGCGTCCACATCCACGAGCACCGGCTCCAGCTTCGCCGCGCGCACGACCTCGCACATCTCCTCAATCACCGCTTTCTTCGCCGCCACCAGCAGCACGTCCATTTGGGCTTGGCCGGCGTGCGGGTCGATGATCTGGAAATCGACGTTCACGTCTTTGATATCAAACGGAATGTACTGCTCCGCTTCCCATTGGATGGAGTCTTCCAGCTCCGCCAACGTCATCTCCGGGAGCGAAATCTTCTTGATGATCACGGAGTGACCCGAAAGCGACACTGCGACCTGCCGGTGCTTGATTTTGTTCAGCGCGAACAACTCCTGGATGCGCTGGACCAGCTGCGGCGCGTTGAGGATCTGGCCGTCGCGAATCGTGTCCGGCGGCAGCATGATCGTATCAAACGCCATGAGCTGGACGCCCTTCTTGCCCTCCTGGACGTGCGCGACCTTGATCGACGAGGTGCCGATATCAAGGCCGACTGCGTTCTTGACCGCCATGCGGGAGCGTCTCCAAGGCCGATTCGGGCCGCAATGCCGCAAAATGCGACACTACGCCAGTTACGGCCAAGGCTAGGCGGGCTCATCCAACAGGTCAAGAAAGTCTTGAGTGCGCGGCGCTGGCGCTCCCTCGCGTTTCCGCAGCGGCTTGGCTATCCTGCGCGGCCGTGACGCGGGCGTCCAACAGCCCGCTGAGGCCGACCATGGACACGCGGGTAAACGGACAGCGGCAGGGGCACTTGGGCGGGCAGCCCGCGGCGATCGACTTGCCGCGCCACACGACGGCCGAGATTGCCGCGCTGGCGGACCGCTTCCTGACGCCGAACTACCGCAATGCGCCGATCGTTTTTGTCGATGGCGACGGCCCGTGGGGCATCACGCTGGAAGGCGAACGGCTGTTGGATTTCTCCGCAGGCGTGGCGGTCAACGGTTTGGGCCACAACCACCCGGATTTGGTCGCGGCGCTGCAGGATCAGACGCAAAAGCTGATTCACCAGTCCAATTACTGGCACAACGCCCACGCGGCCCCGCTGGCGCAGGCGCTCTGTCAGCAGTTCACGCGCGCCACGGGCCAGCCGGCGCGCGCCTTTTTTTGCAATTCCGGCGCAGAAGGCACGGAGGCGACCGTCAAGATGGCGCGCCGGTACCACGCGAAAGTGCTGGGAAAACCGCGGCCTGGCGTGATCACGGTGCACGGGAGTTTCCACGGTCGGACGTACGCAGCGATGACCGCGACGGCGCAGGCGAAATACCAGGACGGCTTTGAACCGCTGGTGCCGGGCTTTCGCTACGGCGAATTTGGCGATCTGGCGAGCATCGCGGCGCTGATGGACGAGACCGTGGGCGCGGTGCTGATTGAAGTCGTGCAAGGCGAAGGTGGCGTCGCGGTGCCGCCGCCGGGATTTTTCAAGGAATTGCGCAAGTTGTGCGACGAGCGCGGCGTGCTGCTGTGCCTGGACGAGGTGCAGACTGGCCTGGGTCGCACGGGCACGTTCTTCGCGTTTGAACAAGAAGGCATCACGCCCGACATCGTCTGGCTGGCCAAGGCGCTGGGCGGCGGCATTCCGGTCGGCGCAGTGCTGGCGCGCGAGCCGGTCGCGAACGCGCTGGTAGCCGGCAGCCACGCGACGACCTTTGGCGCGAACGCGCTGGCGATGCGCGCGGGCCGAACTGTCCTGGCGATTTTCGAGCGCGACGGGCTGGTCGCGCACACCGCGGACGTCGGCGCGTACCTGCTGCAGCAGCTGCACGCGGCGTTTGACGCGCGACCGTACACGCTTGACGTGCGCGGGCGCGGGCTGATGTGCGGCGTGGCGGTGAACGGCGATCCCAAGAAAGTCGTGGATTCGGCACGCGATCGTGGCCTGCTGCTGTCGGTCGCCGGGACCAACGTGCTGCGCCTGACGCCGCCGCTGATTGTGACGCGGGAGCACTGCGACCTCGCGGTGGCCCGGCTGCGCGCGGCGGCGGACGCGATTTTGGCGCCGTCTTGACGGTGCGAGCGCGGGCAAATCGCCGCCGCGGGAATGCATTTGTCACTTCCGGCGTTGACGTTCGCCGGCGGCTGCCCGTAGCATGCGCGCTTTCGTGGCTCGGGTTGGGCCACACAAACGAAGCTCGGAGAACGTGATGCGCAATTTCGCGAAGTGGCAGTCGGTGGCAGTGGCGGGGCTATGTGTGCTGGCTTCGGCTTGCGCGAACACGAGCGCGGGCGGCGGTGGCGGCGTGCTGGACACGATCAGCGGCACCGATGCCACCGGCGGCGACGCGGCGGGCACGGATGCGGTCGCGGGCAGCGACACCGCGCCGGGCCAGGACACCACCAGCGGCGGCACGGACGCGGTCACGGCGGGCACCACGACGACGATCTCCGCCATCCAGCAGGATCCCAGCTCGACCACCTGCGCGAACGCCACCGGCTTTGTCGACGGCGCCAAAGGCATCACGATCGCCCAGGTCATCGTCGTTTCACCTGTAGAAACAACCACTTCCAAGACCAGCGGCAAAGTCTCCGACGCCGTATACGTCCAGACCAAGGGCGGTGGCCAATGGTCGGGCATTGAGCTGTACGCGCCGTCGCCGGGCCTGCTGACGACGCTGCACCCGGGCGATGTGATCACGGTCACCGGCGATGTGTCGGAAGCCTACTGCGTCACCGAGATCAAGCCGGTCGCCGTGACGCCGCAGGGCGCGACCGACATCCCGGTGGCGGTCACGATCGACGTGGACAGCATCGGCGCGGCCGCCCCGGCGGCGTCGAACGAATCCTACGAGAGCACCTTTGTCTCGCTCGAAAACGTCATCGTCGCGGACCCGGGCGTGCTCGGCACCGACGGCAAGATCCACTACATCGCGGTCGGCAAGACGGACACCGACAAGTCGGTCCTGGTGTCGTCGGGCTTTGGCAACTACGTCACCGACAAGTCCGGCGCGGCGACCTACACAAAGGGCCAAAAGCTCAACGTGCAGGGCATCGTCAGCTACTACAGCCCGCAGTACACGCTGGTGCCGCTGTCGATCACGGTTGTGAATTGAGTTTGCCTGAGGAGTTTGCGCAATGGAGAAATCCAACGTTTTGGCCTTGTCCGTCGTCGTGGCGATGGCGGGTTTCGTAGTCGGCAGTTGGGACGCGAAGACGCAGGCGCATGGTCCGGTTCTGCCGGCTGCAGCTGCGCCGGAAGCCGCCCCGGCACCGACACCTGAGCCCGCCGCTGCATCGCCCGCGCCGGCGCCGTCGGTGGCCGCGATCGCGCCGTCGCCGAGCCCATCGCCCACGCCAAGCCCGGCGAAGGCGTCAGGCAGTCTGGACAGCCAGACCGACGAAGGCGCCGGCAAAGGCGTCGACGTCGCCAAGCTCGGCACGTCGCCCAAGGACAACGGCAGCCCGTTTCTCGGCCCCAAGGACGCCGCGGTCGTCGTGAACGTGTTCAGCGACTTTCAGTGCCCGGTGTGCAAGCGCTCTGCGGACCCGATCAAGCAACTCGCCGCGGATTTCCCGGGCAAGGTCAAGGTGTTTTTCCGCAACAATGCGCTGGAGATGCACGGCCGGTCCAAGCCCGCCGCGCTCGCGGCGTGGGCGGCCAAGAAGCAGGGCAAGTTCTGGCAGTATCACGACAAGCTGTTTGAAACCGGGGCGTTGGACGACGCAAGCTTGGAGAAGAACGCCAAGGACTTGGGCTTGAACGTCGAGCAGTGGAAAAAAGACATCGCCGACCCGAAAAACGCCGACCGGCTCGCCGAAGAGTCCAAGTGGGCCGAGGCGATGGGCGCGACGGGCACGCCGGGCTTTTTCGTCAATGGCACGCGGCAGGTCGGCTGGGGCAGCTACATGGCGCTCAAGTCGATGGTGCAGCACGAGGTCGAGAAGGCCGACGAGCAAAAGGGTACGCCGGCCAAGACGATTCTGGCCGAGCGCATCAAGGCGACCGCGGGCAAGAACACAAAGGGCGACAACGAAGGCGCGATCGACCCCGAGAAGTGGGCGCAGCTGCTGGCGCACGACTAGCGCTTACGCCCGCAACGCCTGCGCGGTCGGTGATTTCACCTTGGATTTCAGCAGGTCCCGCACGCCGCCCTGCCAGGTCAGCGTTCCGCCGGCCTCGCCCGCGCCCGGGCCCAGATCCACCAGCCAATCCGCTTCCTTGACGATGTCCAGCTGGTGCTCAATCACAACCAGCGTGTCGCCGCGGTCGACCAGCGCGTGCAGCACGCCCAGCAGCTTGCGCACGTCCTCCAGGTGCAGCCCGGTCGATGGCTCGTCCAGCACGTACAGCGTCTCCGTGCGCCGCTTTTTCGCCAGCTCCAGAATCAGCTTGAGCCGCTGCGCCTCGCCGCCCGACAGCGTATGGCTGCCCTGGCCGAGCGTCAGGTAGCCCAGGCCCAGCTGCACCGCCAGCTCCAGCGGCCCGGCGATCGCGCGCACCGCCGCGAAATGATTGGCCGCTTCCGCCATCGACATCGCCAGCACGTCTGCCATGGTCGCGCCCTTGTGCCGCACCGCGAGCACCGGTTCCTGGTAGCGCCGGCCCTGGCAGGCCTCGCACGGCACGAAAATGGTCGGCAAAAAGCTCATCTCCACGCGGACTTGGCCTGCACCGAGGCACGTCTCGCAGCGGCCGCCGGCGGTGTTGAAGCTGAACTTGTTGGCGGTCAAGCCGCGTACTTTTGCGTCGGGCAGGTTGGCAAAAAGCGCGCGCAGGTCGTCGAAAATCGCCATGTAGGTCGCGGGGCAGCTGCGCGGCGTGCGGCCGATCGGGCTCTGGTCGACCTCGACGATGCGGCCGATGCCGCTCAGGCCGTCGATGCCGTCCAGGTCCGCGGCAAACGGCAGCTCCTGGATCAGCGCGTTGCCCACCGGCACCAGCAGATCGCGCACCAGCGTCGACTTGCCCGAACCCGATACGCCCGTCACCGCGTTGAAGCGCCCGCGGGCGAACCGCGCGGTCACATTGTGCAGGTTGTTGTGCCGCGCGCCGCGCACCGTGATGAACTGCTCCGTCAGCGGCCGCGGCTCCTGGCGCACCCGCCGCGTGTGCGGATCGCGCAGCGCTTGGCCGGTCGGCGAGTCCTTGGCCTTGAGCAGTTGCGCCACGGTGCCTTCAAACACAAGCTGGCCACCGGTATTGCCGCCGCCCGGGCCCAGCTCAATCACATGGTCGGCTCGGCGGATCGTCTCCTCGTCGTGCTCGACCACCAGCAGGCCGTTGCCGCGTGCCACCAGCCCGTCCAGCGCGTCCAGCACGCGCGCGTTGTCGGCGGGATGCAGGCCGATGGTCGGCTCGTCCAGCACGTACAGCACCCCGCGCAGGTTGGAGCTCAGCTGCGCCGCCAGGCGAATCCGCTGGCTCTCGCCGCCCGACAGCGTCGTCGCCGCCCGACCCAGCGCCAAGTAATCCAGGCCTACGCGCTGCAAAAACGCACAGCGCGCAGCCACTTCCAAGACGATCGGCTCCGCCACCTGCGCATCCCGGCGGTTCCAGCGGACTGCCTCCAGCCAGATCTGCAGCTTGGCCGGTCCTTGCCGCACCGCCGCGTCGATCGTCTGGCCCGCGACAAGCACCGACCGCGCCTCGGGCCGCAGCCGGCTGCCCGCGCACGTGTGGCACGCTTCGACAAGCCGCACGGCCTCATCGTCCAGCTTCTCGCCGCCGTCGGGCAGGCCGGCCTTGGCCAGCTCCGCGATCGACTTGCCATCCTCCTTGATTTTCTTGCGTTTCTTTGGACGTTCGACCTTGGGCGTCGTCTGCACGCCTGTGCCCTGACACGCCGGGCACCAGCCCGCCGCCGACGTGAACGTGAACAGCCGCGGATCGGGCGCCTCCACCGAGACATCGCAGCGGCCGCAATGGCGCCGCAGCGACCACGGCACGGCCACCGTCTCGGACGTCCGCGCCATCACCGTGCCGTCGCCCAGGCCCAGCGCAGCGTCCACGGCTTGGGCGATCCGCGCCGCGCGGTCAGGCACATCGCTGGCGATGCGCGCGACGACAAAATCGACATCGTGCACCGCAAAACGCCGCAGCGGCGGCACGGCCTGGATCGGCACAAGCGCGCCGTCCACATGCAGCCAGTCGTGGCCAAAGCCGACGGCGCGGTCGATGATGCCCTGGTGGTGGCCCTTGCGACCGCGCACCGCCGGCGCCATGACGTAGACCGGCGCCCGGCCAAAGCGCTCCGCGATCGCGTCCGCGACGTCGGCGGCGGTCTGCCCCGACACTGCGCCGCCGCACTTGGGGCACAGCTGCGTGCCGCACCGCGCGTAAAGCAGGCGCAAATACGGGTAGATATCGGTCAGCGTCGCCACGGTCGACCGCGTGCCACCGCGCGTCGTGCGCTGCGCAATCGCAACAGTCGGCGGCAGCCCGGCCAGGCTCTCGACGTCCGGACGGCTCGCCGGCGGCAAATACTGGCGCGCGTACGGCGATAGGCAGTCCAGAAAGCGCCGCTGGCCTTCCGCGAACACGACGTCAAACGCCAAGCTGGACTTGCCCGAGCCCGACAGCCCCGTCACGACCGTGAACCGGTCCCGCGGGATGTCCAGAGACACGTTGCGCAGGTTGTGCACCCGCGCACCGCGCACGGCGACGTGGCCGGGATCCCGTTGCACGTCAAGCAGTTGTGCTTCAGCTGCATCCACGCCAAGGCCCGTCGCCCGCAGGTACGCCTCGCCGGTCTTGTGGCGCCGCAGGTGCGTCGCCGTCGGCGTATCCTGCGCCGCCAACCCAGCCGCATCGCCCTGGTACAGCACATGCCCGCCCGCCGGTCCGCCGTCCGGGCCCAGCTCAACCACATGATCCGCTGCGGCAATCAGGTCCAAGTGGTGTTCCACCAGCACGACTGTGTTGCCCGCCGCGGTCAGCGCCCGCAGGTTCGCCAGCAGAATCGCCACGTCGTGCAGATGCAGGCCAGTCGACGGCTCGTCCAGCAGGAAAAGCGCATTCTTGGTGCGGGCTTGCAGCAAGTGCCAGGCGATCTTGACGCGCTGCGACTCGCCGCCCGACAGCGTCGACAGCGGCTGGCCCAGGCGCAAGTAGCCCAAGCCCAGCTCCGTCAGCGCGCGCATCGGGTTGGCCAGCGTCGCGTCAAACGCGAATTCCCGCGCGACCTCGGCCGCCGTCATGTTCAGGAAATCCGCCGCGTTCTTGCCGCGGTGGCGCACCTGCAGCACGTCGGCGCGGAACCGCAGGCCTTCGCAGGCCTCGCAGGTCATGTGCACGTCGCTCAGGAACTGCATGTCAACAGTCTCAAAGCCGAGTCCCTCGCACACCGCGCACCGGCCGCCTTCCCGGTTGAAGCTGAACGTTGCCGGCGTGTAACCCCGCGCAACAGCAAGCGGTTCTTCAGCCAATCGGCTGCGAATCGCGTCCCAAACCTTGAGGTACGTCGCGCAGTTCGCGCGGCTCGCCGCCGCCGGCAGTTCCTGGTCCACGAGCACGACCTCGCCAAGCGCCAAATCGCAGTCGATGCCCGCGCATGCACCCGGCTCGTCCACCGACTCGCCGCGCTGGCGCAGCAGCCCGCGGTACAGCACTTCCTCGATCAGCGTCGACTTGCCCGAGCCCGACACACCGCACACCGCGTTCAGCGCGCCTTGCAGCAGCCGCACGTCCTGGCCGCGCAGGTTGCGCGCGGTCGGCTGGCGAATCGTCAGCCATTTCTGCTGACGAATCGCGGCCTTGCGCTTGGCCTGCTGCAGCGACGGCGCCTCGTCCGCCAGATCCACCTTGCGCTTGCCCGTCAGGTAGTCCGCCGTCAGGCAGCCCTGCGCAGCCGCCAGCCCGCTGGCCGGGCCAAAATACTGCAGCGCGCCGCCTTCCGAACCCGCGCCCGGCCCCAAATCGACGATCGTGTCCGCCGCCAGCATCAGCGCCGGATCATGCTCCACGACCACCACCGTGTTGCCCGTCGACCGCATCCGCTCCAGGATCCGCAAAAGTCTATCGTTGTCGCGGGGATGCAGGCCGACCGACGGCTCGTCCAGCACATAGAGCACCTGGCTCATGCCGGTCGCAAGCGCCGCCACCAACTGCACGCGCTGCAGCTCGCCGCCGGACAGCGTGCGCGCGGCGCGGTCAAGCGACAGGTAGTGCAGGCCGACCTCGTCCAAAAACGCCAGTCGGTGGCGCACTTCGCGCAGCGGCTGCTCCAGCGCCGCCGCCGCCATTTCGCTCAGCTCCAGCGTCGCCAGCCGGGCTTGGACATCGCGCAGCGGCGCGGCCAGCCACTCTGGCAGGCTCCAGCCGTTGAGCTGCCACGCGCGCGCCTCCGCCCGCAGGCGCGTGCCCTCGCACAGCGGACACGGCACGTAGGCGCGATACCGCGCCAGCAGCACGCGGACGTGCATCTTGTACGTGCGGCTCTCCAGCCACTTGAACCAGCCGCGGATGCCGTAGAATTTGCCAGCGCGGACGCTGCCTTTCTCGCCAGCGACGATCGCCGCGCGCTGCTCCGCCGTCAACTGGAGCCATGGCGTGTCCATCGGGATCGCCAAACGCTCGCAAAACCGCGCCAAATCACGGCGTTCGTCGGTCGTCGACTCGGTGGACCACGGCTTGATTGCACCTTGCGCCAGCGTCTTGCGGCCGTCGGGCACGACCCGGTCGAGGTCGAGGTCCGCCAGCCGGCCAAAGCCGTTGCACGCCGGGCACGCGCCGACCGCCGAGTTGAAGCTGAACAGGTGCGGCGACGGCGGTTCGATTTCCGTGGCACAAACGGCGCAGCGCAGGCTTCCGGTCGCGCGGAATTGCCAAAAACCGCTCGCCTCGCTGACCCGCGCGAACGCCCGCAGATCCGCCACGTCGCCGTCCAGCCAGATGGAAACGGCACCGGAGCCGCGGCGCATCGCCTGTTCCAGCGAGTCAAAAAGCCGTGAACGTTCCAGTACATCCACGACCAGGCGGTCCTGGAGCACGTGCACCGGGATGCCCACGCGATCGTCGGTCAGCAGCGCCGCGAGCGGCTGGGCGCGGCCCGCTTCAAAAGCCCGCGTATAGCCGGCCGCCGCGAGGCCCAGCAGCGCGGTCTGCGCAGAAAGTGTTGACAAAACAGGAAGTTCAAACGTAATCGCCGCCTTGCGACCGGCGGCGTTTGCCAGCAGCGCGTCGGTCAGGACGCCCAGCGAAGTGCGCTGCACCGCGGCGCCACACGTCGGGCACTGCGGCGTCGAGCCGTGCGCGAACAGCATGCGAAAATGCTCGCCCAACTCCGTCAGCGTCGCCACCGTGGCCCGCGCGGCGCGAATGGTCCGGCCCTGGCGCAGCGCGACGGAGGGTAAAATACCCTTGATTTCATCAACCTGCGGGCGATCCATCCGCTCGATGAACTGCCGCGCGTAGGACGACAGGCATTCCACATAGCGCCGCTGGCCCTCCGCGTACAGCGTGTCAAAGGCCAGCGAAGACTTCCCGGAACCGGAAACACCTGTGATAACAATGAGCTGCCCAAGCGGCAACTCGAGATCGAAGCCGCGCAGGTTGTTCTGGCGAATTCCGTGGAGCGAAATCGAAGGGGTGGGCGGCGGCACGGCAAGTCCTGGCGGCTCGGGTCGCCGCGACGGGTCAGTAGGATGCCACGGCGGCGCATTTGGTGCGAGCAGAGTTGACGCGGGCGGCCGCTCGCGGTACGAAGCGTCGCCGCCGGCCCGCGCACGCAGGTGCCGGCGGAAAGTGTCTGTGCGGGAGTAGCTCAATGGTAGAGCGTCAGCTTCCCAAGCTGAATGTTGCGGGTTCGAGTCCCGTTTCCCGCTCCAAAGGTCGCGACTTCCTAGGATTTTCATGCTGAGCCGCGCACATTCAGCCCTCCGGAAATTCGCGCTGTGCCGCGCCGTCAAGGTCCAGCGTCGGCGTTTGCACGCCGT